>JAUZFQ010000090.1 GCA_030838445.1 Pyrinomonadaceae bacterium | reverse complement strand
GAGAATGAGTTCTTCCTCTTCGAGCACGACGGCGGCCGCGCTGCCCTTGAAGTCGAAACGCTGCCGCACCTCTTTCATCGTCTGGTCGAGGGCGTTGTTGATCTCCGCGCGGTCAACTTGCGAAACGATGTCGAATGAATTTTGTTGAGCCATAAGTTAAAGACCAGCGGCGCACGACGGATGGCGACTTAGAACAACTTTTCACATCCTCCGCCCGCAGCATTTATAACATTAACGCGCGCGGGGTAAAAGTTGCCCCGGCCGTGTGTTCGAGACGGTCGCGGCGCGCGATGCGCCCGGCCACTACTGCGTGAGGGAAAGATTGAAGAACCGTTGAAAGTTGCCGGTCGTGATCCGGCCGAACTCGTCGGCCTCGATGCCGTGCAGTTCCGCCAGACACCGCGCGGTTTCCGCGACGCGCGCCGGTTCGTTGCGCCGCCCGCGAAAAGGGACGGGCGTGAGAAACGGGCAGTCGGTTTCGACGAGCAGGCGTTCGACTGGCACGCGCCGCGCCACGTCGCGCAACGCCTCCGCCTTCTTGAAGGTCACGTTGCCCGCGAACGAAATCATAAAGCCGAGTTCCAGCACGCCCGCGGCCATCTCGTAGCCGCCGCCGAAACAGTGCATGATGCCGCCCGCCGCACCGCCCGACTCCGCGCGTAGAATTTCGACCGTCTCCGCGTCCGCCTCGCGGGAGTGGATGATGACCGGCAAGTTCAACTCGCGCGCCATGCGCAACTGCCGCTTGAACACTTCGCGCTGCACCTCGCGCGGCGAGTTGTCGTAGTGATAATCCAACCCGATCTCGCCCCATGCGATCACGCGCTTGCTACTCCGCGCCAACTCGTTCACGCGCCCCGCCGCCCCATCGTCAAACAAACGCGCGTCGTGTGGATGCACGCCGACCGCCGCGTACACGCCTTCATATTGTTCGGCCACCCTGACCGCGCGTTCCAAATCGCCGCCGTGCGGGTCGCCCGTCCCGACGTTCAAGATCGCCACGACCCCGGCCTCGCGCGCACGCGCCACCACCTCGTCGCGATCCGCGTCGAACTCCGTCCCGTCAATGTGCGCGTGTGAATCAACTAACATAAGAGAACAGTGACAAGTGACGAGTGACAAGTGACGAGATAAAAGCCGTCAAGCGTAAATCGTGAATAGAGGAAGACAGGTTTTAACTATTCACGATTTACTTGCTTCGCTTGTCACCCGTCACTTGTCACTTGTCACTGTCACTTGAGTCTTGCCCCGTTCGGCACGTCTTCGGTGAAGGTGGCGAGGACGGGGCGGCCTTCGTCGCCGAGGGATGCGGCGAGCACCATGCCCTGCGATTCGAAGCCGCGCAGCTTGCGCGGTTTGAGATTCGACACCACCGCTACCTTGCGCCCGACGAGTGTTTCCGGTTCGTAATACTCGGCGATGCCCGCGAGTATCTGGCGCGGCGCGGCCTCGCCGAGGTCAATCGTGAAGCGCAGCAGTTTGTCCGACTTCGGGATGCGCTCGGCCGTCAGTATCTCGCCGACGCGCATCTCGACTTTGATGAAGTCCTCGATGCCGATGAACGTGGCGACGCCTTCGGGCGCGTCCTTATTTTCCGACGCGCCGCTGCCCTGCGCTTGCGGCACTGCGTCGGCTTCAGTCGCGCCGCGCTGTGGCGGTTCGGGCTTCGTCTCCGTGGCGTTGGACGCGCCGGGCACTGCGTCGGCCTCGGTCGCGTGCGTGCCTGAGTGCGGCGTGCTCGACTCTGTTTTCGCGGCCTCTTTCGCCGCGTTCTCTTTTTCTATCTCGGCCATAATTTTTGCTTTATCAATGCGCGGGAACACGGGCGCGACTTCGCCGATCTGCGTCCCCGCTTGAAGACCTCCCCATTGAAGTTCCGCCGGATCGTATTTCGCGAGGTCGCCCGGTTGACCGAGTTGCGACCAGATGGCGCGCGTGGCGTCGGGCATCACCGGATGAAGGATGACGGCGAGCCAGCGCAGCGTCTCGGCCGCGCGGTACAGGACGGCATTCAACGTCTGCCGCTGCGATTCGTCTTTCGCCAACTCCCAAGGCTTCGCGTCCGAGATGATCTTGTCCATGCGCCCGATGACCGTCCACGCCACTTCGACCGCGCGGTGGAACACGTTGTCCTCGAAAAGTTGTATGAACGAGTTGCGCACGTATTCGAGCGTGTCTGCGAGCGCCTGCGCGTCTGCGTCCACGCCCGCGCGCTTGGCCTGCAAGCGCCGCCCCTCTTCGATGTCGGGCGCGGGGACGCGGCCGTCGCAGTAGCGATTGATCATCGTCAACGTGCGGCTCGACAAATTGCCGAGGCCGCTCGCCAGATCGCTGTTCGAGCGATCAATCAAAGCCTCGTAACCGAACTTGCTGTCTTGCCCGAAGACCATCTCGCGCAAGGCAAAGTAGCGCACCACGTCGGTCGAGAAGTGGCGTCTGAGCGTGGGCAGTTCAATCGAGTTGCCGAGCGTCTTCGACATTTTACGCCCCGCGTGATCGAGCCACGTCCCGTGCGCGATGACGGCGACGGGTTGCTCGATGCCCGCGGCCATCAGGAACGCAGGCCAGTAGATCGCGTGCTGCCGGAGGATGTCTTTGCCGAGGAAGTGCGTGCCCGGCCAGAACTTCTCGAAACGATTTTCTCCCTCGCCTCCGGCGCGTCCCCAACCGAGCGCGGTGATGTAGTTCGAGAGCGCATCGAGCCAGATGTAGATCGTGTGATCGGGGTCGCCGGGTACGGGGATCGCCCAACTGACGGAACTCTTGAGACGACTGACGGAGAGGTCTTGCAATCCGCTGTTGATGAAACTGACGACTTCGTTGAGCCGCGCGTCGGGGCTGATGAAACCGGGGCGCGACTCGTAGAGCGCGAGCAACGCTTCGCCGTAATCGGAGAGCCGGAAGAAGTAGCTCTCCTCGGCCACGCGGTCGAGCGGGGCTTCGTGAATCAGGCACAGCGGCGGGTCGCCCTCGCGCTCCGGCTTCGCGTACTCGTCCTCGGTCTTGAACGTCGCGCACGGCGCGCAGAACCAGCCCTCGTAGTGTCCCTTGTAAATCGCCTCGCGCCCCTTCGGCGTCTTCGCGGCCGCGACGCGCCGCCAGAACTCTGCGACCGCTTCGTAATGGAACGGCTCGGTCGTCCGCATGAAGATGTCGTAGCCGCCGTGCGCGCCGTCGAGTCCGAAGGCGGCGAAGCTCTGCTGCAACTCGCCGACGATGTAGTCAACGTGCTCCTTCGGCGTGCGCCCGCTGCGCGCGGCGGCGCGCTGGACGTTGATGCCGTGCTCGTCCGTGCCGGTCAGAAACAGCGTCTCGTAGCCACGCTGCCGCCGGTAGCGCGTCACGCAATCCGCCAGAATGGTCGTGTAGAGATGCCCCAGATGCGGCAGGCTGTTGGCGTAATAGATGGGCGTCGTGACGTAGAAAGTTTTCATCGTTAGTGAATGGTAAATGGTAAATGGTGAATGGTAAATGGCAGATGGAAGTCAGCAGTTTCCACTCACCACTTACCATTCACCATTCACGATTTACGCTCTGTGGCCTTGAATCAGAGACATCGCTTCGGCGCGCGTGCGCGGGTCTTTGCGGAACGCGCCGCGGATGGCGGAGGTGATGGTGAGCGCGCCGGGTTTCTTGACGCCGCGCAGCGTCATGCACGTGTGCTCGGCTTCGATGACGACCATCACGCCGAGCGGCTTGAGGCCGTCGAAGATCGTGTCGGCGATCTCAGACGTTAGACGCTCCTGCACTTGCAGGCGACGCGCGAACGTGTCGGACAAACGCGCCAGTTTCGAGAGTCCGAGGATGCGCCCGCCCTTCGGGATGTAGGCGATGTGGCAGCGGCCGACGAACGGCGCGAGGTGATGTTCGCAGATCGAGGCGATGTGGATGTCTTTGACGATGACCAACTCGTCGTGCGTGTCGCCCGGCAGCGGCTCGACGTGCGCGTGCGGGTCTTCGCGCATCCCGGCGGTTAGTTCCGCGTACATCTCCGCGACGCGCTGCGGCGTGCGGCGCAAGCCCGCGCGCTCCGGGTCTTCGCCGATGCCCTCAAGCACGAGCTTGATGCCTTCCGCGATCTTATTTAAGTCAACTTCATTCGCTTTCATCTTTTCCATTCTCACCCGCCGCGACATTAACGGCCGCCCGCGCCGCCGCCTCGACGACATGGAGCGGCACGCCCGCACGCACGGCCGCCGCGCGACAATCTTCATACTCCGGCGCGACGTTCGACACGCTGCCGTCGCCCCTGCGCGCAACCTTAACATTGATCGCGCCGAACCCGGTCTCCACCGTGACGAACTCGCGCCCGAGCGCGCGCCGCTCGACTTCGTAACTGCGCACGCCGAGCGTCGTCGTCTCTTCAAACAGCAACTTCGTCAGCGCCTCGCGCTCGGACGCGCGGCACAGGATCGAAACGACGACGCCCGGCCGGTTCTTCTTCATCTGGACGGGCGTCAGGAAACAATCGAGCGCGCCGAGCGCGAACGCGCGCTCCATCGCATAGCCCACAAGTTGCGGCGAAGTGTCGTCGAGGTTCGTCTCGATCATGAAGAGTTTCTCGCCCGCCGTGTCAAGGTTATCGCCTTCTATTGACGACGTGGAGGCCGCAGTCGTCGCTTCCATCTCCCCGACCATCACGCGCAGCACGTTGGGGAAATCTTTGTACTGCCGCGTCCCCGCCCCGTAGCCGGTCGCCGCGACGCGCATCGCGGGCAGCGCGCCGAACTCCGCGCAGACGGTCGAGATGATGGCCGCGCCGGTCGGCGTCACGAGTTCGCCCTTGATGTCGGTCGCGTAGACGGGCACGTCGCGCAAGAGTTCCGCGACGGCGGGAGGCGGCACGGGGAAACGCCCGTGCGCCATCTCGACCGTGCCGCTGCCGACGTGCAGCGGCGACGAGACGAAGCGTTCGATGCCGAGCAGTTCAAACCCGACGCACGCCCCGACGACATCCACGATGGCGTCGAGCGCGCCGACTTCGTGAAAATGAATCTTCTCGACGGGCACGTTATGGACGCGCGCTTCGGCCTCGCCGAGCCGCTCGAAGATGCGCGAGGCGCGCGCCTTGACCGTCTCGCTCAGGGGCGCGTCTGCGATGATCTTGAGAATCGCGCTCAGGTGGCGATGCTGCGTCTGGTCGGCGGTGTTGACGACGGCGTGCGTCGCGCTGATGCCGGAGCGGTCAACCGTCTCGAAGGAGACTTCAAACCCGGCGACGTTGAGCAGCGCGAGTTGATCGCGCAGGGCGCGAGCGTCCGCCCCGGCGGCGACGAGCGCGCCGAGAATCATGTCGCCGCTGGCTCCGGCGAAGCAGTCGAAGAAGAGTGTGCGCATCAGTAGTCCAACTGCGGCAAGACTTCGCCCGCGCGCCCCTGAATCGCCGCGTGGCAGAGCGCGGAGAAGGGCGTCGCCTCCGGGTTGATCTCGACCGTGTACGCGCCCGCTTCGAGCGCGATCTCCGGCAGGCGCATCGCCGGGTAGACGAGCGACGACGTGCCGACGACGAAACAGAGATCGCACGCGGCCGCGCCCTCCGCCGCTTGTTCAAAAACTCCGGCGGGCAACATCTCGCCGAACAACACCACGTCGGGGCGCATCGCGTTGCCGCACGAACGACAAACCGGCGGCCTCTCACGCGCGCCCGTCGCCGCGTCAGTTGCTCCCATCGCCGCGCCCGTTACGTTAGTTTCTTCGCGCAACGACTCGCGCGCGTCGCACTGCGTACAACGCGCCGTCCAGATGTTGCCGTGGAGTTCGTGTACGTCGCGCGAGCCAGCGGCCGTGTGCAGGCCGTCAACGTTCTGCGTGGCGAGGCACAGGTGCGCGAACTTCTCCTGCCACGCGGCGAGCGTCAGGTGCGCGGGGTTCGGGCGCAAGTCGCGCAACAGGTTGCGGCGATAATCGAACCACTCCCAGAGGGCGGGCAGATCGCTTTGGAGCATCCTGTACGAAGAGATCGCGTCGAAGGGCATCCCCTTCCAGACCCCCGACTGGCCGCCGCCGCGAAACGTCGGCACGCCGCTCTCGGCCGAGACGCCCGCGCCCGTCAGGACGAAGACGCGGCGCGCCGTTCGCAGTCGCCCGCGCAACTCGGTCAGCAAGGCTGGCTCGATCTGTGTCGGCATCGGATTCAGGCGGCGATGGTAGCAGAGGCGACCGACGAAGTGTCAAGCGTAGTCTTATAGTGTAGCGTCAGGGGGCGAAGTTTCGGCGCGATTAGCCTCTGCCCTGAACGCTGCGCTATACTCGTTTCTTTCCAGAGAGCGACGCGCGATCCGCCTCGTGCGATTCGCGCCGCCGCTTTCATCCACGCGACATGAGGACACCGCATCATTGAATCTGCTTGAACTGCAACAACGACTCGGCGCGCGCGTGCGCAGCACGATTGAGGAGAAGTTCGTTTCGTTCCCGCCCGTGCAGGGCGAGATACCGCCGCGCACGGAACTCGGCGACGTGGCCTTTCCCGTCGCCTTCGAGGTGGCGAAGCGACTCAAACAGGAGAAGGGCGAACGCGCCAACCCGCGCGCCATCGCCGAAGAGTTGAAGGCGGCGTTGGAAGCGGAAGCGGGCGTGGCGCGCGTCGAAGTGGCGGGCGCGGGCTACCTCAACGTTTTTTACGACCGCGCGCAAAGTCTCCAACACCTCGTCGCCTCGTCCGACGCGCCCATCGCCACACTCTCGCAAGGCGACATGAGCGCGGGCGATAAGTCGAAAGTCATCGTCGAGCACACGAACATCAACCCGAACAAGGCGGCGCACATCGGCCACCTGCGCAACGGCGTGCTCGGCGACACGTTCGTGCGCGTGCTGCGCGCGACGGGCGCGACGGTCGAGGTGCAGAACTACATTGACAACACGGGCGTGCAGGTGGCGGACGTGGTGGTCGGCTTCATGCACATTGAGCACATGACGCTCGAAGACGTGCGCCGACTCGACGAGTCGCTGACACCGGAGC
The DNA here is from genome assembly GCA_030838445.1 of Pyrinomonadaceae bacterium. GTDB lineage: Bacteria > Acidobacteriota > Blastocatellia > Pyrinomonadales > Pyrinomonadaceae > JAIVJZ01. The sequence continues at coordinate 8,628 of JAUZFQ010000090.1, read as the reverse complement.
GGCCGTTCGATTACTACTGCTGGGACTTGTACGCGCAGGTCGGCCTCTTCTACCGGCGCGGCGACGCCGAAGGCAAAGAAGACCCGGAGTTGTTGAAGCTGCGGAGCGATACGCTCCACGCCATCGAAGCTGGCGACAACCCGACCGCCGAGTTGGCCGACTACATCGCCACGCGCATCGTCGAGTGTCATTTGAAGACGATGGGGCGGCTCGGCATACGCTACGACGTGCTGCCGCGCGAGTCGGAAATTCTCAGCCTGCGCTTCTGGGATCGCGCCTTCGGGCGTCTGAAAGAGACGGGCGCGATTCGTTTCGAGACCGAAGGACGCAACGCTAATTGTTGGGTGATGCCCGCCGATTCGCACACGGGCACGGACGAGCACGACGCAGACAAGATCATCGTCCGCTCGAACGGCACGGTCACATACGCGGGTAAGGACATCGCCTATCAACTCTGGAAGCTCGGCGAACTCGGCCTCGATTTTTACTACAAGCCGTTTCAACAATACGTGGACGGCCACGTCGTCTGGGTGACGACGAGCCAGCCGCCGACGGATGAAGCAATGGTCGCCAACCAGCCGCCCAAGTTCGGCGGCGGGAGCATCGTCTACAACGTTATCGACTCGCGGCAGTCGTACACGCAGGACATCGTGCAGCGCGGCGTGCAGGCCGTCGTCCCCGGACTCGCGCGTGAGCCGAGCGTCCACCTGTCATATGAGATGGTCGCGCTCTCGCCCGCCGCCTCCGAGGAACTCGGTTTCGAGTTGAGCGCGGAAGATCGCGCGCGGCCGCACATCGAGATGAGCGGGCGCAAGGGGCTGGGTGTGAAGGTTGACGATCTGATTGATCGTTTGGAAGCGAACGCCCTCAAGGAAGTTGACACGCGCCACGCCGAACTCTCGCCGGAGGAGAAATTCGAGACGGCGCGCATCATCGCCACGGGCGCGCTGCGCTACTTCCTCTTGAAGTGGACGCGCAATTCGCTGATCGCCTTCGACTTCAAAGAAGCCCTCTCCTTCGAGGGCGAGACCGGCCCTTATTGCCAGTACGCCGCCGTGCGCGCCAACTCCATCTTCCGCAAGTTGGACGATGACACGCTCGCGCGGGCGCGTGCCTTCGCCAAGGGGCTGGCCGGGAGTGAACCGGACGCCGAAGCGGTGCGACAAATTTTTGCGGGCGAAGGCGGCGACGAACTCTGGTCGCTGCTGACGCAGGCGGCGCGTCTGGAAGAGACCACGGCGCAAGCCGCCGCGCAGGCCGAACCCGCGTATCTGGCGAAGTACACGTTCCAACTGGCGAAGGCGTTCAACCTCTTCTACCATCGCCATCGCATCATCGCCGAAGAGAACGAGACGCGCCGCATCGTGCTCATCAACATCGCCGACCTCGTGCGTCGCCAACTGACGGCCGCGCTCGCCACGCTCGGCATCACTGTGCCGGAAAGAATGTAGGAGTGCAGTAACGAGTGACAAGTGACGAGTGACGAGTCGGAAAAAGCTGTCAGCCGTGGATAGCTAAAAGCAGTTCCCATCTATTCACGATTTACGATTCACTATTCACTGTTCTATCTTGTCACTTGTCACTTAATACTCGTCACTGTCTTTGGAGATTTATATGCTGATCGTTATGAAAGCCGACGCGACCGAGGAGGATGTCGCTCACGTCGTACGCGTCGTCACGGAACTCGGATACAAGGCGCACGCGTTGCCGGGCGCGAACCGCACGGCCATCGGCGTCACGGGCAATCAGGGCGCGGTTGACGCGACGCGCTTCGAGACGCTGCCCGGCGTGGCCGAAGCGATTCGCGTCACCAAGCCGTACAAGTTGATCTCGCTCGACCTGAAACCGGAGAAGACAATCGTCCGCGTGGGCGACGCGGCCATCGGCGGCGACGAACTCGCGCTCATCGCCGGGCCGTGCGCCATCGAGAGCCGCGCGCAGGCTTTCGCCATTGCCGAAACCGTCCGCCGCAGCGGCGCGCGTTTCTTCCGCGGCGGCGCGTACAAGCCGCGCACCTCGCCCTACGCCTTTCAGGGTCTCGGCGAAGAGGGCTTGCGGATTCTGGCCGACGTGCGCGAAGCCTACGGGTTGAAGATCGTGACCGAGGCTCTGGACGAGCACGGCGTCGATCTGGTCGAACGCTACGGCGACGTGCTCCAACTCGGCGCGCGCAACATGCAGAACTTCTCGTTGCTCAGACGTGCCGGTCGCTCGCCCCTGCCCGTGCTGCTCAAGCGCGGTCTCGCCGCCACGCTCGACGAGTGGCTGCTCGCCGCCGAGTACATCATGGCCGAGGGCAACTACAACGTCATCCTGTGCGAACGCGGCATCCGCACCTTCGCGCAGCACACGCGCAACACGCTCGACCTCGCCGCTATCCCGGCCGTCCGGCGCGTCTCGCATCTACCCGTCGTGATCGATCCGTCGCACGGCACGGGCAAGAACTACATGGTGACGCCGCTCGCGCGTGCCGGAGTCGCCACCGGGGCGGACGGGCTGATCATCGAAGTCCACGATCAACCGGAACGCGCGCTCTCCGACGGGGCGCAGGCGCTCACGCTCGCAGAATATGAACAACTCGTGTCGGAAGTGCGTGCGATTCACGAAGTGATCGCGCCCACGCCGGTCGGTTGAAACGTGCGGCGTTTAAAGTTGCCCCTGTAAAATTTCCGGCAGGCGTTTGGTGAAGGCGGAGCGCGGCAGGATGTGGTCGAAGCCCGCGTCTGCCGCGCGTCTTTGCAGTTCGACTTGAACGTGAGAGAAGAAGCCGACGAGCGGCGTCTCGCGCAACAACTCGTCAGACTTAAGTTGGCGCGCGACGGCGAAAGGATCGTAACGCTGTAAATGCAAGTCAACGATGACGAGCGCGGGCGCGCCATCCTTCGCCGCCTCGCCGAACGCATCAAGGCTTCGCGGGAACACGACCTCAATGCCGATGTGCTCCGCCGTCGCGCGAATCTTCGACGCGAAAAACAGATCGTCAACGGCCACCAGCACACGTCTCTTCATTGGCAATGACCCCGCCACAAATTATCCCCCATGTAAAACTTTGCGCCGCCCTGCCCGCCGGGCACAAGTCGCGGCGCACAAATTTCATCATAGACGCGCCGGGGCGCAATCTAAAACTCAGCCGCCCCCGCGTTGACGCCGACCGCCGATGATCACGAGCCGCCACAACCCGCTTATCCAACACGCGCGTGCCGTCGGCAAAGGCGCGTCGAAGGAGTCGCTCTTTATCGAGGGCTTGCGCCTATGCGAAGAGGCCGCGCGCTCGCGCCTCGCGTGCGAGGAGGTTTTCTACACGGAGAAGTTTGCCGGGGACGCGCGCCACGCACGGCTGCTCGATGACTTGAAACAATCCGAGCCGCGCTTCATGCTCGTCAGCGAAACGGTGCTGGCGTCGCTCGGCGACACGAAAACGCCGCAGGGCATCGTCTTGCTGGCTCGCCGCTTCGAGACGGATCGCGCGACGTTTGAAAAGTCGCTTCGCCCCGACCCGCTCGTCGTCGTCCTGCATCGCATCAACAATCCTGCGAACGCGGGGGCGATGTTGCGCGTGGCAGAGGCCGCGTCCGCGTCCGGCGTCGTCGCCACCGTCGGCACGACCGATTTGCTGTCGCCGAAAGCGCTGCGCGGCGCGATGGGGTCGAGTTTCCGCTTGCCGCTGTGGACGAACGCGGAGTTCGCCGAAGTCGTCGCGTGGTGCGGGGAGCGCGGCATCCGCACCGTCAGCGCCGATCTCGCGGCGACGCACGCACACACCGAACTCGTCTGGACGGGCGCGCGCGCCGTCCTCATGGGCGCGGAGGCGGGCGGACTCGACGCGGCCGAAACGCGCGCCGCCGACGAACGCGTCCGCATCCCCATGCAGCCGCCCGTCGAAAGCCTCAACGTCGCCGTCGCGCTCGCCGTCATCCTCTACGAGGCCGCGCGGCAGCGGGCGCAACCTGAGAGCCACGGGTGACGCGCTTGTAAGCGGTTAAACTCACCCCGCAGGCGCGAAGCGCGCGTCAAACGTCGCGCTTCGGCCTTTCCCCTTTTTACTTTTCCGCGTTTCCCCTTAAAATAGCCCGCGACTTAAAATGTTTACAATCCCCTCCCCCACGTCGCGCAATTTTCGCGCCCGTAGTTTATTCTGAGCAGCGTTGCGACCAAATCGAACCAGGTCGGCGTGTGGACGTATAGATTCGCATGGACAAAACTGAGAAAAAACAGAGCGCGCCGAAACGCGACGAGGCGTTGGCCGAGCGACTGCTGCGCCGCGTGCTGGATCGCGTCGGCGCGGTGGTTGATCGCTCGCTCGGTCGCGCCGTCGAGCCGCAGAACGGCTTCACCACGACCCGCCTGATCGAGCGCATGAACCGCCTGATTGACGAGCGCGTGCGCGACGACTCGCGGCGCGGCGGGCGCATCGCCCCGCACGTGATGAAACTCAAGATCGAGTGGGGCACGCATTCCGAAGCCCCGCCCGAAGCGGTCAAGGAATTGGAGAACGAGGTGCTGGCCGCCGCTATTGACCACATCAACGACCAACGCCTACACACGCTCGCGCCCGTCGAGGTGGAGACGCTCGTCGATATTTTCACCACGGGCATCGCCGTCGATCCGAGTTACGGCGCGTTCGAGGAAGAGTTGCAGCGAGAGGACGAGGAGCGCGAGCGCGCCGCGACGGCGGCAGGCGCAACCCCGCCCGCCGCATCTCTGGGGGCGGTGGCGGCGGCGAAGAACGTGACAGTTCACGCGCGCATCAACGTCGGCAAGGAGTCGGAGGAGAGCACGCTCTACTTCAAACCGGGCGGCCGCCGCCTGAGCGTCGGGCGCGCGACGGATTGCGATTTGTCGCTGCCGCATCCGAGCGTCTCCAAGATTCACGCCGCCATTTTGATGAACCGCGAAGGAACTTTGCTCGTTTCCGACACAGGTTCGGTAAACGGAACATATATAAACGGCAGGCGCATCAACTACGGCGAAGCGCGCCAACTCGAAGACGGCGATGTCGTCGGCTTCGGCGATGTCGAAGTAAGATTTAGAAAGCAGTGACGAGTGACAAGTGACAGGTGACAAGTTAATAACTAAAAACTTGTTCTTGCTCGTAACACGTCACTTGTCACTCGTCACTTAAAGATTATGTTTCTTGAAGTCATTCCAGAGAAGCAGCCCGCGCTGTTGAGTTTGATCTACGTGGCGGGGCTGGCGTTGATGGTCTTGCTGTTGGGGTTGTCGCTCGTGTTCGGGATGCGGCGGCGGCGTTCGGCGCTGGCGGCGGTCGCGCCCGCCGATTTGCCGGCGGAAGTCAGGCAGCGGCTCGGCGCGACCTCCACGAATCGCGGCCTCTACGCGCTGCGCTGGCTCTTCCTCATCCTCGCGCTCACCGTCTTCGGCTTCCACGTCTACTGGGCGCAGTATGCGGAGGAGCGCAACGACCGCTTCTCCGATCTCAACTACAAAGATTTGCGTAACCGGCGACTCTCCGAGTCAACTTTGCGCGGCTGGATACTGGATCGCTCCGGCAAACTTGAGAACGCGCTCGCTCTCTACAAGCGCGGCGACAGCGGGCGCATCGTGCGCGAGTACCCGATGGATCGAGAGATGGCGCAGTTGTTCGGCTCGGAGCGCGGCGACGCCGGCATCGAGCGCGCGCTGTTCGGCGTGCAGAGCGGCGCAGCCCCCGAAGCCATTGACGTGCTCTTCGAGCGCGACATCAAGCAGCCCGCTAACCTCGACGTGCGCCTGACGATTGACAGCGAGTTGCAGAAGGCGGCGGTCGAACAGTTGCGCGACCGCCACGGCGCGGTGGTCGTCTTGAACCCGCAGACCGGCGAAGTGCTCGCCATGTACAGCAACCCTTCCTACACGCTCGCCGAAGTGCAGGACGAGGCGACGTGGATCAAACTCGACGCCGACAAACGCGACAGCCCGCTCGTTAACCGCGCGCTCCGCAGCTACTACATCCCCGGCTCGACCTTCAAGACCGTCACGATGATCGCGCAGTATCTCGCCGGGACGCAGAACGAGAAATACACTTGCAGCGGCGCGGGCTACTACGCGCAGCCCGGCGCGAAAGCGATCCTCGACGACGGCGGGGCGGGCGAAGTCCACGGGCACATCGGCGTGGACACGGCTTACGAAGTTTCCTGCAACCAGTATTTCGCGCAGGCGGCGGTGAAGATGGGGGCGGAGCGTCTGGGGCAGGCCGCGCGACTCATCGGCATCGGCGCGTACGGCACGCCGGAGGAGGCGACGCGCGCGCGCCGCCAGCCGGAAATCTGGAACACCAGCACGACGGCTCTCGCACGCGCACTCGCGCCGAGCGAGGCCACCATCGTGACGGGCGCGAAGATGCGCCCCTACGATCTCGCCATCGAAGGTTTCGGTCAGGGGTACGCGGGGCAGATGACGCCGTTCCAGATGGCGCTCGCCGCCGCGTCCATCGCCAACCTCGAAGGCAAGTTGATGAAGCCGAAGATCGAGTTCAACCAGCCGCCCGCCGTCTTCAATCAGGTGATGTCACCGGACAAGGCCGCCGACATGCGTCGCATCATGGGGCTGGTCACGGGCGGCGCGTCGGGCACGGCGCGCGGCGTCTTCGCCCCCGTGCAGGCGGCGGGCGTCACGACGGGCGGCAAGACCGGCACGGCGCAAAAGGACGTGCCCGAATACGACCCGAAGACGGGCGAGCCGAAGACCGTCAAGAAGTATGAGCGCGACCGACGCGGCAACGTCATCCGCGAGTACCGGCAGGTCGTGATCTCCGAAGAGAAACGGATTGACAGTTGGTTTCTCTGCATCGCGCCGCTCGACTACCCGCAACTCGCGTTGGCCGTCATCGTCGAAGGCGGCGGCTACGGCTCGAAGGCCGCCGCGCCCATCGCGGCCGCGCTCGTCTTGAAGGCGAAGGATTTGGGCTTGCTCGGAAACGTCCCGGCCGCCCCGTCGCAGCAGCAACAGTCGCCGCAACAGCAGCAGGCGCAGCCCGGCGGCGGGCGTCAGACGCAGCCGCGCCCCGGCCAGACGCCGACGACGCCGCAGCCGCGCCCCGCGCAGCCGAGGACGACGCCGCGCGCCGTTGCGGCCAGACAATAAAGTTGGTGGTTATGAATTTCAGTCGTCATCGTTAATTAAGGCTGGTGGTTATGAAGTTCAGACGCCATTGTTAGTTTAGACTTGAACGTTGCCCGACATTTATGAAAAACCGTGCCTCGACACACCTCTTCATCCTGCTGCTGATCGTCGGCTTGCAGATCGCGGGCTACGTGGCGGTGACGCGCGCCGCCCTGCTGCGCGGCTACCAGCCCTCGACCGTCAGCGCGGTGCGCGATCTGTTGCTCTACGTCCCCATCTTCATCCTCGTCATCTGGCTCACGCGACAGATGAAGTTTCGCGGCAACTGGGCTTTGTACACGACGGCGATCCTGCTCTTCTCGATGGGCATGCTCGTCCAGTATCGACTCTACAGCGACCCCGAATACGGCTCGCGCAACAAGGCCGAGGCGCGCGCCGAGAAGACGCAGGTGCAGCGACTGCGCTTCATCAATAAATTTTACGACGACGACAAGAAGAAGATGCTCGGCTTCTCGACCAACCGCGAACAGGTCGATCAGCAGTTGCTCAATCAGGCCGCAGAACAGTCGGACGTGACGGTCGGGCGCGTGCTCACGTCCGGCTACACTTGGATTCCCATCTTCGCGCTCTTCGCTTTCGCCGTCGCTTACTACTTCTGCGTACAGGACAAATTTCTCAACCTCGTACAGCGGCACAGCTTCATCATCGTGCTCATCACGCTCGTGCCGCTGGTGGCGGCGGTCATCACTTCGAGCGCGGGCAAGGCGCTCGGCAACATGACGCCGTGGGAGCCGTCGAAGATTCCCTTCCTGCTCGGCTTCGCCGGAATCCTGACCGCCTACTACCGCGACCTCGCCAAGACCTACTGGGGCATGCCCCGCGCGCAGGCGATTATCCCGCTCGTCGTGATGGCGTTGATTCCCTTCATCCCGTTTTTCGCTTTGAAAGACTTCGGGCAGATGCTCGTCTTCAGCGGCGCTTACGCGACGCTCTACCTCGTCGCCGTCCGACGCTGGCCGCAACTCTTAGTCTTCGTCGGCTCGGTCGTGCTCGTCATCGGCGTGCTCGTCGCAGGCTCCCTCCCGCCGAACGTGCAGGAGAAAGTGCCGCTCCTGCCGACGCTCTCGCGCCCCGTGCAGGCCGCGCTCCCCTCTCGCATCAAGCAGCGTTTCCACCTCTGGCTCGACGGCTTCAACCCGCCCTCGCCGAACGAGACTTGGTGGAAGAAGGACTATGACGAAGCGCTCGCGCGCGACGGGCGCATGCGCGAACTCGCCGAATCGAGCGAGGCCATGCGCGACACGGTGAACGTTGACGTGTGGTTCGACCGCATCGCGTTCCAACCGGCGCAGGCCACGTTCGGCATCGCGTCGGGGGGCTTAACGGGTCGCGGCCTCGGCCTCGGCTTCGCCGAAGTGATCCCCGTGGCCGACTCGGACTATATTTACGCGGCCATCGGCGAAGAGTTGGGGCTGGCGGGCGGCGCGCTCGTCATCCTCGCCTTGATCGTGTTCGTCAACGCGGGCGTCCGCACGGCGATTGACGCGCGCGACATGTTCACCAAAC
>JAUZFQ010000231.1 GCA_030838445.1 Pyrinomonadaceae bacterium | reverse complement strand
AAAAGCTGGTAAGAAGAAAGGCGGCAAGAAATAGTTGGAGTTAACGAACCGTAGGACAAATGGGATCATCCGATTCAGGGAATCTAAACTGGTTTTAGTAGAGGCGCGGAAGCCTTGGAGACCACTGAAAGCTAAAGTTAATAGGGTGTCAATGGTGAGCAAGAAAGGTGGTCGGAAATGAGCGCGGACAAGTTGGAAGGGCGGGTCTCAGACCTTGAGCAATATTTCAAAATGCTGGTGGAGATGTTGCGCCGCTATGATGAAAGATTAGACGAAGGGCGCGCGGCACAGTCAAACGCAGATGAGCGCATCGCGGCCTTGGCCGATGCACAAATCCGTACCGAAGACGCGATGGCGCGAATGAGCGTTTCACAATTGCACGCCGACGAGCGCATCGCCGCGCTGGTGGATGCCCAAATTCGTAGCGACGAGGCACGCTCCCATGCCGATGAGCGTATCGCCGCTTTGGCTGACGCGCAGATGCGTAGCGACGAAGCGCAATCCGACGTGGACGCGCGCATCTCCTCCTTGGTTGATGCCCAGATTCGCACCGAAGAGGCACAGTCGCACGCGGACGAGCGCATCGCGGCTTTAACCGACGCACAAATCCGTACTGATGATGCGATGGGACGTTTGTCAGCAACGCAATCCCATGCGGACGAGCGCATGGCTGCATTAGCCGATGCACAGATTCGCAGCGAGGCAGCAGCGGCTAGGGCGGACGAGGCGATCACGCGAATGAGTGCGCGGGTGGATCGACTGGCCGAGACTGTTGACCGGTACATCGAAGGTCGTAACGGGCAAGGTTAGAAATTAACCGCCGGGTTTACACCACGCCTAAGGCTTCTTGCCTTCCGCCCACGCGGGGGTGAAGTTTGAGTTGACGAGCCAGTGGACGGGGGCGACCATGGAGTTGATGGCGCGGGTCATGTGGGCAAAGTCTATGTGGGCGATGTCGTCGCCGGGTTGGTGGTATTCGGGGTGGAGGCCGAAGCTCGACACGGTGTGCGCGACGACGCCGCGGCGGGCGAGGGCGTAGTTGTCGGAACGTTGGAAGAAGTTCTGTTCGGGGTGCGGGTCGGCGACGAGGCGCGCGCCCTGCTTGGCGAGTTCCGCGCCGAGGTTGGAACGCTCGTAGCCGGTCAGCCACAGGGTGTCGGCCGCCACCTTCGGGTCGGGTCGCCCGATCATTTCAAACTCCAGGTTAGCCACCATCTGCGCGAGCGCGACGGGCGGGCGCGAGAGGAAATACTGCGCGCCGTGGCCGCCCTTCTCTTCGCTGCCGAAGAGGACGAAATAGACCGTGCGCTTCGGCCGCGCGCCTGCGCCCGCGAGTGCGCGCGCCAACTCCAACACGGCCACGACGCCCGAAGCGTCGTCGTCCGCGCCGTTATAAATCTGGTCGCCCGCCTGCCCCTTGCCGACGCCGATGTGATCCATGTGCGCGCTCAAGAGCACGGCCTCGTTCGACAGCTTCGCATCGCCGCTGCCCGGCAGCACGCCGACGACGTTCCAGGTGTAGCTCGTCTCGGCGGGCGCGAGCGTCCCCCCGAAACTGATCTGTGTGCCGTCGGCGACTGCTTGCAGTTCCTTGTAAGCGTCCGCGCTCAAGACGAAGATGTTGCTGCTGCCCGCGCCGCTCCCGGCCATCAGAGGCAACTCCGGCAGCCTCGCTCCCATCGTCGCCCAGTTTCGCCTGAGCGACGCGTTCTCCGCGACGAAGACCGCCGCCGCCCCCTGTTGCCCCAACGCCGCGGCCTGCGTGTACAACTGCCGCGTGTCGCTCCCCTCGCCCTGCTCCAACAGTACGAACGCGCCCGCCGCGGGACGCTCGCCCGCGCGCAACTTCTGCAAAGTTCCCTTCGACTGCGCCGCCGCGATTCGACCGACGAGCATCTCCTTGCCGTGCACCCAACGTCGCTCCGCGCCGCCCGCCGCGTTGAAGGTGAGCGCGGGCGATTCGGCGAAAGCCTGACGCGTCAGCGCGACGGTCTGGATGAAACTTTTCTGCCCCGACGCCCCGGCATCGCCCGCAGGCTCGACGCCGTACTGACGCAACTGCGAAGCGATGTACTGCCCCGCCAGCAACTCGAACTGCGTCCCGCTCCCGCGCCCCTGCATCGCGTCGCTCGCCAGAAACTCCATGTGCGCGCGCACGTTTCGCTCCGACACCTGCGCCGCCGCCGCAGTGGTAGCAACAGACGCACCCGTCGCGCCGCGCGCTTCCGTCTGCATCGGCACAACGACCGTCCGCGCCTGCTGTGCGACGGCCGAACTGTAGGCCGAAGTCGAAACCGCCAGCGCGACCGACAACAGCAGTCGCATGAACACCCTTGAACTTTTCATAACGCGATGCGCTCCTTAAAAACTTTCGCTGCTCGGATAAACTCATTCACCGAAGAATGTCGCACGGCAAAGGTTCGTAGCTGATACGTAGAAAGCGGCGCACTTGTTTTTGGACGAGGCGGCCGTTTAGTTGCTGTCGGAAATGTCCAGCCGCGACGCGGAGCAGGCTTGACCTCGGTGCGACTTCTGTATTAAGAGGGGGCATGAGGCGGCAAAAAAGATATTGCCCGCGCTGCCAGGAGCGGATCAGGCATTCGGCCGCGCGCTGCCATTATTGCGGCGCGCTCGCTTTATCCGCGCGGCATCTGCTCGCCGCCCTGCTGTCGGCATCGCTCGTCCTCCTGCTGCTGTGGTGGTTGAGAAACTAGCCTCGAGAGTGTCTCTACGTCTTAACCGCCAGCACCAAATCCTGATAACTCAGATAGTCTCTGCGCCCGCACCACGAGCCGTAGTCGAGCCGCACGATCTCCAGCCCCACCTCCGCGTACAAATTCGTCACCCAGCGTTCGTCGAACGCAATCGCCTCCTCCGGTACTTCGAGCGAGATCACGCGGTACTGCTCGGAGACGTACTTGAGATCGAGCGTGCCCTCGCCCGCCTCGACGTGTCGCAGAGCTTCTTCGTTGAGTAGGAAGTAAGAGATCAAGCACCGCCCGCGCGACTCCAACATGCGTGCGACTTCGCGCAGGTAGTGCGCCAGATCGTCGGGCAGCATGTGCGTGAAGACGGAGCCGAGCACCGCGAAGCTGAACGAAGCGTCGGGGAAAGGAAATTGGTACTCGGACGCGCGGTGCGTCCCGCGCGGGTTGTAGAGTTGGTTATAAACGTCGATCTGCCGGAAGTGGAAATTCGGGAAGCGGGGCGTGATCTTCTCCCGGCACCAGTCAACCCCCTCCGGCGCGATGTCCACGCCTTCGTACACCGCGCGCGCGTCGAAATACTGAGTCAGCGGCAAGGTCTTTCTCCCCGTGCCGCAGCCGATGTCGAGCATTCGCTCGTCGGGACCGAGGCCGCAACGCTCGCGGTAGATGGCGAGAAACTCTTCGCCGTTGGCCTTGAACTCCGCCAGCCCCGGCGGGCCGTCGTACATGCGTTCGACCGGCGGGACAAGCGGGGCGAGCGCGCCGAACAATTGTCTCCGTTGGTAGTCTTCCTGAAAAGTTTTGATCTTTTGCTTCAGTGAAAGGGGGACGAGTCTTTTTATCAAGCTCATCATGTGTCTCCACTCTCATGAGGAACGGACGGCCGGGCTTGAGTTGAGGTTAAGCCGAGCAGTAGGCGCGCGAGAGCACACGCCTCGAAGCCGCCGCCATCATATTCCTTTAAATCTTCGTGTCAAGACATGTAAGTTGAAGGCATTCCCGGCTCGCCCCGGTCGCCGCCGCCGACGCAGCGCGACCCGCATGAACCAACACCCGACGCACGCACCTACGCCGGCCGCAGTCGGCTGCGCGCGCCTCGTCGTGAATTGTGTTTTGTTTGTTGAAGCGGGCGACGAGACTCGAACTCGCAACCCTCAGCTTGGGAAGCTGATGCGCTACCATTGCGCCACACCCGCTCAGAGGAAAGACATCCGGCGTTCGCCTGCGCTACGCGGCAAATGCTTTCGGATGCATTGAAAGATACTCAAAGGCGTGCGCGGCTGTCAAACTTGGGCTGACACGCAGGCGCTAACAACTCGGGTTGAGGCAACGGCGCGCCCGCACACTTAACTGTGCCGACTCCCCGGCGCGCTCGCACTGTCGCGCCTGTTGCGCGCACAGAGGTTCAGTCCGATTTAATCGCCCTCGACCAACTCCGGCCGCGGCCGCTCGCGTGCGTGGGCGGCGGCGTTCGGCTCCGTCGCGTGGGAGTGCGCCCTGTTGGCTTCGGTGTTGAGCGCGGGGGCGAGGGCGGAGGGGTCGAGCGCGCCGACCGATTCGGCGGAGTTGGCGATGTAGTTCTGCATCTGTTCGACGAGCGGCGTCGCGTGCCAACGCCCCTCGCGCGCGGGGTCGTCGCTCAGGCGGTAGAGGCCGAGTTCGAGGCGGTAGTGTTCGAGCGGCGACTGGCCGTGGCGGTAACGCCAGTCAAGCATCGTGAACATCGGAAACCAAGTGTAGCCGAGGACGGGGACGCGCTGCCCGCGCAGGTATTTGACCGCCTCGACGCTGGACTTCAACCAGCGCGAGCGCAACTCTTCCGAGCCGAACGCGCTCGTCTCCGTGATGATGACGGGAGCTTTGTAGCGTTGGTAGTAGTCGTTGATGACGGCGGCGAAGCCCACGCCGTCCTCTTCGTGCGGGCGGTAGGCGAGCCTCCCCTTCTGGTCAACGTAGAGGTGCTGCGTTGACCACTGCGGGTAGAAATTCATGCCGAGCACGTCGAGCGAGATTTTGTTGCGCGCGATCTCGTCGAGCGTGTCAATGCTCGCGCCGCTGCGCAAGAGCCAGGGAAAAAGCGGGTGGTCGGGCGTGACGCTGCCGACCAGAAGATCGTAGGCGAGGTAGCCGCGCCGCTGCTCCTCCACGGCCGTTGATTCCAAGTCCTGCCGGATGGCGCGGCTCAAGCCCGTCGCCTCGACGTGCACCATGATCGAGAGCGGGTCAACCTCCTTGATCGCTTCGACCGTGGCGATGATGCCGCGCACGAGTTGGAGCATGACGCGGATGTAGCCGCCGTCGCCGCGCAGGTAAGGCGGCCACAGGCCACGCTTGCCGCACATCAACGCGTTGACGATGGGTTCGTTCAAGGGCGTGTACCACTTGACCAAATCCTTGTAGCGGCGCGCGAAGGCGGCGGCGTAGGTCGAGACGGCGCGCACGTAGTCCTTGCTGATGAACTCCTTCTTCAGCCACATCGGGCAGCCGTAGTGCATCAGGTCAACGATGGGCGTGATGCCGAGTTCCTCGATCATGTAGGGCAGCACTTCGTCAGCCCAACGCCAGTCGAAGACGCCCGGCTCCGGCTCGACGCGATACCACGGCACGCCCCAGCGCAGGGCGCGCATGCCGAGGTCACGACCCAGCGCGAGGTCTTCGCGCCAGTGCTCGTAATGCCCCATCAACTGGTATTCGTCGAGCGCGCGATGCCCCGCCTTCACCTGCGGCACGAACGTGTCCTCCACGCCGCTCGCCCAGATGAAGTCCTCCGGCCTCGCCCCCAGTATCAGTTCAGTCATAAGAAAACAGTGACGAGTGACAGGTGACGAGTGACAAGTTGAAGACAAGTTCTGGTTTTAACTTGTCACTTGTCACTCGTCACTTGTCACTCTTTCAAAGCTGTCAGTCGCACCATGTCGAAGGCGACGGCGGCGCGGTGTGCGTAGAGGCCGACGCGGGTGGCCTCTGTGGTGATGTCGGTGTCGCCGAGCGGCGTGGACTCCCACGCGATGGCGAGCCGCCCGTGTTGTTTGCGGAAGCGAAACTGTTGCATGACGAACGGATCGAACGACTCGGGGAGCGGCCAGTTTACCAATGGCGAATCATCTTCTTGATTGCGTGCGACGAGCCTCCAACGGTCGCGCATTGCGCCATCTGGTTCGACGGTGAACAGCGGGTCGAACCCCTTCGCGCCGGAGGCCGGGCGGAAGCCGTAGCCGCCCGTCGCGCTCGCGTGCTCGCGCTCAAGCCGCACGTTGACGACAAGTTCGTAAGCCTCCAGCGACGGCTCTCTGGTGATGAAGCCGCGGCCTTCCGCATCGTCGAAGCGCAGCAGGTCGTCTGTCAAACTCCACGCCGCGCCGTCGTGTCGCCAGCCGCGTTCGGCCAGCGACCGCTCCGGCCGCGTGAACAATTCTTCCCACCCGTTTGTTAGTTGAAACCCTTTGAAGGCCGCCGCCCGCGCGCCCTCCGAGACGAGCGCCAACGCTTCCGGCGCGGCGTTCAAAGTACCTTGCCAGCGCACGACTCTTTCGTCAAGAAAAATAGTCGCGTGCCCCGCGTCAACCTCCGCGCGCAGCAGGTGCAGCGAGCGCGCGTCGAAATCCGTGGGCAGCGCGAAGCGCGTCTCCGCACGCTCCCCGTCCTCCGCCGTCCAACTCACGCGCGCCTCGTTCGCCCCCAAGTCAAGCGCAAACTCCAGCACGCGCTCCTCACCCTTCAACAGCGCGACGCCGAACGCGCCCCCCGCCTCATCCGCACCGCCCGCGCTGCCCGCCGTGCTCGCATCTCCCGCGCCCGGCGCACGCAGACTGACTTCAAACAGAAAACTCGACGCGCCCGTCTCGCAACGCGCCGACGCCGCGACTGGCTCATCCCCTGTCCTGCTCGCCTCATGCCGCGCCTCGCCGTCGCGCACGCTCCAAAGGCCGCTGCCCGCGCACGTCCAGCCCGCGCCGAGGTCGCCCTCGCGCTCGCCGGAAAAACCCGCGAAGGTCGGCGGCGTGGGCGCGGGTTGCGGCGTCCACGTCGCGCCGAGCACGGTCATGCGCTCGCCCACCCAGTCGAGCCGGTCAATGGCTAGGACGCGCCCGTGCTCGCCGTCCCAACGATGATAGACGCAGAACAACTGCCGGTTGTCCGTCCCGCGCACGACCGAGTTGTGGCCGGGGCCGATCACTTTTTCGGGGACGGTGCGAAGGATGGGCAACACGCGCTCGCCGTCGGCCGCTTGCTCCCACTCGTCCGCGCGCCCCACGCGTTCGCTCAAGGCGTAGCTCACGCCGTAGGTGAGATTTTGCCAGTTGCCGCCGCTGAACATCTGGTAGTAGAGATTCTTCCGACGCAACACGAACGGCCCTTCGACCGTGTGCCAGCGCACACCGCCCTTCTCTTTGCGTTCCGGGTCGTAGACCTGCCAGTCATAACGCGCGCGCGTCACAGGGCGCGGTTCACCCGCGAGCGTGAAGGGGTCGAGCATCCGGTCGCAGACCGTGCCCGTGCCGATGTGCGTGTGCGTGAGAAAATCGGTCGCGTAGAAGAGCCAGCGCGTGCCCTCTTCGTCCACGAAGACGTGCGCGTCAATGGCAAACTCCGCGTTGGTCAGTTGGTGGCCGCTGTCAACAAATGGCCCGGCCGGGTGCGACGCCGTGGCGACTCTCAGGTGCATCAACTTCTCGTTGCCGACGCTGTAATACATCAGGAAACGCCCGTTCTCGTAGACGACTTCGGGTGCCCAATAACACGGGTGTTCGCCGGGCAGAGGGGCGAGCGCGCCGCCGAGTTCGTGCCAGTTAACGAGATCTGTCGAACGGAGCACGCCGAAGGCGCGGCCGTCCGGCCGGAAGCCCGTGCAGTAAGCCCAGTATTCGCCGCCGTGCTTGAGAATGAAGGGATCCGGGAAGTCGCGCCCGTAGACCGGATTTTGATAAGTGGCGTCGTGGTCGGCCGCGCCCGCGTCGTGTGTAGAGGTCATGGACAGCCCTGTGAGTTCGTTTGCTAACCCTATCGGATGCTCTTTGTCCGTGGTCAGTTGTCAGTTGTCCGTTGTTAATAGTCCGTGGTCAGTAGTCCGTTGTCAGTTGTTCAAGCCGAACTTTAGCGACTCGGATGATAGCCACATGCAACTGACCACTGACCACGGACTACTGACACCCGCTTACTCATCCCTCCGCCCTCATCCCTTCCTCAGTACGCCACGTTTTCGCGCCCGTAGCGCAGCGTCTTGGACATCCAGACGAGTTCTTCGAGGAAACTCTCTGTGCGTTTGATGTACGAGTCGTCGAGCAGTGCGCCCGACTCGTCGAAAATCTTCTGCACGCGCGTGAAGTTGCCGTCGTTGAAGATGGCGACGAGGCCGAGTTCGCGCAACACGGGCAGCAAATTTTCGATGACGCGCGTGCCGCCGAAGCCGCCCGCCGAGACGCCGCAGACGCCCACGGCCTTGTGTATGTACTCCTTCAAGTTCGTGTCGAGCGCGTGCTTGAGCATCCCCGGATAGCCGTGGTTGTATTCGGGCGCGACGATGACGAGGCCGTCGGCGCGCGCGCAGGCGCGGCTAAAGCCGTCGTCCTTGATGGCCTCGCCCGCGTCGTCCGTCGGCAAGTTGAGCGTACGCACGTCAATCAACTCGGTCTCGACGCCCGCGCGTTTCTCCAACTGGCCGAGCACGAACCGCGCGACGTGCTCGCTCATGCGCCCCTTCCGCGGCGTGCCCAGAATCACGGGAATGAATAGCGGTCGCTCTGCGCTCATAGTTTGTGTCCCTTTCACTTTTCTTCCAGTCTATCGAAGTTCGTCCAGCGCGGCGACGAGGCGCGCGATGTCCTGCTCGTCGTTGAAGAAATGCGTGGCGACGCGTATGCCCTCCGGCTTTTGCGTGACGGCGACGCCGCGTTGCGAGAGGTGTCGCGCGACGCGAGCCGGGTCGTCGGCCGCGACGAGCGTCTCGGCCGAACGCCAGGCCTCTGCGCCGAGCGGCGAGAGCACGCGCCAGCCCGCAGACGCGAGTTGCTCCGTCAAGTGGCGGTTGAGTGCGAGAGCGCGTTGCTCGACCTCGGCCGCGCCCGTGCGCAACAGGAAATCGGCCGCCGCGCCGAGCGAGAAAATGCCTGCGAAGTGTGGGCAGCCCATCTCTGCGCGAGAGGCCGCGTCGCCGCGCACCTGAAACTCGTCGTTCCGCATCGCGAACGGGTGCTCCACGCTCAACCAGCCGACGGCGCGCGCGCGCGTCTCTTCCAGCAGCGCGCGGCTCAGGTAGACGAAGCCCGACCCGTAGCCCCCCAACATCCACTTGTGTCCCGTCGCGCAGAGCGCGTCAATTTTCATGCGCTTAACATCTATCTGAAACACGCCCGCCGACTGCGCCGCGTTAACGACGAACGCGTGCCCGCCCTTCGCTTCGCCGATCTCCGCGAGCGGGGCGCGGAAACCGTTCGAGTATTGCACGTGGCTCAAACAGATCACGCCCGTGCGCTCAGTCAACGCCTCCGACACGTCCGCCGCCGAGAGCACGCCGCCCCGCGCGGGCAACAAGTTCACACGGACGCCACGGTGCATCCACGGAATAGTCGAGGCCGGAAACTCCAACTCGCACGAGACGACTTCGCCGCGCCCTTCGAGCGCGTCTACGATCAAATTCATCCCCTGCGAGGTGTTGGTGGTGAAGGCGATCTCCGAGGGGTCTGCGTTGATCAGGCGCGCGACGGCGGCGCGTGCGCGCTCGCGCCTGTCCAGCCAGTCGAACCAGCGTCGGTCGCCCGTCTCCAACGTCTCGCGGTAAAACTCCGTCGCCGCTTCCAGAGACGCGCGCGACACCGGCCCCGCGCCCGCCGAGTTCAAATAAGCCAGCCGCTCCGTCACCGGAAACTCGCGCCGGACTTGTTGCCAGTCAACTGCGTCAACCATCTTCACACTCCGCCCGACACATTCACTTGACCGTCCTGCAACGGCGGTCTATCTTCGCACGCGTCTTCTCTCCGAAGGGAAAATTCAAGGAGTCTTTATACCATGCCAGCACAAACGCCCGCGCGCCCGGCCGCGCCCGCGTGGACGATCCCCGAATTTCTCGAAGTGCGCGACGGCCGCCTCCACGTGAGCGGCGCGGACGCCACCGAATTGCTTCGCCAGTACGGCTCGCCCCTCTACGTCTTCTCCGAGCCGCGACTGCGCGCGAACATCGAACGCCTCAAGCGCGCCGCCGCGAACGTCGAGCGCCCCGTCAAATTCTGTTACGCGTCGAAGGCCAACTCGAACATGGCCGTCCTCGCCGCCGTGCGCGACGCCGGGATTGACATCGAAGTCAACAGCGGCGGCGAACTCTTCAAAGCTCTGCGCGCAGGTTTCCGCCCCGAACAGATCATCTTCAACGGCACGAGCAAATCCGACGACGAACTTGACGACGCCGTGCGCGCCGGAATCTACTCGATCAACGTGGATTCGACTTACGAGATCGAACTCGTCGAAGCGGCCGCGCGTCGCGCGTCGAAGCGCGCCAACGTTACCCTGCGCCTCGTGCCGGAGATCGGCACGCGCTCTCACATCGGCTTGCAGACCGCGCTGCTGACCTCGAAGTTCGGCATCACTTCGTCCGAAGTGCCGGACGCCTTTCGCCGCGCGCTCGCTCATCCCGAACTCATCCACGTCGGCGGCATCCACATCCACATCGGCTCGCAGACGCCCGACGTCGAACCATTCGCCGAAGCTTTCCGTGCGATGTGGGAACACCTCGTCGCGCTGCATCGCGAGACCGGCCACACGCTCGAACACATCAACCTCGGCGGCGGCATCCCCGTCAACTACCTGCGCGACCGCTCGCAGGCCGACCAGATGCCCGCGGCCGAACGCGACATGCTCGGCGCAGATCTTGAACCGGCCGAAGTGCTCACCGCCGCGCTCTCAGTCGCGCGCGAGTCGGCGCGTGCGGCCGACGCCGGGCATCTGTTGGATCGCGTCACCATTCTGCTCGAACCCGGCCGCAGCGTCGTCTCCGACGCGGGGCTGGTGCTGACCACCGTGCGCAACATCAAGCGGCGTCCCGAAACGGGCGACGTGTGGCTGCTGACGGACGCGGGCTTCAACCTCCTGCTCTCGATGACGACCTACAAATGGTACTACCACCTCGTCTCGGCCACGCGCGCCGACGCGCCGCACGACACGAGTTACAAAGTCGCCGGGCCGCTCTGCGATTCCGGCGACGTCTACTTCGACATCGAGGGCGGCCAACGCCTACCCGACTATCGCCAACTCCCCGCCGACGTGCGCCCCGGCGAGACGCTCGCGCTCCTGAACAGCGGCGCGTACTCGCTCGCGCAGGCGTTCCCCTACAACGGCCGCCCCCTGCCCGCCGCCGTCATGGTGCGCGACGGCGGCAAAGTTGATCTCGTGCGACGCCGCGACACCTACGAAGACTTGCTCGCGGGCGACATCTGGTAACGCGAAAGCACGCAAGTAAGATTTCATCTCGGAAGGAGTGGCAACTCTTGCCAACTGAATCAACGCCAAACGACATGCCAACGACGGAAGCCAAAGCGCAGCCGACCCGTCGCACGTTTCTCAAATCTTTCGGCGCGGCCGCGCTCGGCGTTCCCTTTCTGCTCGATCACGCGTCGGCGCAGGTCGCGCGACGGCGCGGCGCGACGCATTCGTGCGTCGTCATCGGCGCGGGGCTGTCCGGTCTCGCCGCCGCCTACGCCTTGACGCGCGCCGGGTGGGACGTGACCGTGCTCGAAGCGCGCGAGCGGCACGGCGGGCGCGTCCACTCGTTTCGCTTCGACCAGAACAAGGAACTCGTCTGCGAACTCGGCGGCGAGTGGGTCGGCGCGAGCCACGAACGCATGCGCGCGCTCTGCCGCGAGTTTGATCTCACGCTCAAGGATCATCGCTTCGAGGCGACGCTCATGCAGGACGGGCGCGTCTCCCGCCCCGGCTCCTGGGACTTCTCCGCACAGGCCAACGCCGCCTTCGCCAAGTTCAAAGAGACTTACCACGGCTACACCGAACGACAGCGCGAACGGCTCGACCGCTTCGACTGGTGGACGTGGCTCGAAGAGATCGGGTTCACCCCGGACGACCTCCTGCTGCGCGACCTGCAAGACAGCACGGACTTCGGCGAATCCATCCGCCACGTCTCGGCCTACGCTGCCGCGTCCGAATATTTCGAGTCGAGTCCGGCGAACGAGATGGACTTCAAGATCGTCGGCGGCAACTCGCGCATCATCGAGGAGTTCGTCAAGCGCATCGGCGACAAGAACATTCTCACGCGCGCGCCGGTCACGGAGATACGCCAGCGCGGCGGGCGCGTCACGGTCAAAACGGCGGGCGGCTCGCTCCACCACGCAGACGCCTGCATCTGCACCGTCCCCGCGCGCACGCTCGACCGCATCCGGTTCGACCCGCCGCTTCCGGCCGCGCAGCGCGACGCCGCCGAGCGTCTCCAATACTCGCGCATCGTCAAAAATCAGATCCTCTTCGACGAACGCTTCTGGGGCGCGGAAGACTTCTCGCTCGTCAGCGACGTGACCTCGCACTACTACTTTCACGGCACGCGCGACCAACCCGGCGCGCAGGGCATCCTGTGCAGCTACGCCATCGGCGAGAAGGCCGACGTGCTCGCCGCGCAATCCAACTCGCGCCGCATGGAGATCATTACGCGCGACCTCTTGCCGCTCGACGCACGCGCGCCACAACTCGCGCGCGCCATCGAGTCGCTGCCGTGGCAGCGCGACCGTTACACCGAGGGCGCGTACGCCGTCTATCGCCCCGGCCAGTGGTTCACCGTCCGCCCCGCCCTCCAACAGCCGCACGGCAAAGTCCTCTTCGCGGGCGAACACGTCGCCGACTGGCAGGGCTTCATGGAGGGCGCGGTCGTGACGGGCGAAGCGGCGGCCAAAGCCTTGACGGGCGCGGCGCGCGCTAGACGCCGCGCCTGAACTTCGCAGACAATGTGCCGAGGCGCATCTGAACGATAACTCCCCACGGTCAACCGCCATCAATTTTTTTCGGAGAAGTCCGTCAGGAGAAGTCTGTAACTATGAGAAAAAGTTTTATCGCACTCGCTCTACTGTTGTCGTTCAACACCGCGGCCGCGGCTCAAAGCACGACTCAAAACAAGGACAAGCCGGGCAGCGTGAAGCTCGACGACGATCAGACCTACGTCGTGCTCTCGACCAAGCGTATTCAAACGATGGAGAAGGAACTCGACGAGGTGGCGGCGAAAGGCTTCCGCGTGATGTACGGCGCGCCCACGCAGCAGTACGACATGGCGATCCTGCTCCAACGCGTGCAGGCGGCGGGCGGCGCGCCCTACAGCTACAAAGTGCTGGCGACCTCGCGCCACAAGACGATGGAGAAGGAACTGGCCGAGGCGGGCGCGCAGGGCTACCGCCTGCTGCCGCGCACCGCCAT
>JAUZFQ010000050.1 GCA_030838445.1 Pyrinomonadaceae bacterium | reverse complement strand
TTTGAAACTAATAGGTTGAACGCGGCGAGTATAACCGAGCGGCGGGGGCGTGTGAAAGATGGGGGCGTTCGGTTGCCATAGTTATATCCACAGTCGTATCCGCGCGGTGGGAGACGGGTTCGACCGTCATGTGTTCGAGTAAGCCTTCACGGCTTCGCCGCACGACGGCGGGGGCGTCGTGCGGCAAAGCGGGAGCGAGGGCTTACTTGGTCGGCGCGTTGCGATAGTAGTCCACGAGGGCTTGAAAGTTCTGCTTGTCGCCCTCGGTTAAGTTGATGAACTCGACTCCGAGTCCGACCTCGTCCAGATGGTAGCGAACCTCGCCGCGGATAATCCGCTCGCCTTCTGGAGAGAGGAAGAAACGGATATAGACGAGGGTCAGCGGGCGCGCGGCTTCTCTGGTCTGGATGAAGCAGCCGCCGATGCTGAAGCTCGTGATGCGGTCGTGTTTGAGGCATTGCGGCGTCAACCCCCAGTCAATGGGGATGGTCGCTCGCACGCGCGGGTGTCTGCGTTTTTCGATCATATGATGAGGGGCGGCTGGTGAGGCACGCCGTGTTCGGGTTAAAAGCCCACCAGACTTTCGCCGATCTCTATCACAAAATTATGACGCGACGAAAATTGTTTGCCAGACGCACGCGCGGGCGGTGGGCGTCCGAAAGATAAACACGCCGCGTCGTGTGTGGCGGGAAGCGCCCGCCGCCATTTGCAATCTCTCACGCTTCGCCGCACAATAGTCGCGCGCCGCTTCGGAGTCCGCGAACTTACACTCTTCCCGATCCGCGCGACGGGCGACGCCTCCGACGCAATTATTTTAAGGATGAAAGCACAATGAGTACCGACAACGTGCAGCCGCCTGCTCCCCCGCGCTCCTCCCTGCGTCTGGCCGACCGCGACGAGCGGATCGAACAGGTCAAGCCGAACCTGCCGCGCCAGTTCGTCAACTTCACGTTCTACCGCGTGCGCCCCGAATGGCGTCTGCTCGAAGAGGCCGAGCGCGAGCTAGGGCGGCGCGAGTT
The DNA here is from genome assembly GCA_030838445.1 of Pyrinomonadaceae bacterium. GTDB lineage: Bacteria > Acidobacteriota > Blastocatellia > Pyrinomonadales > Pyrinomonadaceae > JAIVJZ01. The sequence goes on along the minus strand of JAUZFQ010000050.1, from coordinate 9,272 downwards.
CATCGAAGCGGTCGAAGAGTTTCGCGGCACGTTGTTGATTCACAGTTACTCGATTGCGGGCTTGCGCTCGAACGCCGACTTGATGATCTGGCGCATCGGCTATTCGCTCGATCCGATTCAGGAGATGACGGCGCGCATCAACCGCACCGGACTCGGCCGCTACGTCGAGGCGACGCAATCGTTCCTCTCCATGACGAAGCGTTCGATGTACATTGACAAGGACAACCCCGAACACGTCGAAGACCGTTTGCACATCGTGCCCGGTCAGGCGAACTATTTGTTCGTTTACCCGTTCGTCAAAACGCGCGATTGGTATTCGCGCTCGGCCGAGGAGCGGCAGGAGATGATGGACGAGCACATCCGCATCGGCTCGAAGTATCGCTCCGTCAAACTGCACACGACCTACTCGTTCGGCCTAGACGATCAGGAGTTCGTCGTCGCGTTCGAGACGGACGAACCGGCCGACTTCCTCGACCTCGTGCAGGAGTTGCGCGAGACGAAGGCCAGCAGCTTCACCCTGCGCGACACGCCCATGTACACCTGCCGCCAGCGCACGCTCGCCGAATGTCTCGAAGCGTTGGGCTGACGGCGTGCGCGGAGCGAGAGCGAAAACTGTCCCTGACGAAGATTAGAAATTACCGGCAGCCCGCGGGCGCGGCGACATGGCAGACGACGGGAGCGTCGTCCACCGGTCGCCGCGTTTTTGCGTCTATGCGTTTGCGATTACACGTCTCAGTTCTCGCGCGTCTCTTCGTCGTCGCCGCGTGCCTGTCTCTCTGCGGCGCGACGGCGTTCGCGCAGCGAAGCGTGAATACGTTCGCGCAACGCAACACGAACTCTGCGGCGCGTCCGACGCCGGAGTATCTCTGGTACGAGGCGGAGAACATGCGCGGCTTCTCGGTTGACGCGTTGAACGCGCCCGTGTCGAACCCTTCGTGGGCGATGCTCGCGCGCGCGGGCGCGCCGGGGTGGGGGATGAACGGGCCGGGCGTGTCGGCCGAATGGTCGCAGGGCGGCGAGAGCGAATGGAACTCGGCGGCGGCTAGTGCGGACGAGACGCGCGCGGAGATTTATCAGGACATAGAGATTCCGCGCGCGGGGCGTTACCACGTCTGGGTGCGCTACGCAGACTGGCTCGGCCGCAGCGAAAACTTCACCCTGCGCGTCACGCAGGGCGGGCGCGAAGTTTACCTACGCGAGTTCGGCGCGGAAGCGCGACTCGCACCGCACGACGAGACGGGCATGTACTGGGGCTGGGCGTTCGTCTGGGACGGCGCGGGCGGGGCGGCGGCGACGGGCGCGTTCGAGAAGGGCGCGGCGCGCGTCTCGCTCTTGATCGAACGCGCGGCGGAAGCGCGTCGCCACGTTGATTGTTTCCTGCTAACGAACGATCTCGCCTACGTCCCCGAAGGTCGCGCCAAACCTGACTTCGCCGCGTTCCGCGTCCTGCGGGAATTTACTACTCGCAAGACTCCGCTCGCGCCACTGCTCGAAGCCGACGCGACGGGGCACACTCCGCCGGCGTGGGGGCGTCCACTCGTCGCCGGACGCGATTTTCTAATGCCATGGAACATCGCGCCGGAGTTCTGGCCGCTGCTCGACAAGCCGCCCGCCGAACGCCCGCTCTACCCGTTCAACGCCGAACCGCTCGAAGAGTTCGTCGCCCGGTACAAGGGCGCGCGCGATGTGCCGCTGTACTCCTCGCCGCTCGTCGTGCCCGTCATCACGCTCGACCAACTGGCGACCTACGCGCAGGAGGGCAGCCCCTTCCTGCGCCACCTGCGCGAGACGCGCGCGCCCTTCGCCGTCGTCATCAACTACAGTCAGGCGACGATGACCGAGGAGCGCGGACAGGCCGTGTGGAAACTGCTCAACGGCGAACTGCGCGAACAGTTCATTGGCTGGATTTCCGGCGAGAGCATCGGCTACGTGTGGAACGCGGGCGAGGTGGGCGCGTTGAAACTCACGCCCGCCATGTCGCGCCGCGAACTGCTCGAAGCCTATCGCGCTTTTTACACGCGCTCTCTCGGGCGCAAGTGGGGCAACCTGTTTCACACCGAAACCGGCGCGATGTGGGACAAACTCATCGCCGCGCAGGCCACTTCAAGCACCGCCTACGCGCACGCGCTCGGACGCTGGGGCGCGCGCATGATCGGCCTTGAGACTTCGGCCGTGCAGCCGTCGGTCGCAATGCGCGTCGCCTTCTCGCGCGGCGCAGCCCGTCAGTACGGCGCGTCGTTCCTCTACTACCACGCGCCGAACTTCGGCGACACCGCCACCACCTTCACCGAGCAACAGAACTTCGCTGGCCCTCGCCACTTCTTTCACACGCGCTACGGCGCGACGATGGGGCCTTCGCTCTCGTGGTATCGCAAAACTTACTATCTCTATTACATGGCGGGCGCGTCGGCCATCTATCTCGAACAGGGCAACGATCAGTTTTTCAAACCCGCACCCGGCGAGCACCCGTTCCAACTCAACCCGCTCGGCCGCATCACGGACGAGTTCGTCCGCTTCGCCGAACGACACGCCGAACGCGGCACGCCCTACACGCCCGTCGCCTTCCTGCTCGACCCGGCGCACGGTTGGGACATGACCGACTACCCGCAATGGGCGTTCGGCATCTCGCCGCCCACGCGCCACGACCGCGCGTTGCGCGAACTCTTCGGCGCGGCCTACTACCCCGCGCCCGTTAACGAGGGCGAACCGGCGACGGCCGACCGGCAGTTTTTCACCAGCGGCATCTTCGGCGACATCTTCGACGTGCTCGTCGCCTCCGACGAACGCCGCGAGGCGATTGACTCTTACCGCGCCGTCGTCGCATCGGGACGCATCGAGTGGACGCCCGCGTGGACAGATCAACTCAAGACTTACATTCGAGGGGGCGGCACTTTCATCCTCAACTCAGCGCAGGCCAAAGGACTGCCGGAAGACTTGCCCGGCATACGCCCGCTCGGCACGACCGCCGAAGCCGACGACGCGAAGTGCCTGTTGCCGAACGACGCGGGCGCGAACCTGCGCGGCGGCGTCTACCGTTACGAACGCATCGAGCGGCGCGGCGCGCAGGTGTTGATGCAGACGGCGACGGGCGACCCGCTCGTCACTTCTTTAAACTACGGCCGCGGCCGCGTCATCTACTGCGCCGTGCCCGACCTGCTCGGCCTCGACGAGCGTCTGACGCCCGCCGCCGCGCACCTCTTCACGCACCTCTTCGCGGAGGCCACGCCGGTAAGCATCAAGGGCGACGTGCAACGGCTCGTCAACCGCACCGGGCGCGGCTGGCTCGTCACGCTCATTAACAATCGCGGCGTCTTCAAGTCGCAGCAGGGCTTGGCGCAGGTTGATCGCAACGCGGGCGTCGAAGTCACGCTCGCGTTGCGGCGCGGCCGGACGATCCGGCAGGCGCGCGAATGGACGCTCGACGCGCCGCTAGAGATCGGCCGCAACGCGAACGAGAACACGGTGAGAATCAACATCCCCCCCGGCGACGTGAAGATCGTCGAACTCGTCGAAGGGCATTAGCTGCGGCGCGTGGCGCGGGCGGGCGATTGCAATTCTCGCGGCAGTTCTTTTAGGATAGCGCGTCTTACGAATCCCGGACGTTTCAACATTCAGAGCATGCGGGTCGCACGTAAATATTTCGTCAGCGGGGAAGTGCAGGGGGTCGGCTATCGTTTCTTCGCGCAGCGCGTGGCGGCGCGGCATCAGGTGGTCGGCTACGCGCGCAACCTCGCCGACGGGCGCGTCGAAGTTTTGGCCGAAGGCTTGCCGGAAAACGTCGAGGGCTTTAAAGACGACCTCGCCGCCGGCCCCGTCACCGGCCGCGTCGAACAGGTCGAAGAACTCAGCCTCGAACCGACGGGCTTATACGTCGCCTTCCGCATCGAAAGATAAAAAACGTCCGTGGTCAGTTGTCCGTGGTCAGTTGTTTGTGCCTGCCGCGGCAGCGACTAAAGATTGAAACGAACAACCGACCACGGACAAAGAACAACGCACTACTCATCACGGACAACTGACACCCCAATGGATAATCTCAAACAACTGATCCGCGAAGTGCCGGACTTCCCGAAGCCCGGCATCAATTTCTACGACATCACGACGCTCCTCAAGCACCCGGAGGGCTTGCGCCAGACGGTTGACGCCCTCTCCGCCGAGTTCAAGGACGAGAAGGTTGACGTGGTGCTCGGCATCGAGGCGCGCGGCTTCATCTTCGCGCCCGCGCTCGCCTATCACCTCGGCGCGGGCTTCGTGCCCGTGCGCAAGCCCTCGAAGCTGCCCGCCGAGACGGCGCGAGTCTCTTACGCGCTCGAATACGGCGAGGACACTTTGGAGATTCACCGCGACGCCGTGGGCGCGGGTGCGCGCGTCATCATCGCCGACGACCTGCTCGCCACGGGCGGCACGGCCAAGGCGGCGGTTGATCTGGTCGAGGGTCTGGGCGGCGTGGTCGCTGGACTCGTCTTTGTAGTCGAACTCGAATTCCTCCCCGGCCGGGAAAAACTGGCGGGCTACGACGTGCGCTCGCTCATCAAGTATCAATCTTGAGCGTGCTGGACTGGGATTGAGACATCTGCTAAGTTTCTTTGCACGCTCCCGTAGCTCAGTTGCATAGAGCGATCGCCTCCTAAGCGATAGGCCGCGCGTTGGAATCGCGCCGGGAGCACCAGTCTTCTTCTCTCTTTAATCCGTGTTCAGAATGTCTTGACGAGAGTTCATTCTTTGTTGCCGCCGCTGCTCGCGCCGATGTGCGAGACGGCGGAGGCGGAGAGGAAACCGAGCAGCGAGCCGAGCACGATGTTGAACGACTGCTGGCCGAGCGCCTCTTTCTTCTTGTGTTCGGCGGCCTCGTCTTTGAGCACGTCTATGATGAAGGCTTTCGAGGATTCGTCCGTGATGGAGATGGCGTAGGTGTCGGCGGAACGGTTCAAGGCCGGGTTTGTGTCGCGGTTGAAGAAGGCGATGTAGCCCGTGCCTATGAACAGCGCGAGGTAGACGGCGAGGATCGCCCACCACAGGCGACTGCGCGTGCTCACTTGCATCTCCGGCACTTTGGCTTCCGTGATGGCGTTATCGGGTACGGGGTCGGGTTGTTGCGGCGCATTTTCGTCGGGCATCAGTACACTCCTTCGGCGCGAGCGGTATCGGTCTGAAACTGGAATTAAAGAAACGTGAGGCGGGTGAACCTGACTGAATGTTATCCTATCAGTTGATGATGTCAATATTTTTCTCCGCCGCGCGCCCGAGAGGTTGAAGCAGACGGGTTAAAGATGCGTGCTGCGGCCACGATCAGAGAGCAATGGGAAGCGGACGGCTTTGTGTTGATGCCGCGCTTGTTCGACGCGGCGCGCACACGCGAGTTGAGGGCTGTGTGCGACGACGTGCTGGCCGCGTGGCTCAAAGAATCATCCGTCACGTTCGACGCCGCCAACTCCACCAACATGGCTTTCTTGACCGAGCCGCGTTACTTCAACGAACGCCCCGCCGCGTTGCGCGTCTTGCTCGACGCGATCACGAACGAAAAAATACTCGACGCGCTCGCCGACATTCTGGGCGGCGAACCCCTCTTTCATAACACGCAATACTTCTTCAACCCGGCGACCGAGACGCGCGCGGGCGACTGGCATCGCGACCAGCAGTTTGAAGCGCCCGACGAGGAAACCGAGCGGGCGCGGATGCACAGTTGCGTGGGCGTTCACGTCCACATCGCGCTCGCGCCGGACGACAACTTGGAAGTCGTGCCGGGGACGCACAGGCGTTGGGACACCCCGGAGGAGCGCCGGATTCGCAAAGGTTTGGACGGGCGCGCGAAAAATTCCGACGCGATGCCCGGCGCGCGGCGGCTCGCACTCGCGGCGGGCGACGCGGCCGTCTTCAGCGCGTGGGGCATCCATCGCGGCCGCTACGACGCGCCGACGACGCGCCGCACCTTCGACATCGTTTACGGCGACCAACCGTGCGCTTGGAACACGCCGCCGCCCACCTGCTTCCTCCAACCCGGCCTGCCGGATCAACTCGACGAACGCCCGCGCCGTTTCTTCCGTAGCTTCGTCGAAGCCTACCGCGACAGGTGGGCGCGCGGCGAAGGCGTGAGTTGGTAGCGCGCGTCGCTTAGTCGCAAAAAATAATTTTCTTGTCTTCGTCAGTTGGACGCGAGTAGAATCCCGTTCGCCTTTCATTCAACGCCATGCTACGAGCCAACGGGGTGACTTCTCTTGAACACAATTGTTGAATCCGTACTCTGGCCGGATCGCTCGACCAAGTGGGCGCGGCCGCTCTTTCTGGCCTCCGTGTCCGCCGGTTTCCCTTCGCCCGCCGAGGACTACATCGAGGGGCGACTCGATCTCAACCGCCACCTCATCAAACACCCTGCGGCGACCTTCTTCGTGCGCGTCGCGGGTGACTCGATGATCGGCGCGGGGATTCACCCCGGCGACATCCTCGTCGTTGACCGCGCGCTCGAACCGCAGGACTCGAACGTCGTGATCGCGGTCATTGACGGCGAACTCACCGTCAAACGCATCTCGCAACGCCGCGGCAAACTCTTTCTCGTGCCCGACAATCAGGCTTACGAGCCGCTCGAAATTCTGGAGGAGATGGAATTTGAAGTCTGGGGCGTCGTGACGAGCGTCATCCACAACCTCTGAGTTCCTCTGTCTCTCGCAAACCTCCGAGGCGTTTGTCTCCCGCGCTCCGAAGTTGAAGCGGCGGCGATTGACGCATCGCAAGTTAAGGTGAGTTATGAGAAAAACTTCTATCACGCGGGCGTTGGGGTTGGCCGTCGTCGTCGTCGCCGCTCTGTGCTTCTGTCCGTCCATCGCGGCGCAACAGCAGAGTCGAGGGCCAATCGGGCCGACGCAACCGTCAGTAAAGCAGAGAGGCGTTGACAAAGTTGTGCCCGACGCGGGGCGGGTCGTCGGCTCAACCTACACCAACGACTACTTCGGCTTGCAGTTGACTGTTCCCGCAGGCTGGCGCGTGGCCGACGCCGACGCCGCGCGGAAGTTAGACGAGCAGGGAGCCGATCTGGTGGCGGGCGATTCGGATGAGAGGCGCGCACGGTTGAGAGATGCGGCCAGTAAAAACATCAATCTGATCACGATGGGCAAGGTGCTCCCGACGGCGGGCGGCGCAACCGAGTCGGCCGTGCTGATCGTGGGGGCGGAGGCCGTGCCCACGTGGCTCATCAAGACGCCGCAGGAGTACATCGGGCAGGCACGGCGGATATTGGAGAGTTCTGCGATGAAGGTCAGCGTTGCGGAGGGGACGCGGAAAGAGACCCTCGGCGGGGTGGAGTTTGCCGTGCTCGACGTTTCGTCCGAGCAGCCGGGCGGCCTCGTCAGGCAGCATTATTACGCCACGCTCAAGAAGGGCTACGCGCTCTTCATTATCTCGACCTACGCCAGCGAGCAGTCGGCGCAGGCCATCGAAGAGGTGTTGAAGTCAGTCAAATTCAAGTGAGACTTCGCGTTGACTTCAAGTGAGACTTGGCGGTGACATACGTCTTCGCACTCGTTGACTGCGACAATTTTTACGTGAACCGGAGGGCGCTTCAACTTGCCCGAAGCCGAATCGCATCGAACACGCCATGTCGCAACACACACGCTTCGCTTCGCGCCTCACGATTCTCGGCCTGTCTCTCGCCACGCTCCTGTGTTGTCGGACGGCCTTCGCGCAGGAAGACGGCTTCACGCCGTACATTGATGGGCGGGTGCTGAACGTCTTGAGCGGCAGCGAACTCGTCGTGCTCAACACGGTGACGAACAAGCCCGTGCGCGTGCGCTTGCGCGGCACGGACGCGCCCGACCCGAAAGGGCAGCCCTACGGCGCGCGTTCGCTCCACCGCCTCGCCTCGATCATCAACGGCAAACTAGTCAAGGTCGAGTTTCGCGGCACGGACGCGTTCGGCCGCGTGCTCGGCCGCGTCATCTACGACAACGAAGACCTCAACCTCGCGCAACTCGACGCCGGGTTAGTCTGGTTTCACACCTCGCGCGATACCGAACTGAGTGCGGAAGACCGGCGACTCTACGCCGAGGCCGAACAACTCGCGCGCAAAGCGCGGCGCAGGTTGTGGTCGGACGCCGTGCCCGTCTCGCCTGCGGATTTCAGGACGAGCAAAGGCATCGCCGACGAGCCGGAAGAGAACCTGCCCGCGCCGTCGCCCGCCGCGCCGAAGCCCATCCACGCACACCGCCGCAGCAAACTTTATTACCTGCCGCATTGCCCCGGCTACGCGCGCGTGCCCCCGCGCCTGCGCGCCGCCTTCAAAGGCATCGAGGAGGCCGAACGCGCAGGCTACAAGGCCGCGCCGGATTGTTTGCAATGAGGCGCGCGGGGAAACGATGAACTGGAAACTGTCAGTTGTCCGTAGTCAGTGGTCAGTTGCATGTGCCTCTTGCACGAGTCGCTAAAGACTGTCTTGAACAACTGACCACGGACAACTGACCACAGACATTCATCGTTCATCGTTACCCCACTTGTCTTGAGGTGTGAAGTGGGCGACGGTTGCGCCCCAACCGCCGGATTGGGGCGGGGCGTCTGTCCAGTCGCGGACGAAGGGCGTGCGCGCGAGGATGTTGTGGACGAGACGACGCTGCACGCCTTGCCCCTTGCCGTGGACGATGCGCACGCTCCGAAAGCCCATGCGGCGCGCTTCGGACAGGTACTCGTGCACGACGCGCTCGACATCGCGCGGCGCGATGGTGTGGAGGTCGAAAACGTCCGTGATCTCCAGACGGATCGGCTCCCGGAAGGGATCGTCGGGATCGTCTTCGCCCTCGTCCGCGTCGGCCGGAGCGTCAGACGCGTGCCCCGCCGGCGGACGCGCGCCCCGCGTGGCAAAGAGAGTTTTTAACCGGTCGAAGAGTGGCATCGTGCGTGCTCGAAAGTCTCACAGCCGCGAGTCGTAAGCATACCTTGACACCGCCGTTGACGCACCATACACTCGCTCTCTTCCAAGTCATACAAAATTTCGTGCCGTTGAACGGCGTGCCCGGCGCGCGCGAATTCTAAATTCTTTACAAGCAAAAATTCTGTCTCAAACCGGAAAGGATGAAAAGCGATGGGTAAGCGAAACAAGATCACGGTGGTGGGCGCGGGCAACGTCGGCGCGACCGCCGCGCACTGGCTGGCGAGCAAGGAACTAGGCGACGTGGTGCTCGTGGACATCATCGAGGGCATGCCGCAGGGCAAGGCGCTCGATCTGGCGCAGGCCGCGCCCGTCGAGGGCTTCGACTCGCGCCTCGTCGGCTCGACCAACGACTACTCGCTGA
>JAUZFQ010000225.1 GCA_030838445.1 Pyrinomonadaceae bacterium | reverse complement strand
CAGAACATATCACAGGAAAATCCCAGACGCAAGACCTTGTTTTATGCTTGCAACAAAAAACGTCTCATGGTACACTGTTTCACGTATGAAACAGAGCGTTTCAAACTCTGTGGCAGAAGGCGGAAAGCGAGAGGGTCAAATGAGCGATCACATCTGGGAGACATTCGACGGCTTGTTCAAGACGGTGCACCGGCAGGGGCGGCGCGTGGAGGAGTTGGAGGCGCGCATCACAGACCTCGAACGCCGTCTGGCGGAACGCGCCGCCGCGACCGTAGTGAACACGGCGCAGCAACAGCCGAAGCAGGCGCAGCCGACGTTGAGCGAAATGCCCGTCGAGCGCGCGGCGTGAAGTTAAAAGGATTTCGAAGGAGCTAAGAGCCATGACGACAGCAGCAACCGCGACCAACACGACGACCGACAAGAAGGCGATCATGCGCGACAAACGCGCGCAAGGGATCGCGGCGATGGGTCTGGTCACGCGCGAGGGCGACCGCTTTCGCGTAACGACGCCTTCTCTGCGCGGCAAGCGCAGCAGCTACGAAGTGTGGCGCGACGACGCCGGCAAAGTGCGTTGCTCCTGTCTGGAATTCGAGGAGCAGTCGGCGGAAGACGCGACGTTTCGTTGCGAGCACGTCCTCGCCGTCAAGCACTCGCTCATTGCGAAGAATTCGGAGGCTGTGACGAAACAGCAACCGCAGACGCCCGCCGCACGCGCGGCGGCAACCGAACCGGCGGAAACGCCCAACACTAACTCGACCGCATCCGAGAAGCGCGCGCGTCAGGCGGAAGCCACGCCGCAACAGCAGCACGTGGCAGACACCGCGGCGACGCGTTTCGGACGGGAGCAGGACGAACCGGGGACGGCGCACGAGGGTGGCGAAATTGAAGCCGCCACGACAGCGCATAACCCCTCGGTGAGTTCGCTTGCGGATCACAGACATGAAGAGGAGCAAGAAGAGATGAGCAAGAGACAAGCCAACGCCGTGATCGAGCCGGAAGATGATCTGGATTTCGTCACCGCGGAAGAACACGCCGCTTTAAGCGCGGGCGCGCCGGTCGTGCCGCTCGCTTTCACGAGCACTTTGCGCACGCTGCGCCAGCCGATTGACCCGAAGCTGATCAAGACGCGCGAGGGTTGGCGCGACCGCAACGGCAGCACGCACATGGTCGAATACGTCGAGTGGCACACGGTCGCCGACCTGCTCGACCGCGTCGCGCCCACATGGTCGCACTCCGTGCGCGGCATCGTCCAGATCGGCGACATGGTGGCCGTCACCGCCGCCATCTCGATTGACGGCGTGACGCGCGAGGGCGTCGGCACGGGCACGGCCGACAACGAGACCGGCATCAAGAAGGCCGAGCACGACGCCTTGAAGCGCGCGGCCATCAAGTTCGGCATCGGCCGCGAGTTGTACCAGCGCGAGTCGGAAGTGATCGAGCAGACGGGTTCTGCGCCGCAGAACGAGTTTCCGCGCGACCCTCTGGCGAAGTCCATGAGCGACCTCGTGACGCCGAAACAACTCGGCATGATCCGCGCGCTCGCGCGCGAGGCGGGCGTGGACGTGGAAGAGGAATGCCAGAGCGTCCTTCGCTGCCGCACGGAAGAGTTGTCGAAGAAGGCCGCATCATCCTTCATCGACCACTTGAAGAACTTGCAGGGCGGCGCGGCCGAGCAGCAACAGCCGATGCGTCGCGCGAGCTAAACCCGGTTATCCAAGGGGAGCAGAGTCGCGGCGGGGCGGCGGAAAGCAGTAGTCGAACCTGCCCCGCGCGCGGCGGCTCCGGGAAGTAAGAGGTAAGCACATGTTGACGACAGAAGAACTGATTCAGGAACAGCCGTTGACGTTCGAACTCGAATACGCCGACGCGACGCGGGAAGCGGAAGCGGCGGGCGTCGTCGAGCGCGAGGTTGACGAGGCAGCAGCACACGACGCCGAAGCGCGCACGAAGAAGGAACAGATTCTCGCGCTCTATGAAGCGGGGACGACCGACATCGCGCAGATCGTCAGGCAGGTCGGCGCGCGCCCGTCCTACGTCGCGCAGGTCTTGCAGTCGGCCGGACGCTTGACCGGCTACTTCGATCTCTACACGACGACGGGGCGCGAGCAGAACGTCTATACGCGCTTCTTCCGCAACGTGCTCTCGTTCAAGACCGTCGAGGCGGCGCGCGAGTCGGTGCAGAAGATTGACCGTCTCTACAACTACTTCGAGCGGCTCGGCGACCGCGCCGGGCAGCATCAGGCGATGGTGCTTGCGTTGACGGGCAAGAATCGCGCGCGTTGGAGCGGCAAGCAAGAAGAGTCGGACGTGTTCGGCCAGTGGCTCGCCGCGCACTAACCTTAATGCGCGCAAGGCTTCAAACGCGCAAGTGAAAATCATCCGAACGAGCCTTTCGGGTGTTGAACGAGCACAGGGCGGGTTGAAGGGTGAGTTAACGTTCAAGGGGTTAACTCACCTTTCTTTTTATCCCGAACTCAAGAGACACGCTTTTCAGCCAAACGGATTGACACGCGCGACCTACAACGGACGCGCTTTCCCTCGCCGGACTTGAACGCGACTCGATTCATTAGTCGCGCCCGAACCCTCGCCATAAACGAAACACCCTCGCCGCGGTTTGGCAACGCGCCGACGCCGTCAGTCCCCGCACGTCTTCCGGCGCGCTAAGGGGCAACGCACAATCTTACCGAGCGAAGAAGGAGAGAATCGAACATGCCGAGAGTCATACATTTTGAATTGAGCGCGGACGACCCGGAACGCGCCGTGAAGTTTTACGATGAAGTCTTCGGGTGGAAGACGCAGCGTTGGGACGGGCCGCAGAGTTACTGGCTGCTGATGACAGGCGAGCAGGGGCAGCCGGGGATTGACGGCGGCCTGATGAAACGCTCCGACAACCCGCTGCCGCAGACCTCGGCCACCAACACCATTGACGTGCCCTCCGTGGACGACTACGCGCAGAAGATCACGGCGCACGGCGGCAAGGTCGTCATGCCGAAGGGCACGGTGCCGGGCATCGGCTACATCGCCTATTGCGAGGACACGGAAGGCAACGTCTTCGGGATCATGCAGTTCGACCCGTCGGTCAAGTGAGTTTTTTTCGTCCGACTTCAATCTGGAGAAAATGACATGAAGATAAACTACGCGGCAGTCGCCGTCTCCGCGCTTCTCTACTGGGTGATCGGCGGACTCTGGTATTCGCCGCTTTTGTTCGGGGGCAAGTTCATCGAGATCATGCGCTGGACGCCGGAGCAACTCGCGCGCATTCAGGCCGAGGGCGCAGGTCTGCAACTCGCGCTGGCCTTCGTCGGCTCGCTCGTCGCCGCTTACGTGCTCGCGCACATCGTGCGCTACACGAGCGCGGGGAACGCCGTAGACGGCGCGAAGACGGGGCTGTGGCTCTGGCTCGGCTTCGTCGTGACCACCAACCTGAACACGGTCTTCTTCGAGTTCCGACCCGTCGGCCTCTACCTCATCAACATCGGCTATCACCTCTTCGCCTTCCTCACGATGGGCGCGCTGCTCGCCGTCTGGCGCAGGAAGAAGAGCGAGGCGAAAGCCCCGGCTTACGTCTGAGAGCGTCCGTCGTCCGTTGTCGGTTGTCAGTTGTTTCGTGCTTCTTCGAGCGAACTACTGCCGATTAGTGCGAGCAACGGACAACGGACGACGGACGACTGACGACTGACCACGAACTGCTTTTTAATTCCCCTTCAACCGGAAATTCCGGTACTATGCACGCCTATACGGCCTCGCGGTTCGACGTGCAGAAGGGGGAGACAAGGGCGTGCCGGCGAAAAACGATGACCTCCACGGGAACGTGCCCGACAAGGCGGAGGTGGCGCTGCTGCTGATCGACGTGATCAACGATCTCGAATTCGACAGCGGCGAAGAACTGTTCAAGCACGCGCTCCCGGCGGCCGAGAAGTTGGCCGCGTTCAAGCGGCGCGCGAAGCGTGCGGGCGTCCCCGTCATCTACGTCAACGACAACTTCGGCAAGTGGCAGTCGGACTTCAACAAACTGCTCAAGCACTGTCTTGAAGAAGACGTGCGCGGCAAGCCCATCGCCGAACTGCTCCGGCCGGATGATGAAGCCGACTACTTCGTCCTCAAGCCCAAGCATTCCGGCTTCTTCTCCACCACGCTCGACACGCTGCTCGACTACCTCCAAGTCAAAATCCTGATCCTGACCGGGCTGACCGGCGACATCTGCGTCCTCTTCACCGCCAACGACGCCTACATGCGCGACTTTCATCTCGTCATCCCCTCCGACTGCGTGGCCTCCGCCGACGCAGACGAGAACCGGCACGCGCTCGAACAGATGCGGCGCGTGCTCAAGGCCGACACGCGGCCTTCCAACCAACTCGACTTCGACGAACTGAAGCGTCCGGCCGACGCCGACGAAGCGCCGCCGCAACCGCAGTCGCAGCAGTTCGCCGGACAGGAGTAGTCGTGTGTGCCGGTTCACCGGGCAAACAAAAGGGAGAAACAAAATGGGAGACACGAACAATTTGCGAAGCGGGCGGAGGCGGATCGCGCGCACTAGCCCGCGCCTTCGCGGTCTGGGTTTTACGCTGCCAGTCCTCTTCGCGTTCTTCGCGCTCGCCACGTGCGCGCGGGCGCAGCAACAGTTCAACTCGCCCGCCGTCAACTCGCTGAGAGACTTTCCCGTTACGGACATTTTAAAAGACGCGCACGCGACGACAGTTCCAGCGGCGGTGACGGCCGTCTCGAACGCCTCGCCCGCGCCGTCGTCGCCAATTCAACAAGCGAGCCAAGAGGAAGAAGAGTTCATCAAGCCGGGGCGGCCGGGCGTGGCAAACCCTGCGGAGATTCAGAAGGCGAGCGTCCTGCAAGTCGAATACGGCTACGACGCCGACTTCCGCGGCCGTGAACTGCGCACGGAGCAGACCGCGCCGCTCGCCCTGCGCTTCGCCGCCTCCTCGCGCCTCCTGCTCGAACTCGACCTCGACACCTTCAAATCGGAAACCGACGAAGCGACGCGCGAGCGCGAGACCGGCGTCGGCGACACGCGCGTCGGGCTGCAAGTCGTCGCGCTCAAAGACACGACACAGCATCCCGCGCTCGCCTTCGCCTACTACGTCAAACTTCCGACCGCGAGCGAGGAGAAGGGACTCGGCACGGGACGCTACGATCACGCGCTCGTCTTTCTCCTGAGCAAGAAGGTCGGCCGCTTCGATCTCGATTTCAACGGGGCGTATCTCAACCACGGGCGCGAGGACGGCGAGGGGCGCGAGTCGGGCGGGCAGGCGGCGTTCGCCTTCTCGCGCGAGTTTGAAAACAACTTCGGTTTCGCGGGCGAGTTCTCCGGCCAGAGTCTCGACGAGGCGCAGCCGCGCGGCGTCTACGCGCTTGCCGCCGCGACCTACAAAGTCAACCGCCGCCTGCAACTCGACGGCGGCATGCGCTTCGGCCTCACCCCGGACGCGCCGCGCGCGGGCGTGTTCGCCGGGATGACAATCGGCGTCGCGGATTTTTTCGGCAAGGGCAAGTAGGCCGGACGCGCGGCGAGTACGTTACTTAACGAGCGAGACTATTCGGGGGAGAAAATTTATGGGGCGATTTTTTCGCGACAATGGTTTGTCCGTGGTGATGTTGGCGCTGTTCCTCGTCGCCCTGCTGGGGCAGAGCATCACGGGCTTCCACGAGTACAATCAGGATCAGCAGGAGCACGGGCAGCCGACCGTCGGCTACGCGGAATACCACACGACCGGCCACTTCGTCGAGGCGGTGTTTGAAAACTGGGAGAGCGAGTTTCTCCAGATGGCCGCCTACGTCATCCTCACGGCCTACCTCTTCCAGAGAGGCTCGGCGGAATCGAAAGACCCGGACAAGGCCGCGCCGCAGGACGAAGACCCCGCCGCCGCCAAAAATAAGAAGAACGTACCGTGGCCGGTCAGGCGCGGCGGACTGGCCTTGAAACTCTACCGGAACTCACTCTTCGCCGTGCTGTTCGTCCTCTTCCTGATGTCGTTCGCGCTGCACGCCGCGGGCGGCGCGAAGGAATACAACGAGGATCAGAAGGCGCACGGCGCGCCCGTCGTCTCCACGGTCGAATACGTCGGCACGTCGCGCTTCTGGTTCGAGTCGTTTCAAAACTGGCAGAGCGAATTTCTCTCGGTCGCCGCCATCGTCCTGCTCTCGATCTGGCTGCGCCAGCACGGGTCGCCCGAATCCAAACCCGTCGCCGCGCCGCACAGCCAGACGGGTAACGACTGACGAACGTTTCTCGCGCGCCGCATGAGCGCACACAAGCGTAGAGGCCGTCAACTTCGACAGTTGACGGCCTCTTCATTTATTCAACAACCGGACGGGACGCGTTTTACTCAAACGTCTTGCGTTCGGGGTTGCGCCCGCGCATGGCGGCGACGGAGAGTTCCTTCGCGCGCGGCAGCACTTCCACGGCCTTGGCGACCTGCGGATCGTCCGCCACCTGCACCTGCGAAGCCGTCACCGTGCCGTAGGCGGCGGTGGCGATGTCGTAGCGCATCTGGCGCGCGATGAAGTCGCGGCTGCGGTCAATCTGCGCGTCCTTGAGTTTGAACGTCTCGTCGCTCGCGACGTAAGCCTTGAACGCCTTGAAGAGGTTATCAGTCACCGGGTACTCGTCGGCCTTCACGTCGTGCTCGTAATCGATGCCGCGCGCGATTTTGTAATCCTCGAAACCCTTGATGCGACCGTTGACGAGTTCGCGCACGAAGCCGAAGATGGGATCGATCATGCGTTGCTGCGAGGGTTCGATGACGCGCGGTTTGATTGGTTCGTCGGGCGAGATGCCGCCGCCGCCGTACACCTTGCGCCCCGTGTCCGTCAGGCTTTCGGGGCCGGCGGGTTTCGCCGCCGCTGCCTTCGCTTCGTCGTCGAGACTGCCGACGCCGCCGCGCGTGTAGTAATCGTAGAGTCCCTCGTTCGTGTAGTCGCGCTGAATGAGGCGACCCGAAGGCGTGTAGTACTTCGAGGAAGTGAGCGTCACGGCCGTGCCGTATTCGAGCGGGATGATGCTCTGGACGAGACCCTTGCCGAAACTCGTCTCGCCGATGATGAGCGCGCGGTCGTGATCCTGCAACGCGCCCGCCACGATCTCTGAGGCCGAGGCGGAGTTGCGGTTGACTAAGACGACGAGCGGCACGCTGTCGGGTGTAGTGTTGCGCGATTCGTAGGTGCGGTCGCTGCCCGCGACGCGTCCCTTCTGCGACAAGATCACTTGCCCGCGTTGAAGGAAGCGTTCGGCGACTTTGACCGCTTGATCGAGCAGCCCGCCGGGGTTGCCGCGCAAATCGAGAACGAGCGAGGTCATGCCCTGCTTGCGTAAATCTTCGAGCGAGGCGATGAACTCTTCCGACGTGCTGCGGTTGAAGCCGCGCGTCATATCAATGTAGCCGACGCCGGGCTTCAGGATGTAAGAATCGGGAATGGTCGGCTGGCCGACGGCGTCGCGCGTGATCTCGACCGTCTCCAAAGCCTTCGACGAAGCGCGCTCGACCGTGACCTTGACGGTCGAACCTTTCGGGCCGCGCAGGCGGTCGCGCACGTCGCTCGAACTCTTGCCCTTGATCGTCTCGCCGTTCACTTCGATGATGCGGTCGGCGAACCGGAGTCCCGCGCGCGTGGCGGGCGCACCGGGGAAGGTCGCGAGAATGTAGGTGTCGGTCTGCCCCGCGATGGTGCGGTCGCCGATGGTCGCGCCGATGCCGTAATACTCCGAACGCCAGTCGGCCTGCAACTCCTCGAATTCCTTCGAGTCGTAGTAGTTCGAGTGCGGGTCGAGCGAGCGCAGCATGCCGATGATGGACGACTTGAAGGCCGAGTTGTAATCAATCTTCACGCCGTCAACGTAGTTCTCCTGCACGATGCTCAACGCTTCGGCGAAGTCCTCTTCGATGGCGGCCGTCGCGCCGGAGGTGGCGGCGGGCACGCGCGGGCGCGGGCGTCTGGCCGCGGGGTTCGACGGGGCGACGTTGGGCGGCAACTGCTGCCCCGGCACGACGGTGCGGCCGGGCGCGGGTTGCTGCTGGGCGATGACGAACGAGGGGAGCGAAAGCGCGACGAGCAAGAGCGCGACGAGGGCGGATGATATTTTTTGTTTCACTGCGGGCAAACCTCTCAAGACCATTTTCCGCTGAGACCGAAAAACCGACACGCGCCGGAAGCGTCTGGTCGCCGGGTGCGACCGCCGCCGATGGCAGTTTTTGTATAGTACTGGATGAGTGAAAAGGCGGCAAGGTTGCGTCTCCCCGACGCACGTCCGTATCCATTTTATCGGAAGGGGAACGAGCGGAAGGGGAAAGGTGAAGGGGTAAAGGGAAAAGTTAAAAAGACCGTGTATAGATTATCGAAGATTGTTTTTCTCCCTTTCCCCTTTCCCTTTCCCCTTTTCCCATCCGTTCCGAGACTGGCTGTTTGTTAGTTTCCCTCCGATAAATTAAAATGCACGGTAGCAATCAGCCACAACATTGCAACGGCAGCACGACGCCCGCGCCCGTCGCCAAGTGGCGCGCGGGGCGCGAGTTTGAAGTGAAGGAGACTTTTCGCATGAGCAATCCTTACGATCCGAACAACCCCAATAACCCCAACAACCCGCACGACCCTTTGAATCAGGGCGAGATGATTGACGACCTGATGCTGCGCGACGACGAAGACGAAGCGGGGCACACGCACGCCGACCGCGAGCGCGTCTCTTCTTCGGTGCGCGACATCGCCTCGCGCATTCCCGAATCGCTCTCCTCCATCGGGCGCGACATCAGCCGCACCATCGAGCGCGCCATGTCCGCGAAGGACGATTACGTGGTCGCCGTCAAAGTGTCGCACGAGGCGCAGGAGAAGTTGGAGAATCTGATACAGGCGGGCGTCTTCCGCACGCGCGGCGAGGCCGCTTCGTTCCTCATTGACGAGGGCATCAAATCGCAGACCGCGCTCTTCGACCGCGTGCAGCAGAAGCTCCACGAGATCGAACGCCTGCGCGCCGAACTGCGCGGCATGATCAACACGCCCCCGCAGCCATAAAGTTTTGCGCGTGCCTCGCTCGCCGCCGCGTGCGGCTTGCAACCCGCGCTCGTGCTTTGGCCTTCAAAAGTATGTGAGAGATTTATGAAACGCATTTTCACACTCATCGTCATCCTCGTCGCCGCGGCGGGCGCACCCACGGCGGACGCCTTCGCGCAGTCGCGCCGCGTCGTCCGTCGCGCCGATCCGCCGAAGGACGAGCGCGCCGAAAAGTCCGAGCAGCAGGACGAGAAGAAAGACGACTCGAAGGATGGGGCGAAAGATGAATCGAAGGACAAGGCGCGGGACGAAAAGAAAGGCGACGGCGACGAGCCGCTGACGGGTAAGGAAGTCGCGGTGCGCGCCGTCATCAAGTCGAAGCCTAATCCGGGCTACCCGCGCGGGGCGCGTGATTACGGGGTGCGGGGCGTGGTCAAACTACGCATCATCCTCGGCGCGGACGGCCGTGTGCGCGACGAGATGGAGGTACTGGAAGGTTTGCCTTACGGCGTGACCGAGGAAGCGATCAAGGCCGCGCGCCGCATCGAGTTTGAACCGGCGCGCAAAGACGGGCGACCCGTCTCGCAATACGTCATCGTCATTTATCATTTCAATTTATACTGAGGTATTAATTTGTCAGCGACTTTTACATTGCAGCATATTCCCGACGAACAGTTCACACTT
>JAUZFQ010000006.1 GCA_030838445.1 Pyrinomonadaceae bacterium | reverse complement strand
CCTGACGGGACTGCTCAAACAACTTCTTAACGCGCCTGCGGGTCGCGCACCGTGAGGCTCAACAGGTAGCCGACGACGACCACGACGAAGCAGCCGACGACGTTGAACCAGAGGAACGCGATGTCCGTGAAGCGGCTGGCGATCCAGACCGACGCGATGCCGAAGAGCAACCCCCAGAACGCGCCGCGCGAACGAGCGCGCGGGACGGCGACGGCGAGCACGAAGACGCCTAAGAGCGAGCCGTAGAAGAACGAGCCGAAGCGATTGACGACTTCGATGAGCGAGCCGAGCGACGTGGCGTAGAGCGCGACGAAACAGGCGAAGACGCCCCACACGCCCGTCGCGATGCGCCCGACGCGGACGTAGTGGCGGTCGTCGGCCTCGGGCTTGTAGTGGCGGCGGTAGAAGTCTATCGTCGTGGCGGTCGCGAGCGAGTTCAGTTCCGCCGAGATGCTCGACATCGCGGCGGCGAAGATCGCGGCGATGATCAACCCGACGACGCCGGCCGGCATGTTCTGCACGACGAACATGGGAAAGACGTAGTTAACGTCGGTAAAAGTCTTATTGCCGCTCGCCTCTTTAACGAGCGCGACGCCGCGCCCGCGCGCCTCGTTGAATCCTTTGTTGGCGGCCAGATATGCCTCGCGCGCCGCCGCCCGCGCCGCCGGGTCTGCGCTGTCTTCATTCTTCACGTACTCGACGGCCGCCGCTTGCCGCGCGACAAAAGCCTTCTCGTATTCGGCGTTGAGCGCGCCGTAGTCGGCCGCGCGCGCGCCCTGTTCCACCTTCGCCTGCTCGACGCGATTGAAGATCATCGGCGGCGGTTGAAATTGATAGAAGACGAAGACGAGCACGCCCACCAGCAGGATCAAAAACTGCATCGGGATTTTGACGAACGCGCTCATCAGCAGCGACGTGCGCCCTTCGCCGACCGACTTGGCCGTCAGGAATCTCTGCACCTGACTTTGATCGCAGCCGAAATAGGCGAGCATCAAAAACAGCCCGCCGACGAGCCCCGACCAGAGCGTGTAGGTCTGCTTGAGATCGAAGGTCGTGTCCACGGTCGTCAAACGTCCGGTCGCGCCCGCGAGGTGGAGCGCGTCGCCGAGTGAAACTTCGGGCGGGAATTTCGAGAGGATGATAAACAGGCACACGAAGAGTCCGAAGAAGATGATGATCATCTGCTTCACGTCCGTCCACGTCACGGCTTGCACGCCGCCGACCATCGTGTAGATCGTGGTCGAGAGTCCCATCGCGAAGACGGTCGCCGTCTCGCTCCAACCGAGCACGATGGAGAGGATGACGGAGGGCGCGGCGATGATCACGCCGACGCCGAGGCCGCGCGAGATGAGAAAGAAGAAACTCGTGAGCGTGCGCGTCTTCAAGTCGAAACGCTTTTCGAGATACTCGTAGGCGGTGAAGACTTTCGCGCGGTAGAAGAAGGGGACGGCCGTGATGCAGAGGATGACCATCGCGAGCGGGAGGCCGTAGTAAAACTGTATGAAGCGCATCCCGTCGTTGTAGCCCTGCCCCGTCGTGCCGACGAGCGTGATGGCGGAGAGTTGCGTCGCCATCACGGAGAGGCCGACCGCCCACCACGGCAAACTGCGGTTGGCGAGAAAGTAGCCTTCGGCGCTCGCGCTGTGTTTCGTCATGCGCACGCCGTCCCAGATGATGTAGACGAGATAAGCGACGACGACAGCCCAATCAAGTAGGCGCATGTTCTTTTAATAACAACCCGGACTCAGGATGAAAAATAGCGCGAGAAGAGATACAACGCCGTGATGACCAGCACGGCGAAGATGATCACGGCGACATAGATGACGTGCCAGCGCGCGTCCTGCTCGCTCAACTCCCGCTCTGTTTCGGGTGTGCTCTCCGGCATCGAAATCCTCTCTCCACAATTTGACGTGTGCCGCGATTATACGCCGAAGGTTGTAACAAAGGCTTGCCGAAAATCTCGCGGCTCACTCATCCGTCGCACGTCGCGTTTCCCGCCCGCGTCGCCTTCGCCGACGCCACAGGCTGAAGACGATGAGCGACGTCGCGCCGCCCGCGAGGTCAATGAGGCTGTCCCAAATCGTGCCCGTGCGCGCGGGGTTGAACGATTGATTGTATTCATCGAGCAGCGCGACGATGGCGACGAGTGCGAGCGCGGCGACGAACCAACCGCGCCGCAAACGTCGTCGCGTCGAAGGGATGAAGGCGCGCGCGGCCAGCAACGCGAGGACGGCGTACTCGGTGAAGTGCGCTGTCTTGCGCACTGTGAAATGGACGAGGAGGAGTTGCGCTTCGCTGATGCCGGGGAAGAGCCACTTGAAGAGCGGCGCGATGATGCGCGACGTGTTCGAGGCCGACATCGCGCCCGTCGAAGCGAAGAAGATGAAGCCGATCCAGCACGCGAGCGGCACGTAACGCCACATGCGACCGCGCCACGAAGACGCCGCGCCGCTTGCGTCGCCCGCCCGTGTCTGCCCTGCCCTCCGTGTGTCGAATGCCAACGCGCGTTTCCTCAAATTGTTCAGCCGCCCGGAGAATTCTAACACCTGAGTCGCGTCGTGTGCGTCGGGCAAGTTAGCGAACTCGCGTCGCCGTCCGTGTCAATCGCCTCGCGCCGATTGACACGGCGGATCATAAAAGGCTTGACTCGCGGCGTTTAATGCAATAGTTACAACGGGCATCAAGTTGCACGGTTGCGCCCCGGAATCGTCTGCCTCGCAAGCGACGGCGCGCGCCGCTTGCGCACCTCGCAAGTAAGCGTGACACGCTCGCGTAGTTTGAATCCCTAATTTCCCTGAAGGAGTCTGAATGAAAAAAACCAATTGCTCTAAGCTCGTCGCGGCGGCCTTATTCGTGGTCGCGTGGACGACGGCTTGTGGGGTGAGCACGAAACCTGAGAGCACTACCGTCAACCAACCCGCAGCACAAACGGCGACGAACAGTAGTTCCCCGGCGGCGAACGCTAACGCGGCAGACGCTAGCGCGACGCATGCCGACGCGGCGGGCGACAAAGCCTCGGCCGGTTCGCTGGCGACGCCGGTTGAAGCATACAAAACCGCTTATGCCGCACGGCAGAAAAAAGATGTGGCTGGCTTGAAGCGCGTCATGTCCAAAGACATTCTGGACTTCTTCCAGACAATGGCCGAGGCCGAAAACAAAAAAATCGAAGACGAGTTGCAACAACTGGCCGACCGGCCTCAAGGGACGACAAACGAAACCCGCAACGAGAAGATAGACGGCGACACGGCCACGTTGGAATACGTTGACGAGAACGGCAAATGGAAGACGATGGATTTCGTCAAAGAAGGCAACGATTGGAAACTCACGATTCCCAAACCGAAGCCCGGCGAAGTGGAAGTCACGACCAAGAAACCCGATTGAGTTGTTGGAAGTCGAACCCCGTTTAAGTTCGGAGTCGGTAGAAATTAAATCGCGCCGTGTCCTCTTTTTCAGAGCGACACGGCGCGATTTAATTTGCGCTCTCGATCCCGTTAGGACGACGCGGCCGCCGCGCCGGAGACGACTTCGATAATCTCTTTGGTGATCGCCGCCTGACGGATGCGGTTCATGTTGAGCGTGAGCGAGCCGATCAGGTCGCCCGCGTTTTTCGAGGCGGCGTCCATCGCCGTCATGCGCGCGCCCTGCTCCGACGCGATTGATTCGAGGAGCGCGCGGAAGACCTGCGTCTCGATCAGTCGCGGCAACAGGCGGCTGAAGATTTCCGCGGGCGGCTGCTCGTAAATGTACTCGACGAAATTTTGCGCTTGCGGCTGGTTAGCGTCCGCTGCCTCGCCTTCGCCTTCTTCGACGCGCGAGACGGGGAGGAGTTGTTCGACCACGACGCGCTGTTGCAAGACCGAGCGGAACTCGTTGTAGATGAGAAAAACTTTGTCTATGGTTTCGTCTTCGGTGAAACGGCGCGTGATGTCGCTCGCCATCTCGGCGGCTTCCTCATAACTCACGCGCCCCTTGCCCGTCAGCCCGACGTACTCTTGCACGATCTGTATCTCGCGGCGGCGGAAGAAGTCGCGCCCCTTGCGGCCGACGGCCATGAGTTCCACGGTCTTCCCGTCGTGCTCGCGGATGAAAGCCTGCGCGGCTTTGATCAGGTTGGCGTTGAACGCCCCGGCCAAGCCCTTGTCGGCGGTGATGAGCACGAGCAGGTAACGCTCGTCGCCGCGCCGGTCGAGCAGCAGGTGGTGATAATTTTCGTCCGTGTGTGAGGCGAGTTCGGTGAGCACTTCCGTCATCTTGCGCGCGAAGGGGCGCGCGTTCTGGACACGCTCCTGCGCCCGCCGCAGGTTCACCGCCGAAAGCATCTTCATCGCCTTCGTGATCTGCTGCGTGTTCTTCACCGACTTGATGCGGCGTCGGAGGTCTAAGAGGTTTGCCATAACTGTCAGTTGTCAGTCGTCAGTTGTCAGTTGTCAGTTGTCAATCTCAATGGCAGCTACTCGCCGGTGAGAATCAAACGACGGACAAAGAACAACTGACGACTGACTGATTATTTAAACTCCCGCGGCCGTGGTCTGCGCGGCGGGCGTCGCTGCGGTTGAAGTCGTCTTCGCCGCGGGCGTCTGCGCGCCGGTCGTTGCCACGGCGGCCGAGTCGTTCATGTTCCAGTTGTCTTTGAAGTCCGTGAGCGCCTGTTTGAGATCGGCCTTGATGTCGTCGGTCAAAGCCTTCTTCTCGCGAATGCGTTGGAGCAGACCGGGCTGCGCGTTCTCCATGAAGCGCACCAGTTCGGACTCGAAGCGGCGCGACTGATCAACAGGCACGTCGTCGAGGAAACCGTTCGAGGCTGCCCAGATGATGAGCACCTGCTTCTCGACGTCAACGGGCTGATACTGCGGCTGCTTCAAAATCTCTGTCAGTCGCTGGCCGCGCGCGAGCTGTGCCTGCGTCGCCTTGTCCAAGTCGGAACCGAACTGCGCGAAGGCCGCGAGTTCGCGATACTGCGCGAGGTCGAGACGGAGCGTACCGGCCACAGCCTTCATCGCCTTGATCTGCGCCGAGCCGCCGACGCGCGAGACGCTGTTGCCGACGTTGATCGCGGGACGAATGCCCGAGTTGAACAGGTCGGCTTCGAGGAAGATTTGCCCGTCCGTGATTGAGATGACGTTCGTCGGAATGTAGGCCGAGATGTCGCCCGCCTGCGTCTCGATGATCGGGAGCGAGGTGAGCGAGCCGCCGCCCTTCAAGTCCGACAGCTTCGCGGCGCGTTCGAGCAAGCGCGAGTGTAGATAAAACACGTCGCCCGGATACGCCTCGCGTCCCGGCGGACGACGCAGCAGCAGAGAGATTTCGCGGTAGGCCGCGGCGTGCTTCGAGAGGTCGTCGTAGATCGTGAGCACGTGCTTGCCGTTGTCGCGGAAGTACTCGCCGATGGCCGCACCCGCGTAAGGCGCGAGGTACTGCATGGCCGCCGGATCGGACGCCGACGCGTTGACGACAATTGAGTAGTCCATCGCGCCGAACGTCTGCAAGGACTTGATCACCTGCGCCACCGTCGAAGCCTTCTGGCCGATGGCGACGTAGATGCAGATGACGTCTTTGCCCTTCTGGTTGATGATCGTGTCGAGCGCGACGGCGGTCTTGCCCGTCTGGCGGTCGCCGATGATCAACTCGCGCTGGCCGCGCCCGATGGGCACCATCGCGTCAATCGCCTTCAAGCCCGTCTGCAAAGGCTCCTTCACCGGCTGTCGATCAACCACGCCGGGCGCGATGCGTTCGATGGGGTTGAAGCTGTCGGTGAGAATCGGGCCGCGGTCGTCGAGCGGCTGGCCGAGCGCGTTGACGACGCGCCCGATGATGGCGTCGCCGACGGGCACGTCCATGATGCGCCCCGTGCGACGCACCGTGTCACCTTCTTTGATCAACTGAAACTCGCCGAACAACACCGCGCCGACTTTGTCCTCTTCGAGGTTCAACGCCAGCCCGCGCACTTCGTGCGGGAAGTCGAGCAGTTCACCGGCCATCACCTTCTCCAGCCCGTGAATCTCCGCGATGCCGTCGCCCACTTTGATCACCGTGCCGACTTCCGTGACGGTGACGCCCGTGTCGAAGTTTTCGATCTGTTGGCGAATAATGTCGCTTATCTCGTTAGCTCTAATCGGTTCCATATAATTTGATCCAGTCTGTCTCGTGTGCTCTTGCCGGTTAGCGATTTTGTCTCAGCATCAAAAATCGCGACTCGAAAATTTAACCCTCTCCCGCCATCTTCTGTTTGATCTGCTGCAACTGCGTGCGCACCGAGCCGTCGTAGACGGTCGAGCCGATGCGCGTGACGATGCCACCGATCAATTCCTCGTCCACCGCGAATTGCAGACGCACTTTTTTGCCGGTCAGCGTCCCGATCTGCGCGCGCAGCGTTTCCTTCGTGGACTCCGGCACGACACGCGCTGTCGTCACCTGCGCGGAGACGACGCCCGAACGCTCGTCGAGTTGCAACGCGAACCTTTGATTGATTTCCTTCAACTCCGAAAGGCGGTGATTTTGGAGTAGGACTTGGAGGAAGTTGGCCGTCGTCGGCCGCACGCGCGTCCGCGTGATGAGCGTATTGAGGACGTTGCGTTTTTGCTCGTAAGGGATAGTGGGGTTGCGAAAGACTTCCAGCAGACCGGAGTTGTCCTCCATCATCTGCGCCCAGGTGTTCAACTCTTCCTGCACTTCACGCGCTTCACCCTGCGCGATCACGACATCCGCGAGTGCCGCCGCGTAACGCCGCGCCATCGTTTGCACGCTCAACCCTTGATCCCTCCCAGTTCTCCGATGTAATCGTTCATCAAGCGCGTATCGTCTTCCGCACCTATGTCGCGGCGGATCATATCTTCGGCGAGACGGACGCTCTGCTCGGCGGCGAAGCGGCGCAAGTCTTGTCGCGCGACTTTGCCAGCGCTCTCGATCTCCCGCTGCGCTTGCTCGCGCAGGCGACGCGTCTCCTCGGCGGTCGCGCGCACAATGCTTTCGCGTTCCGCCTCGGCTTCCCTCTTGGCTTGCGCGCGCACGGTTTCAACTTCCGCATCGAGTCGCGCCAGTCGCGTTTCCACTTCTTCCAACTTAGCCAGCGCGGCTCTGCGCTCTTCCTGCGCCCGCATCAACTCGCGCCTGATCGTATCGCGCCGTGTCACCAATGACGCCCCAATCGGACGTCGCAACAGAAAAATGAGCGCGCCGATGAACAACAGCAGGTTGAAAAACTTCCAAACTTCCCAGCCCGGATAGTTGTACCAGGGCGTTTCGCCGCCCGCCAGCGCGAAAAGTAGAAAAATGCTGCTCAGGAAATAAGTCATAAGAGTTCAGCGCACGCCGGTCGTGTTGAAATCATGAGAAGGGCGATTCAGAATTTGACGACTGATGTCCGACGCGATTTTTCGGGCATCTTCTTCCAGCGCGGCATGTGCCTGCTCGGATTGAGTGCGCAGCAGACTTTTTTGCTCTTCAGTCGAGACCTCTATCTCGGCGCGCAGGGAACTTATTTGGTTCTGCCGTTCGAGTAAGGCCGCGGCACGCTCCTGCTCAAGCAAACGATACCCTTCCGTGCGCGCATCCCGCAGCGAACGCTCGTAGCGATTCATACTATTCGCCACACGCTGCAAAATATCCTGCGCCTCGCCCGTGCCCCCGCGCGTGTGTCGCTCTCGTTCTGCTAAAACTCGGTTGATCGGGCGAAATAGCGTCGCGTTCAGCACATAGATCATGAAAATAATGATCGCTATGTGAAGAAAGAGCGTACCATCCGGCACAAGCTGGATAGAATTCCCGGCCAAACCCAGAAAAATCATATACTACTACGCAGTTCTAACAGATAGGTGCGACACCTAGAAGCTAAGGTAATAAAACTGTATGTATCAAAAGGTTCGGAGTTTAGCATGCTATTTTAAATGTGGTCAAGACAAGGGCTAGGCAATCACCTTCATTAACTGAACTTCGCAACTTTACACAGCATAGCTTTACATGGGTTATCTATGCCTAAAATCAAGATTGAGTAATTATGACAACATGATTCTTAGTTTATACGAGGCTTGATTACATACTTTCACTATCTATGGAGCCACTTAACCGCTTTAACATTTAAAACTCGGCAAGCATCTTATCTTCAACAAGTTATACATCCCCCAAGGTGTTTTGCGCTCCCATAACCAGCTCATAAACTCGCTGTAAATCGGCTTCGTTGTAATATTGCACTTCGATCTTGCCGCCATCTCCAGACGGATTCGGGATGATGTGGACTTGCGTTCCCAAGCGACGACGTAGTTTCGACTCAGCGGCGCGGGTATTCGCATCCCCACTTCTATCAGAAGAGGTTGTCGCGGCAGCGGGGTTTGACTCTCCTCCAGCAGCCACCCGTTTCACAGCGCGTTCAGTATCTCTGACCGATAAACTTCGCTCAATAATACCCCGTGCGATTTCCCTTTGTTTATCTGCGTTATCAATCCCTAGCAAGGCTCTGGCGTGCCCCATTGACAACTTACTTTCTTCGACCAAAAGCTGTATATCTTCAGGTAAACGTAACAATCTAAGGTAGTTAGTGACGAAAGTGCGGTCACGGCCGACTCGTTGCGCTACTGTCTCTTGTGTTAGATTGAAAGTCTCTATAAGACGTTTGTAGGCGTAGGCCTCTTCAATGGCATTCAATTCTTGGCGTTGAATATTTTCGATTAAAGCCAGTTCCAACATCTTGTCGTCGGGAACATCGCGGATGACAGAGGGGATTCGCTGAAGTCCGGCGCGTTGGGCGGCACGCCATCTTCTTTCACCCGCGACAATTTGATAACGCCCGCCGTTGGTTTTCCGCACCAGTATTGGCTGCACCACACCGTTGGTTTTTATAGACTGTGCCAGTTCCTCAAGTTGCGTCTCGTCGAAACGTGTGCGTGGCTGCACGTTATTCGGCTCAATGAGGTCTATATCAACCTCTCTTAGTTCTTCACTGGACGTCGCTGGTGTCTCCGACAGCAGTGCGCTCAAGCCCCGGCCGAGAACTTTTCTTGTCATGAGTAATTATCTCCTTCGCCAACTGAAGATAGCTTTCCGCCCCACGCGAACGTATATCATAGAGAATAATAGGCTTACCGTAACTTGGAGCTTCCGCCAAGCGCACATTGCGAGGGATAACAGTCTCCAAAACCTGTTGCCCGTAAAAGCTACGCAAGTCGGCCGCAACAGCCGCAGAAAGGTTCGTGCGGTCGTCATACATCGTCAGGAGCAAGCCTTCGATGGTCAAACCGGGATTGAGGGAACGTCTGATCCTAGCCAAGGTGTCAAAGAGTTCGGTGACACCCTCAAGAGCGTAATACTCGCATTGGATTGGAACAAGAAGCGTGTCGGCGCTCGTCAGAGCGTTAAGGGTAAGGAGACCGAGCGAAGGCGGACAGTCAATTATAATAAAGTCGTACTCATGCTGAACGACACGTAAGACATCTTGTAATTTGTATTCTCTCCGCTCAACCTCAACCAGCTCAACCTCCGCCCCCGTCAGATTTCTGTCCGCCGGTAAAACTTTCAAAAGAGGTAACTCTGTACTTTGGAGTATGTTTGCCAGAGGCTCGTCGAGAATCAGCGCATGATAGAGGCTGCGACGGAAACTGCCGCGTTGAATTCCTACGCCTGATGTCGCATTAGCTTGCGGGTCAGTGTCCACGAGCAGAACGCGCATTTCAGAGGCGGCTAGTGAAGCAGCAAGATTTACGGATGTTGTGGTTTTCCCGACGCCGCCTTTTTGATTTGCAACCGCAATAATTTTAGCCATTTAGTCTACTCAGCGCAGGAACGACATGAAATTTCGCCTAAACTAACACAAAGTTCCGCCACGTGCTACTTTTTTGTCAGCAACACCTCACTAAACAACCTCTATTGTTATGTTTCACGTGTCACATCCTACTATCATGTGACACGTGAAACATGACTTTTAAGCTGCCTGCTGTAATTTAAGTCGAACTAAAAGAGTGGATAAAGCTGCTGGTGTCATACCGGGGATGCGTCGTGCTTGCCCAAAAGTTTGGGGTCTGGCACGTTGAAGACGCTCGACCATTTCATGTGAGAGACCACTGACAGTGTGGTAATTAAAGTTTACAGGCAGACGCAGGCCATCGTTATGGAAGATACGCTCGAAACTGTCCTGTTGAGATTGGACATAACCGCAGTACAGAAGATCAGCCAGCGTAGTTTCCAGTTCGGAATGAGACGTTTGCTCTCGAAGCGGAAAGGGAAGTAGCCTGCGGATCATTTCATGTGAAACATTTTGACGTTGAGACAGTTGGGATAGAGTGATCGAGTCGCCCAAGTCGCCCAGAATCTGGGCGAGATCTCTATAAGCAGTATCGCTACGTTTGAACCGTGTCGTTTCTAACGCGCTGCGTAAATGCGCAAGACGCTCGCGGCGGGCATTAAAAGCCTCCCAAAGCGTGTCCCCGACC
The DNA here is from genome assembly GCA_030838445.1 of Pyrinomonadaceae bacterium. Taxonomy (GTDB): domain Bacteria; phylum Acidobacteriota; class Blastocatellia; order Pyrinomonadales; family Pyrinomonadaceae; genus JAIVJZ01. Next base: position 341 of record JAUZFQ010000006.1, on the reverse strand, counting down.
AGGCCGAGGTTTTTGCCGTGGGGCGTTAGCCGAGCGTCCGCGGTGTCATAACGCAAGGCCAGACGATGTTCCGCCCGCGAAGTGAACATGCGGTAAGGCTCATCTACCCCGTGGGTGATAAGGTCATCCATCAAAACGCCTATATACGATTCGTCGCGTCTGAGACGAAAACCTTCGCGTTTCTGTGTATAGAGAGCCGCATTGATACCGGCGAGCAGACCTTGGCAGGCAGCCTCTTCATAACCGGTAGTGCCGTTAATTTGTCCGGCTAAAAACAGGCCGCTGATTCGGGCGGTCTGCAAGTAAGGCGTCAATTCGCGCGGGTCAACAAAATCATACTC
>JAUZFQ010000226.1 GCA_030838445.1 Pyrinomonadaceae bacterium | reverse complement strand
GCGGATTAGAAAACTGTTGTCTTTGTAATCCGCATTCCGCAACCCGAAATCCGCAATTTCGTTATTGCCTGACGCGCGCGCCCTCGAACAGTTGTTGGAGGTTGCTGGTCGCCACCGTCTCGTCGGCGTTGATGCCGGAGATGATCTGGATCGCGCCGCCCTCGTCCGTGCCGATCTGGACGACGCGCAGTTTCGCCGTGTCTTTATCAATCACGAAGACGCGATATGACTGCGTGTTCTGATCGGAGAAGACGGCTGCGCGCGGGACGAAGACCGCCTTGCTTCCGCCCGCGCGGACGATGCGCGCCGTGGCGAACATGCCGGAGCGCAGCGCGTTGTCGCCGTTCTCGATGGCCGCCTCGACCGTCGCCGCGCGCGACACTGGATCAATCGCCGGGTTGACCGCCGTCACACGCCCGGCGAATTTCCGGTCGCGGTGCGCGTCCACTTCGAGCGAGACGCCCATGCCCGGCGTGATGAACGGCACTTCCGCTTCCGGTACTTGCAACTGCAACTTGATCGGGTTGGTGCGTAAGACCGTGGCGATGATCGCGGCGGGCGTCACGTATTCGCCGACGGCGACCGGGCGGTTGCTGACGTAGCCCGCGTAGGGCGCGCGAATGGTCGCGTCGCCGACGGCCTTCTGCGCGATGGCGACCTGCGCGCGCGCAGACGAGACGGCGGACTCGGCCGTCTGAATCGCTTGATTGCTCTGGCGCGCGGTGTTGAGCGCGGCTTCGAGTTGCTGGCGCGCGGCGTTGACGCGCGCGCGCGCCGTGTCGCGCGCCGTGCGAAATTGATCGTAGGTGCTGACGGCCGTGTCGCCCGTCTCAACGAGCGCGCGATAACGACGCTCGTTCGCTTCGGCCAGACGCAACTCGGCCTGCGCCTGTTCGAGGTTGGCGTTCGCGGCGCGCGCTTCGGGGATCGCGCTCGCGTCGAAGTTGCCGCCCGGTCGCAAGCCCAAACGCGCCTCGGCCTGCCTGACGCCCGCGATGGCCTGTTGCACCCCGGCCTGTGCCTGTTGCAGACGAAGCCGCGCGTCGCGGTCGTTGAGCCGCGCGAGCACGTCGCCCTGACGCACGAACGCGCCGACGCCGACCGGTGTCGCCACGACTTGACCCGAAGCTTGCGAAGCCACGTCCGAAGTCTCTTCGGCGACGAGGCTGCCCGTGGATTGAATGTAAGACGGCACTTCACGCGCCTCGGCCTTCGCCGTGGTGACGGCGACGGGCGGAGCGTCCGACGCGTTCGCTGCGCCGCCCTTCGTCGCGCCTTCTTCGGCGCGCGTGTCGGTCTTCGCGTTGGTCTTCGATTCGGAACGCCCGCAGGCGGCCGCGCCGAACACTACGACGCCGAGCAAGAGACATAGAAGCGCAACGGCGCGCGTGTTCGGGGAGATGAATGAAACAGACATATAGTAGACCTTGATGAAACCTTCCGAGCTTTTATAAACCTTTGAGCTTATTCGTGTAAAAACGTCGCGGCGCGTTTAAAGGTTACATAAATCTCGCCGCCGCGCGTCGCTGCGACGCGGTTGCCGAATGAGATGTTTAAATCTACTCTCAGGCACGCCGCGTCGTCACGGGAAACTTGAGAATAAATGTATTAGAGTGTCGAATCTGTCACCGGGGGAGAATGATTATATGTCTAACTGGCACGACGAACGAATGGAAAAGCTGCGCGATTTTTTCGGACTCGACGCGGGGCGCGCGCTCGTTGCGGAAGACACGGCGCAGAAGTTTGAACTAAGCCCGGAAGTGGACGAGGGCTTGCGCCACTTCAACATCGAGTGGCACGTCGTCCCCGCGGCCGAAGCTGTGCCGCTTGACGACGATTATTTCGCGCGTCTCTACCCGCTCGCCCCGCGCGACTTCACGAAGACGCGCGAGCACGGCCACAGTTACCGCGCACAACTCGCGTCCGGGCACGCGCGCCATCAAGGGCGCATCGTCGGCGTGGAGACTACGCGCAAGCCGCGTTACCTCCCCGGCAACCGGCAGTTTTACGGCACGACTTTCGGCCACGACGCCACGGCCGACCCATGCGCCGCCTACATGGGGCGCGCCGGGATGATGAACGGCACGCGCTACGCGCACAACTACCTCAGCCTTCGCGCCTTCCTCAGCGTCGTCAACGAAGACTGGGGCGCGCGCCGCCTGCTGCCCGCGGGCTATCGCGCCACGGTCTGCCCGCCCGCCGTCTGCAACCTCGTCGGCACGATTTTCCATCCCGAATGGAGCGACACCGAGACGCTCGAACTCGGCTTCTACCGCGACGAACAGGGCAACGCCACCTGCTTCGCCGTCGGCTCAAACGCGCCCGGCGACTACTCCTTCATCAACGAAGTCGAGGGCGAAGATGAGTGGTCGCTGATGGGCTTCCGCCTCGCGCTTGTACCCGAATAAAGTTTCAAGTTTCAGGTTTCAAGTTTCAAGACTGAAAAGTTCTCCGGTCTTTAACTTGAAACTTGAAACCTGAAACTTGAAACCCTATTAAAGTTGTAACCGCCCGCCCGCTTCGTCCGTCTTGCATCTTGGTTGGCCGGATTGAGGCTTCATTCTCTCCTGTGTCCGATGCGGCTTGGGAAATTTCACTTAACATCATTGGAGATATGGACAGATGCAAATAACTCGTTCGAGGAAGATTATTGGCGGACTGGCGTTGGCCGGGACGATGGCGCTGTCGGGGATCGTCGGATTCGCGCAGCAGGGCACGGCGCAAGGCGCGCAGGGCGGCGGTAAAGACCGCGGCGCGTGGGGTCGTGGCGAACACGGCGGCCACAAGGGCGGCGAAGGTCGCGGCATGCGCGGCGGCGGCGGCGGGCGCTTCTTCGAGCGTCTCAACCTGACGGACGCGCAGAAGGCGCAGATGGATCAGATCGCGACGCGCTACCGCGAGAGCGCGAAGGCGCAGCGGCAGCAGTGGCAGGGACGCGGCGAAGGCCGGAAGGGCGGCTTTGACGCCTTCGGCGGCGGCACGTTCAACGAGGCCGAGGTGCGTGCGGCGGCGCAGGCGAGAGCCAACGCGCAGGTCGAACGCGAAGTGGCGCACGCGCGCATGATGTCGGAGATGTACGCCGTCTTGACGGCCGAGCAGAAGGCGCAACTCACGGCTGGACGCCAGCAGCGCGAGCAGAAGCGGCAGGAACGTCGCACGCGTCGCAACGCCGACGCCGCGCCCGCGAGCCGCACCTAACGTTTAAACAAACCGGGCACTCCCCGCCCACAACAAAACTCTCCCCTTCAAAAACTCATGGAGGGTCGTAATGAAAAATAAACTGAAAGTAACCTTGATGATGTGCGCGCTGCTGGTCGGCTCGGCGCTGACGGCGACGGCGCAGACAACCTATCGCGGGCGCAACGGGCGCACCGTGACGGTCTACCCGAACAACCGGCGCGTCGTGCGCCAGCCGAGCGGTCGCACCATTATTCGCGGCGCGAACGGTCGCACGGTCGTGCGTCGCGCAAACGGTCGGAGCGTGGTCGTCCTGCCGAACGGTCGGCGCGTCGTCCGCAGTTCGCGCAGCCGCCAGACGTACCCGCAGCTCAACCGCGCGCGCACTTACCGCACGCGCGACGGCCGCATCGTCACGATCTTACCGAACGGCCGCAGGGTTTACCGTTAAGACGTAATTTCAAGGAAGGGGTGAAGTATGAAAAGGATGTCAGGCGCGTTAGTGATGTGCCTCGTGCTGCTCGCGGCGTCGGCGTCGCCCGCGTGGTCGCAAACCTACCGCGGCGGTCGTTACAACGGCCGCAACGCGACGGCGCGGCAGCAGTATCGCCGTTATGCCAACGGGCAGCGCGCGAACTATGATCGCCGCTACTATCAGGACGGGCGTTACAACGACGGGCGTTCGGTCTGGGATCAGAGCCGCGACAAGTTGACGGTGGCGGGCGGCGCGGGCGCGGGCGCACTGCTCGGCGGCATCGCCGGGGGCAAGAAGGGCGCGATCATCGGCGCGCTCGTCGGCGCGGGCGGCTCGGCGTTGTACACTTACAAGCTGCGCGACCGCGACAACCGGCGCAGCCGCTACTATCGCCGTTAAGAACCACTGAGCATGTGCCGGTGCAATAGGTCGGGGGCAGCTCTCAGGCGAAGGGCTGCCCCCGATAGTTTTCACCCGGCGCGGCGGCGCGCGCAGGTTCGATTCTCCGCACACTAACCGGCGGCGCGCGCCGTTGATACTTTATGGACGAGCAGGCAGACAACTCCGACCGCGGCGCGCTCGCTTCGCCGGGGCACGCCGCCGACGCCGCTGTTGGTGCGACGGCGGCCGACGTGTCGGATGTCGAACTCGTCTCGCGCGCGGGCGCGGGCGACGAGCCTGCGTTCGAGGAACTCTTCAACCGCCACCGCCGCCGCGTCTCGCTCATCGCCGGACGCTTCTTCCGCCAGCGCGAACAGATCGAGGAGATCGTGCAGGAGAGCTTTATGAAAGCCTACTTCGCGCTCCCAGACTTCGCCAACGGGCAGGAAAACTCTTTCGCCTCTTGGATCGCGCGCATCGCCTTTAACGCCTGCTACGACGAGTTGCGGCGTCTGAAACGGCGACCCGAAGGAGCGGCGTCGGGCGACATCTCTGAAGAAGAAGAGGCTTGGCTGAAATCGCAACTGCGCGACGTGGGCGCGGGCGCGGACGTGGAGGCCGCGGCCATCGCGCGCGATCTGGCCGACAAGTTGCTCGCGCGTCTCAGCCCCGAAGACCGCCTCCTGCTCGTCATGCTCGACGTGGAGGGGATGTCGGTCGCGGAGATCGGCGCGTCGAACAAGTGGTCAATCTCGAAGGTCAAAGTCCGCGCGCACCGTGCGCGGGCTAGCTTGCGCCGCGTGCTGGAGAGATTCGTGTAACCTGACGGCGCGCGCGCGCGTTTTCATTAACGAAGCCGCCGGAGTGGGCGGCCGAAGGGCGGGTACTAAATACCATGATCGGCAAACACAACAAGGGCGAGACGGACGAGCGGCTGGAACGCTTCGGGCGTGCAATCGTGCGCGCCTCGGCGGAGGCGAACGCAGCGGAGGCGGAAGTTGTCGCCGCATCGCCGTTCCTCTACGCGCGCCTGCGCACGCGCATCAACGCCGAAGCGGAACGCCGCGCGGGCGGCGAGACGTGGCTCACGCTGCTCGGCGTCTTCTGGCGTTCCGTGCCCGCGATGGCGCTCGTCGCCGTCTTCGCCTTCATCCTGTTCTGGACTTCGAGCCTCGGCACGACAACGACCGTCTCGCCCGGCGTCCTCAGCGACGAGGCGTTCATGGACGCGGGCGACGCAGGGATCGAGAGCGTCGTGTTCGCCGAACGGCGTCCGCTCTCAAGCGACGACGTGCTGGCGACCATCCTCCACGAAGACGAGCGGGAGGTCTCTCGATGACGGCCATACCTCGCGGCTCGACCCGGCTCAAAATCCTGCTGGTGCTCCTCGGCGTCTTCCTGCTCGGCGGCGTCACCGGCGCGTCGCTCGCGAGCCTCTACCGCCTGCGCGACGGCCGCGAGCGTCAGGAGCGTCGCAACGGCGGCGGCAGTCGCGGCAACCGCGAGGACAAAATTTTCGAGAGCATGCGCCGCGACCTCAGCCTGACCGAACAACAGGCGACCGAGATTCGCGCCATCCTCGACCAGACGCGCAACGACTATCGCGCCCTGCGCGCAGAGGTGCGCCCGCGTTACGACTCCGTGCGCCAGAACGCGCGCACACGCATCCGCGCCCTGCTCACGCCCGACCAGCAAAAACTCTTCGACGCCAAGGCCGCCGAACGCGACGCCCGCCGCGACAACGACGACGAGAAATAAAACGGCGCACCCTATAAAGAGCAATCAACCACTAAGACACGAAGGCACGAAGAAGACTCACCAAGTCTTCTTCGTGCCTTCGTCGTTAATACTGTCAACCGCAATACTACCAGCCGCGCTTAAGTCTCATTGAAGACGCCTCGGAACCAACTGCGGCTCTCACGCTCATTGCCGTTTGATCCACCACGAGGTGTAGCGTCCGCCGGAGATGTAGTCTGTGATGCGGAGCAGAGGATCGCCGCCGTCGCGCAACTGCCGCCCCTGCATTTGGACGCGCCCGCCTTTGACGTTGAAGGGGTACGTGCCGGACGGCTTGCCGTCCAGAGTGAACCGGAAGCTGTAAGCGCCGTCCGCTTTCAGCAGTTCGCCAGCCTTGTAATAGCTGTTCGGGTCGCCGCCCTCCGCGCGAAACGAAAAACTGGCCTTGAGCCAACGGGGTTCTAACCTGAGCGTCGCCTTGTCTGTGGCCAACACCTTCCCGTCGCTTTCACGCACGAGGTTCATCTCGTAAGGCACGGAGCGTTTTGTCTCGTGCCCCGCCTTCTCCTGCACCCACGTCGTGAAACTGAGGGACGAGGCCGGATCGTTGCGCTGGTAGTAGAGATTGCCGTAATCGTTCCAAGCCCCCTCGATGAAATAACGCTGACCCGGCGTGCTGTAAGGATCGTCGCCGCGCACTTCGACGATGGAGAACGGGAAGCGTTGGAACACCTTGTCCTCAAGCGCGAACTCCAAGACGTATGCGCCCTGCGACAGCGGCTTGACGGCCTGAGCACCGCCGACAACTTTGTAGCGACTCAGTTCCCACAGCCCGCCGATGCTCTCCGCATACCAGACGTAAGTGCCGAGCGTCTGCCCGTCGGCGCGTTTGACGACGGTCGAGAGTTTGCCGCCGCCGTCCGGATCATACGGGTAGTTGGACGCGCTCGGCTGGGCGGGCGTCGGCAGGCAGACGGCGTATAACCTGTCGAGCGACAGGCGGCCGTCCGTGTAGCCGATCCTGACCGAGTTGAGCAGCGCGGCGAAGCTCACGCCGGGAACGCAATCAGCCTCTCCCGGCTTCTGTGCGGCCGCGACGCGCGCACCAAACATAACCATCAAGCACACGACGACGAATAAAGTTTTGACGACGAATAAAGTTTTTCGGGGGGACATCAAAAACCTCCATGCGATATTCGGATTCGAGCAGCCTCACAGATTCTCTGTGACATGCCACGCCGGAAAAAAGCAAGGCGCATCTTAATAAAGGTTGTCTCGCAAACGCCAGACATCTTCCATCTCAATTGCTGCTCCGTGCGAAAGTTTTTCTATGTCCGGTGAGGCTTCAAAGTTTTCTCACGAAACACTTCCCCGGCAGTTGCCGGATGAGGTCGCGCATCTCAAGGCCGAGCAGGACGCCGCTTAAATCCGACACTGCCAGTTTGCTCGTCCCGGCGAGCGCGTCGATGTGGACGGGTTCGTCCGCCGAGAGCAATTTCATTACCATGCGCTCGCCGTCGGATAAATCCGCGGGGAGTGCGGCCTCCTGATGTTGCCGCGCTGCCACGCCCGCTTTCTTCTTCGATGGTTCGGGCGGAAGCAGCCGCGCGGCGATGTCGGGCGGCAGTTCGGCCGCCACGTCCTGCCACTGTTGGACGAGTTTCGCGCCCGCACCTTTGATCAGGTAGTTCGTCCCGAACGAGTTGCGCGAGGTCACGTTGCCCGGCACGGCGAACACTTCGCGGTTCTGCTCCATCGCGAGCCGCGCCGTGATCAGACTGCCGCTGTTCTCCGCCGCTTCCACCAGCACCACGCCCAAACTCAACCCGCTGATGATCCGGTTGCGGTAGGGAAAGTTCTCCGGGATCGGCGGCGTCCCCAGCGGGAACTGCGAGACGAGCGCGCCGCCCTTCGTCAAAATCTCTTCCGACAACTTTTTATGATCGCGCGGGTAAACCTCGTCAACGCCCGTGCCCAGGACGCCGACGGTGCGCCCGCCCGCTTCCAGCGCGCCCCTATGCGCGGCGGCGTCAATGCCGCGCGCCAGCCCCGACACAACGGTCACACCGCGCGCCGCCAGATCGCGCGCAAGCATCGAGGCCACGTTCTGCCCGTAGGTCGAACAGCGACGCGACCCGACAATCGCCACGCACGGCGCGTCGAGACATGCCGCCCACTCGCCGCGCACGTAGAGCGTGACGGGCGGGTCGGCGATCTCGCGCAGGAGCGCGGGGTAAGTGCCGTCGTCCAGAATCAGCACGTCCGCGCCGAGCGCGCGCACGCGTTCGAGTTCCCGTTCCGCCTCCGCGTGGCGGTCGCGCAGGACGATGCTCTCCAACGCTTCGGGGCGCAGGCGCAGACGCTCCAACTCCGAGCGCAACGCCGCGAACACGGCCTCCGCCGACCCGAAGCGTTCCAACAGACGCGCCGCCGCCCGCGGCCCGACGCCCGGCGTCATGTTCAAAGCGATCCAGTCTTTCATAACAGAAGTGAAGAGTGACGAATGACAAGTAGTGACAAGTGACGAGCACAGACAGGTTTTAACTTGTCACCTGTCACCCGTCACTCGTCACTGTTTTTGTTGGCGGAGGCGTGTGGGAATCGAACCCACCTGAGCCTGTTCTCACAGTCTCACAGACGGTTTTGAAGACCGCGCCATTCACCAGAACAGATGCGCCTCCGTGAGGTTTAAATCGCCTGAAACCCTACGCGCGGCGGGCGTCGGCTGTCAAGCGCGACCCTCCCGCACGCCGTCATTGTTGCCCGACTCGAAACGCCGCCGTCGTACGACGCTTCACGTGCCGACCTCTCGGCTCCCGCCCACGCTTCCCCGTCCTTGACCGGCGCGCTCGGAGACGGTACTATCGTTTTTCGAACGAGCGTTCGAAAAATGGAAAAATAACTTTTACGGTCGGACGAGCCGACGCGAGGATAGACCGAAACGTCGTTCGGCTACGGGCGCGTGGCGGCGCGGACAAATTGGTTGGAGTTCAGTTATCTGATGATTAATTTCGAGACGACACCCGAATCATACAAGCACTGGAAACTGGCTGTGGACGGCGCGGTCGCGACCCTCACGATGGACGTGCAGGAAGACGAGACGCTGGCCGACGGCTACAAACTGAAACTCAACTCCTACGACCTCGGAGTTGACATCGAACTCGCAGACGCCGTGCAGCGCCTGCGCTTCGAGCACCCGGAAGTGCAGGTCGTAGTGGTGACGAGCCTCAAGCCGCGCATCTTCTGCGCGGGCGCGAACATCTACATGCTCGGCACGTCGTCGCACGCCTTCAAAGTCAACTTCTGCAAGTTCACCAACGAGACGCGCTGCGCCATCGAAGACGCCTCGGCCAACTCCGGCCAACGCTACGTCGCCGCCCTGAACGGCACGGCCTCCGGCGGCGGCTACGAACTCGCCATCGCGTGCGACGAAATCTATCTAGTGGACGACGGCAACTCCGCCGTCTCGCTCCCCGAAGTGCCGCTGCTCGGCGTGCTCCCCGGCACGGGCGGACTCACGCGCCTCGTGGACAAGCGCAAGATTCGACGCGACCGCGCCGACGTTTTTTCCACGCTCGCCGAAGGGTTAAAGGGCAAGCGCGCGAAAGAGTGGGGACTGGTTGACGGCTATTTCCCGACGAGCAAGTTTCAGGAAGCGGTGGCCGCACACGTCGAGAGCCTCGTCAAGACCGGCGGCGCGAAGGCCGCGGCCAAAGGCATCAAGCTCAACGCGCTTCAGGTCGAAGCGACGGACGCGGGGCGCGAGTACAAGTACGTCAGCGTGAAGTTGAATCGCGAGAAGCGTTACGCCGACCTGACGGTGCGCGCGCCGCAGGGCGCGCAGCCCTCCACGGTCGCCGAGATCGAACAACTCGGCGACGCCTACTGGCCGCTCCAAGCCTACCGCGAACTCGACGACGCGCTCCTGCACCTGCGCATGAACGAACTGGAGATCGGCCTCGTCTGCCTGCGCACCGAAGGCGACCTTGAGGACGTGCTCGCCGTTGACCGCACGCTGCTCGCCAACCGCGACCACTGGCTCGTCCGCGAAACCGTCCTCTACATGGCGCGCGTGCTGCGTCGCCTCGATCTGACGGCCAAGAGTTTCTTCGCGCTCATCGAACCGGGCAGTTGCTTCGCCGGAAACTTGCTCGAACTCGCGCTCTCCGCCGACCGCACCTACATGCTGAACGATCCGGACGCGCCGGTCTCAGTCGCCACGAGCGAGTTCAACGCGGGCGCGCTCCCGATGTCGAACGGGCTGACGCGTCTGCAATCGCGTTTCCTCGTCGCGCCGGAACAGGCCGACGAAGTTCTCAAACACGAAGGCACGCTCGACACCGAAGCCGCCGAGGCGGCCGGTCTCGTCACCTTCGCGCCCGACGACCTCGACTGGGAAGACAAGATTCGCGTGGACATCGAAGAGCGCACCTCGCTCTCGCCCGATGCGCTGACAGGCATGGAGGCCAGCTTGCGCTTCGCCGGGCCGGAGACGATGGACACCAAAATTTACGGCCGCCTGACCGCGTGGCAGAACTGGATTTTCCAACGCCCCAACGCCGTCGGCCCCGAAGGCGCGCTCACCAACTACGGCAAGCCGACGCAGGCGCAGTTCGATTACAAAAGAACGTGAAGAAGTGACGAGTGACAAGTGACAAGTTAAAAACAGAAACTTGCTTTCAACTTGCCTTCTATCTTGTCACTCGTCACTTGTCACTGAGGTCTAATCCATGAGCATGAATTTATACGAACGCATCCCGAACAACGTGAATCTCTCCGGCGACAAGCGGCTGCAACGCGCGTTGGAGAAGTGGCTGCCGAATTACCTCGACTGGTGGCGCGAGATGGGGCCGGAGGGCTTTCAGGATAAGGAAGTCTATCTCCGCACGGCCATCAGCGTGCAGCCCGACGGGTGGGCGAATTTCGACTACGTGAAGATGCCCGATTATCGTTGGGGCATCTTCTTGAAGCCTGCCGACGCGAACGCCACGGTCGGCTTCGGCGACAACTACGGGATGCCCGTCTATCAGGAAGTGCCCGGCGAGTTTCGCAACGCGCTGCGCCGCATCATCGTCACGCAGGGCGACACCGAACCCGCCTCCGTCGAACAGCAACGCGAACTCGGCAAGACTTGCCCGTCGCTCTACGACCTGCGCAATCTCTTCCAAGTCAACGTCGAGGAAGGCCGCCACCTCTGGGCGATGGTCTACCTGCTGCAACGCTACTTCGGGCAGGACGGCCGCGACGAGGCCGACGAACTGCTGCAACGCCGCAGCGGCAACCCCGACAAGCCGCGCATCCTCGAAGCCTTCAACCAGCCGTGCGACGACTGGCTCAACTTTTTCTGCTTCACGATGTTCACAGACCGCGACGGCAAGTTTCAACTCGCTGCGCTCGCCGAAAGTGGGTTCGAGCCGCTCGCGCGCACCTGCCAGTTCATGTTGACGGAAGAGGCGCATCACCTCTTCGTCGGCGAGACGGGCGTCGGCCGCGTGGTCAAGCGCACCGCGCAGTTGATGAAAGAGAATCCGAACGAGGACGTGCGCGAACTCGGCGCGATCCCGCTCGACATCCTGCAACGCTACATCAACTTCTGGTTCTCCTACTCGCTCGATCTCTTCGGCGGCGAGATCAGTTCCAACTCCGCGGACTTTTTCGCCGCCGGACTCAAAGGCCGCTACAAGGAGCAGGACAACTACGCGGAGCACACCGCCGCGAACGAAAATTTCATGCTGTCGGTCGTCGAAGACGGACGCCTCGCACAGCGCGAAGTCCCGCTGCGGAACGCGCTCAACGAAGTGCTGCGCGGCGAGTACGTCAAGGACTGCGAACGCGCGCTGGCGCGCTGGAACAAGTTTCTGCGCGACGATGGCGTCGCCGCCGAACTCTACCTGCCGAGCACCCGCTTTCACCGCCACGTCGGCGAGTTCGCCGGGCACGCCTTCGACGTGCGGGGCGAACTCATCACGGCGGAAGAGTTCGAGCGACGCCGCGCCGAGTGGCTGCCCTCAATGGCCGACCGCGAGTTTGTTCGCAGCCTGATGCACCCTGTCACCGAACCCGGCAAGATCGCCAACTGGATCGCCCCGCCCGCCGCCGGGATCAAGGGCAAGCCGTTCGAGTTCGAGTACGTCAGACTTTAACGATTGCGGATTGCGGAATTCGGATTGCGGAATAACAAACGGAGGGAGAAGCTAGTGAGTACGAAGAAGAGTGACGAGTCTTCCAATCCGCAATCCGCAATCCGAATTCCGCAATCCTTTACGCGCTACGATCAGAAGTTGGAGTTCATCCTCCGCACGTCGGCGCGTATCTTCGCCGAGAAGGGCTACCACCCGACCTCGATGCGCGACATCGCGCGCGCGACCGAAGTGAGCCTCGCCGGACTTTATTACTACTGCAAGTCGAAAGAAGAACTGCTCTTTCTGATTCAGGACAACTGCTTCGGGCGCGTCCACGAACGCCTGCACGAACGCCTGCGCGAGACGACTGATCCGGTCGCGAAGTTGCGGCTCGTGATCGAGAACCACCTCTCGTTCTTCGCCGCCAACATGGCCGAGATGAAAGTGCTCTCGCACGAGGCCGAATCACTCGCGGGCGAGATGCGCGCGCACGTCACGGGGCGCAAGCAGCAATACACGCGCCTCGTCCGCCGCATCCTCTCCGAGGTTCAACAGCAGGCGCAGCACGGCCACAAGGTTGATCTAACGGTCGCCACCTATGCCCTCTTCGGCATGATGAACTGGATTTACAACTGGTACGACCCGCGTGGCAAACTCTCCGTGGGCGACCTCGTAGACAACCTCGCGCGCCTCTTCCTCTCCGGCTTCCTTGCCGGAAACACCGGCGGCGAACTACAGTTCACCCCGAAGACCGCCGACACGGAACGCCTCAGCGTCTGGCGCAACACGAACACCTAAATCTTTTTCGACGGAGCATTGAAAATGGCAAAAGCAGAAGCGAAGGTTCAGGAGACGGACGAGGGCGGCAAGCTCGTGCGGTATGCGGCGGAGGGCGGCGTCGCCGTGTTGACCTTAAACGATCCCCCGGCAAACACGTACAGCTACGAGATGATGCAGGAACTCGACCGCGCCGTTCTCGCGGCGCGTATGGACGAGACCGTCCACGTCATCGTCATCACGGGGAGCGGCGAGAAGTTTTTCTGCGCGGGCGCAGATATCGGGATGCTTCAGAGCGTGACGCCGACGTTCAAATATTATTTCTGCCTGCACGCGAACGAAACTCTGTCGCGTCTGGAGCAGACGCCGAAACTCGTCATCGCGGCCATCAACGGCCACTGCGTCGGCGGCGGCCTCGAAGTCGCGATGGCGGCCGACCTGCGCATCGCGCGCAAGGGCGCGGGCAAGATGGGCTTGCCCGAAGTCTCGCTCGGAGTGCTGCCGGGCACGGGCGGCACGCAGCGGCTCGTGCGGATGGTCGGCAAGTCGCGCGCGATTGAGTTGATGACGACGGGCGAGCTTTTCGCGTTCGAGCGCGGCCTCGAACTCGGCCTCTTGAACCACATCTACGAGGCGGAGACGGGCGCGGCCTTCATGGAGCAGGTCTTGAGTTACGCGCGACAGTTCACCGCGCCGCACAAGGCGGCGCACGCCGTCGGGCGCATCAAGCGCGCCGTGCAGACCGGCGCGGAGATTCCCTTCGAGTCCGCGCTCGCGCTCGAACGCGAACTCCAACAACAACTCTTCCAGTCCGAAGACGCGCGCGAAGGTCTCGACGCCTACGTCGGCAAACGCAAGCCGGAGTTTAAAGGGCGGTGACAAGTAACAAGTGACGAGTGACAAGCTAAAACCAATAACTTGTCTCTTTAACTTGTCACCTTAACTCGTCACTCGTCACTCGTCACTTGTCACTGTTTTTATGGAGCAATTCATCAAAGTCCACGCGCGCGACCGCATCCTGACGATCACTTTGGATCGCGCCGAGAAGTTGAACGCCTTCGCGGGACACATGCGGCGCGATCTGGGCGAGACGTTGGAGCGCGCGGGCAGCGACGACGACGTGCGCGTCATCGTCATCACGGGCGCGGGGCGCGCGTTCTGCGCGGGCGGCGACGTGGCGGCGATGGGCGAGATGATGGCGCGCGAGGACGCAGACGAGTTCGCGCGGATGCTCGGCGCGGGGCGGCGTGTAGTAACGACGATTCGCGAGATGGTCAAACCCGTCATCGCCTCGATCAACGGCGTCGCGTCGGGCGCGGGCTTCAACCTCGCGCTCGCGTGCGACCTGCGCATCGCGGCACAGTCGGCGAAGTTCAGCCAGTCGTTCGTCAAGATGGGGCTGCATCCGGACTGGGGCGGGACTTACTTCCTGCCGCGCATCGTGCCGCCGAACATCGCCTGCGAGATGTTCTTCCTCGGCGACGCGATTGACTCGACGCGCGCGCTCGCGCTCGGCCTCGTCAACCGCGTCGTGCCCGACGACGAACTCGCGGCCGAGACGCAACGCCTCGCCGAACGCCTGCGCGACGCGCCGCCCGAATCCGTCGCCGCCGCCAAGCACGCCGTCTACCTGAGCCACCACGCCGAACTCGAAGAGATGTTGCAGTACGAGACCGAAGCGCAACTCCGCTGCTTCCACACCTCGGACGCGCGCGCGCGCGTGCGCGCCTTCGTGGAAAAACGCGACCCGCGCGCGGTCAAGTAAGTTTCAAGTTGCAGGTTTCAAGTTTCAAGTTGAAGACCGGAGAGCCTTTCAAACTTGAAATGTGAAAGCTGAAACCTTCAGCCCTGAAACTTGGAAGTTCAAACTTCAGTCCTGAAACCTGAAACTTGAAACCTGAAACTTATGTCCCTGCGGCTTAAAGATAAAATCGCGCTCATCACGGGCGGCGGTCGCGGCATCGGTCGCGCCGTTGCGTTCGCGTTCGCGCGCGAGGGCGCGTCGGTGGCGGTTGTGGCGCGCACGGCCGGAGAGGTCGAGCGCGTGGCTGCCGAAGTCCGGGAAGAGTGCGGCGTGCAAACGATGCAGGCGACGTGCGACGTGTCGGACGCGGAAAGCGTGGCGCGCGCGTTCGCGTTCTGCGTTGAGACGTTCGGGCGCGGCGCGGACATCCTCGTCAACAACGCGGGCATCGCCGAGAGCGCGCCCGTCACCAAGACCGACGACGCGCACTGGCGGCGACACCTCGCCGTCAACCTCGACGGCACTTTCTACTGCACGCGCGCCGCGCTGCCCTCGATGATCGAGCGCGGCTGGGGGCGCATCATCAACGTCGCCTCCATCGCGGGGAAGACCGGCGCGCCCTACATCGCGGCCTACGCTGCCTCGAAGCACGGCGTGCTCGGCCTCACGCGCTCGGTCGCGCTCGAAGTGGCGTCGAAGGGCGTGACGGTCAACGCCATCTGCCCCGGCTACGTGGATACGGACATGACGACGAACGCCGTCGAACAGATCGAGGCGAAGACCGGCCGCACGGCCGCCGACGCGCTCGACGCCATCAAGCGCATGAGTCCGCAGAACCGGCTCGTCACGCCGGAAGAGGTGGCCGCGGTCGCGCTCCTTTTGGCCTCCGAAGACGGGCGCGGCATCACCGGGCAGGCCATCAACGTTGACGGCGGCAGCGTGCTATTTTAGTTAACCTGACTCGACCACGAAGCACGAAGACGCGAGAGAAATTTCAACGCTGAAAACCTGATCAGCCTGTGTGCCTTCGCGTCTGTGTGGTAAATACCTGCTGATGGAGTTCACGATCATCAACCCCGCGACGCTCGGACGCCCGCGCGGCTACGCGAACGGCGTACTCGCCCCTGAGGGCGGCGCGTTGCTGTTCATCGCCGGGCAGATCGCCTGGGACGAAGGGCAGCGGATCGTCGGCGCGGATTTCGTCGCGCAGTTCGAGCGCGCGCTCCTGAACGTCCTCGCGGTGGTGCGCGAGGCGGGCGGCACGCCCGAACAGATCGCACGCCTCTGCGTCTACGTCACCGACAAAGAGGAGTACCGCGCGCGCCAGAACGAGATCGGCGCGTGCTGGCGCAGGCACATGGGGCGACACTTCCCCGCCATGGCGCTGCTCGAAGTCAAAGCCCTCCTCGAAGACGACGCGAAAGTGGAAATTGAAGGCATCGCGGTCATACCATAGTGACGAGTGACAAGTGACGAGTGACGAGTTATAAAGACTTGTCCCGGCCGGTCGCTTGTCGCTCGTTACTTGTCAGTTACTTGTCACTTGTCACTCGTCACTTGTCACTGCTTTTATGCTTTCTCCGAAAAGTTTTCTCTACGAAGTGCGCGGCGGCGTGGCGTGGATCACGCTGAACCGCCCGGAGCGTCTGAACGCGCTGACGTTTGAAGTCTACCGCGAGTTGACCGACGCGTTCGCCGCGTTGCAAGACGAGCGAGAGGTGCGCGCCGTGGTCATCACGGGCGCGGGGCGCGCGTTCTGTTCGGGCGGCGACGTGCGCGACATCATCGCCGATCTACAGTCGCTCGACATTCAAGGCCAGCTTGAGTTCACGCGGCTCACCTGCGAACTCATTCGCCGGATGCGGCAGTTGCGCAAGCCCGTCATCGCGAGTTTGAACGGCACGGCGGCGGGCGCGGGGGCGGTCATCGCGCTCGCCTGCGACCTGCGCATCGCCGTGGAAGAGGCGCGCATCGCGTTCCTCTTCGTGCGCGTCGGGCTGTCGGGCGCGGACATGGGCGCGGCCTTCCTGTTGCCCCGCTACGTGGGCTTGGCGAAGGCGACGGAGTTGCTCTGCACGGGCGACTTCGTCAACGCGCGCGAGGCCGAACGCATCGGACTCTACAACCGCGTCGTCGCGGCCGCCGAACTCGAAGCCGAGACGCGCGCCCTCGCCGAGAGACTCGCGCGCGGCCCCTCGTTCGCGCTCGGCATGACCAAAGAGATGCTCAACCGCGAGATGCACGTTGATCTCGACACCGCGCTCGAATGGGAGGCGCAGGCGCAGTCCGTCTGCATGCAACACCCCGACTTCCGCGAAGCCCACGAAGCCTTCAACGAGAAGCGCGAGCCAATGTTTAAAGGAGTGACAAGTGACGAGTGACAAGTGACAAGTTAAAACAAGTAACTTGCCTTCCAACTAATCACCAGTCACCTGTCATCGAAATCATTTGCCGACGGGCTTTTGTCTTAACTCGTTACTTGTCACTTATCACTCGTCACTGCTTTATGGATCGGTTTATCGAAGAGACGCCGTTTTTCAACGCCGAGCATTTGCGGCTCGCGGCCAGTGTCGCGAGTTTCGTGTGGCGCGAGATTGAGCCGCGCGCCGACGCAGACGAGGACGAGACGGAGCAGTCGAAATCCGACGAGCGGTTTCGCGAGTTGGTCGCGCTGCTGGCACAGGCCGAACTGCTGCGTTACGCCGTGGCGCGGCCTGACGCCGCCGGGTTCGACGTGCGCGCGCTCTGCCTGATCCGCGAAGAGTTGTCCTACTCGTCGCCGCTGGCCGATCTCGCCTTCGTGATGCAGGGCTTGGGCACGCACGCGATCAGCCTCGCCGCGCCCGAACACGTGCGCGACTTCTGGCTGGCGCGCGCCGCCGGGGGTCGCGCCGTCGCCGCCTTCGCTTTGACCGAACCGGAAGTCGGCTCGGACGTCTCAGCCATCCAGACCACCGCGCGTCGCGACGGCGACGGCTACCTGCTCGACGGCCGCAAGCGTTTCATCTCCAACGCCGGGATCGCAGACTTCTACACGGTCTTCGCGCGCACGGGCACGCGCGCCGACGGTCGCGCGGAGATTTCCGCCTTCGTCGTCGGCGCGCGCATGCAGGGCTTCTCTGTGCGCGAACGCACGCGCCTCATCGCGCCGCACCCCGTCGGCGAGATCGAGTTCGAGAACTTGCGCGTGCCCGCAGAGGATCGCGTCGGGGCGGAGGGCGACGGCTTCGGCCTCGCCATGCAGACGCTCGGCACGTTTCGCGCGTCGGTCGGCGCGGCGGCCTGCGGCATGGCGCGTCGCGCGCTCGACGAGGCCGTCGCCTACGCGCGGCGACGCAAGCAGTTCGGCCAGCCGCTCGCCGCGCACCAGTTGATCCAAGAGAAACTCGCAGACATGTCCGTGGAACTCGACGCCGCGCGCCTGCTCGTCTACCGCGCCGCCTATCTCCGCGACACCTACGGCCAAGAAGACTCTTACGCGCCCACGCTCGCGCGCGCCGCGAGCACCGCCAAGCTCTACGCCACCGAAGCCGCGCAGCGCATCATTGATCAGGCACTCCAAATCCACGGCGGCGCGGGTCTCATCCACGGCCACATCGTCGAACGCCTCTACCGCGACATCCGCGCCCTACGCATCTACGAAGGCACGTCCGAGATTCAAAAGCTGGTCATCGCGCGCGAGCTATTGAAGGACAGTGACGAATAAAACAGTGACAAGTGACGAGTGACAAGTGACC
>JAUZFQ010000141.1 GCA_030838445.1 Pyrinomonadaceae bacterium | reverse complement strand
ACTGAGCCGGAGGTCTTCCCGCTAAAAAATTTGTCCGACGAGAATTAAATTTAGCCGACAATAAATTTTGTCTTGACAGACGGGCGAGGCGGCCGCGATAATACGTTTTGAAATTGGATTTCAATTTCGCCGCACGGCGAAAGAAGTCCGAAAGCAATGTTAATGAACGCTATTATCGAACCTTCTCAGGAGCTAAGGCAGTGAAATCCTCGAACCGCGCCGCGGCGCACGTCCTCTCGTCAGGCCGCGAAGACCAGCAAGTCGAAGTCCTACTCGAAGACGGCACGGGCAGCGTCGCGTTGCGCCTGTCAACGTGGACGGAGGGTCTCGGCTGGTGTACGCAGAAGACCATCCGGCTCGACGGCGAACAACTCGACGACCTGCATCACGCCATCAGCGTCGCACGGCATCGCCTGAACCGGCGGCGCGTCGAAGACGGACAGTTCCGACCCGCCGCGCAGGTCATCCAACTCCCGACCGTCGCCTGACACCGGGCGACCGCGCAAGCAAAGTAAAAGGCAGCGGGCAGACTCATCATCTGCCCGCTGCCTTTTTACTTTCCGCCGCTTCGCTCGACCGGCTTCCCTGCCCCGTTCTTCTCAGCCGATCTGTTTGAGCGTGATGCGTTCTTTCGTCACGTTGGCCTTGCGCTCGGAGGTCAGTTTTTCAAGTTCTTCGACGTGTAGTTTCTCCTGATAGATGCGCTCTTCGAGTTGGAAACGCGTCGGGAGTTCGGTGTCGCCGCAGGCTTCCCACGCCGTCATGTAGGCGGCGAGCGCCTCGCGCTCCATCTCCAAATCCTGCCGCAGCATCTCGATCAATTCGGTTGACTGCCGGATCATTGCCGGCTCGACCGTCGGCACGCCGCCGAGCGCGACGATCTTATCGCCGAGCGTGATGGCGTGCTCCTGCGACTCTTCGCCCTGCGAGCGAAAGTATTTGCGATAGACTTCGCGCTCGATGCCCGTCACGAGAAAACTGTGCTGCATGTACTGAATGACCGCGCCGAGTTCGAGACTGAGCGCGCGGTTCAGGGCGTCAATTAAATTAGTTTCCGCCATCTGTTTAAGCCTCCCGCGAATAACCCTGCCGAGTGTTGGAGTGCGGGCGGATATTACTGCGAGCGAAGCGACCCTGTCAAGATAACTATTGAAATAATTAAACTTAACAATGAAATTCGTTTTCAGTTGCAGAATAGGCGGCGAATCTCAAAGGTAGTTTGCGGGCACGCGTGTGAGTTTGAGAAGTGGTTCGCTAAACGACCGGCGCGGGCGTTGACGTTGTGCAACGCTGTGTGTCTTGTGGCTTACGTCACCGAGCCGCCGTCAATGATAACGATCTCGCCGTTCATAAAACTGTTGCGGTCGCTGACCATGAAGGCGGCGAACTCGGCCAGTTCTTCGGGGCGTCCCAGTTCCCCGCGCGGCGACCAGCCCTTATGCATCTCCAGGAGATGCGGCGGCAGTGTGTGCGCGAGTTCGGTGTCGAAGATGCCCGCGGCGATGGCGTTGACGGAGACGTTGAAGTTCGCGGCCTCGCGCGAGAGGCATTTGGTGAAGCCGATCATCGCGGCCTTCGAGGTGGCGTAATGGACGGAGGTCGGGAGCGAGCGGATCGCGCCGATGGAGGTGATGTTGAGAATCGCGCCCTTGCGCTGGCGGATCATCTGCTTGTAGACGGGCTTCGTCACGGCGAAGAGACTGCCGACGTTCGTGCCGATCACCTCGTCCCACGCGCGGTCGGTCGTGGTGGCGAAATTGTCGCCGCGGTTGATCGCCGCGTTGTTGACGAGGATGTCCACGCCGCCCCACTCCTCGACGAGTTGGCGCGTCAGGCGTTTCATGCCCAGCCGATCCGTGACCGAGACTTTGAAGCCGTGCGCGCGTCGGCCGTGCGCCCTGATCTTTTGCGACATCGTTTCGGCGAGGTCTTCGCGCGAATGATAGTTGAACGCCACGTCCGCGCCTTCGCGCGCGAAGATGTCACACATCGCCGCACCGATGCCGCGCGTGCCCCCCGAAATAAACGCCCGTTTCCCTTCCAGCAAAAGACTCAACTTGGCCGCTCTCCAAAAATGCCCGCTTCCTTTTTACTCGGAGCGGGCGAGATGTAATGAATGTTGGATTAAAGCGCGAACACCATGCGGGCGTCAACTTGGCTCAGGATTTCAGCCGACCGGCGCGTACCTGTTTTCATCGCCGCGCGTCAAGCGATGCGCGCGTCCGCCACCGCCACGCGTTCCTCTTCCGCGAGCACGGGCGCGGGGATGAGCGCGGTGATCTCTTCCACGATCCGGCGCGTCGAGTGCGGGATGGAGAGGGTGGCCGTGGCGGCGCGCATCGTCGCGTAATAGCGCGCGTCTTCGACCATGCGGCGCACGGCGGGCACGATGTCGCCCGCGCGTTCGAGCAGCACGCCCGCGCCGCGTTTCGAGAGCAGCGTCCCCGCCCCGGCCTCTTGCGGCATCGGCGCGGTCGTCGCGTCGGCGATGATCGGCACGCGGCAGGCCATTGCCTCGAACGTCGTCAGGCCGCCGAGTTTCGAGATCATCACGTTGGCGGCCTGCATCAACTGCTCGACGTGTTCGGAATAGCCGATCACCTTCACGGGGAAATTCGCGCCCGCCGCAATCGTCTCGGCCTCCGCGCGCAACTCTTGATTATTCCCGGCGAGGAAAATCGCCTGCACGTCCAGGTCGCCGCGCACGAGTTCGCGGAAAATTTCGGGGATGTTGCCGCCGCCGACCCAGCCCGCGTTGACGAAGACGGTGAACTTCTGCGGGTCGAGTCCGAGCGCGTGGCGCGCGGCCTGCGCGGCGCGTTCGTCCGGCAGGTTGAACTTCGGGTGGACGGGCATCCCCGAAATCTTGATCCGCTCCGGCGCGACGCCGTAATCAATCAACTGCTGCCGCGCCTCTTCGCCCGCCACGAGGTAGAGCCGCACGTCGTCGCACGCCCAACCCTTCCAGAAGCCGTAGCACGGGTCGGTGACAACTGTCACGAGCGGAATCTTGTCTGCGAGTTTCAACTCACGGAGCACGCGCCCGATGGCGTGCTGCGTCAACGGGTGAACGCTCACGACAACGTGCGGGCACCAACGCTCGAACAACTCGCCCACGTAGCCGACGCTGCGCCGGTAGAAAAAGTCCCGCGTCTCCGGACGAAAACGGTTGACCGCCCAGTAGAGATATTTCATCCAGTGCTGCCGGTGGCGCAGCACCCAGTTGTAGAGGTTGACGAGTTTCGCCGAGATCGAATGCGACTCCTCAATCGCGCGCACGACGCGCACGGCGTAAGAGTTGCCCGCGAAAAACTTCTGCAAGCCCGCCGCAATCGCCACCGCCGCCGAGCGATGCCCGCCGCCCGTGTCGGACGAGATGATCAGAATTTTAGGGACTCTGGCTCGAAACATAAGGTGATGTAAAACTCGTTAACAGTCTGACTGTTCAAACTTACTATCGCGATGCCGGGCTTAACTAAAAATCAAAGCAGTTGGCGCAACTCTTCAACCTTTACGCCCGCGTCTCGCAAAATGCCCTGCAAAGTGCCGGGAGGTAGTGTCTTACCTTTGTGCATCGGGACGGTCACACGCCGATGGTCGGACGCACGCCGGAGATGCACGTGGCTACCTTTCTGCCTGACCCTTTCAAAGCCCGCACGCTCAAGCGCACGGATTAACTGCTGTCCGTCCACGCGGGGGAGTTTCTCGCTCACGCGGCGACCGGCACGGAGAGCTTCGCGATGAAGAATGGCTCCGGCTCTGTCGGGATCGGCTCTCCGTCTTCGCGCAGGCTCTCAATATGAAGTTCCATCGCCTCGACAATATTGGCGCGCGCCTCTTCAACCGTTGCTCCACACGAGTGGCAACCGGGTAAGGCGGGCGCGTAGGCGTGGAATCCCTCCTCGTCCGGCTCAATGACAACAGTGAATTGGTACGTGGTCATCTCTTTCACCTATACCTTGACCGTCAGACCTTCCGCTTTGGCTTCGTCGCGTTCGAGTTGTTTGCGCGACTTCTTCATCTCGCGTTCCAGTTTCTTGATCTGGATTAGGTGCTTCGGGTTGAACGGCAGGCTGGGGTAGTAGCTGTTCGACTCGTGCGTGCAGAAGCACCCGGACTTCGCTTTCTGGCGACGCTCCTGCATGGCGGGCGAGAGCCAGAGTTTCTGGAAGTTCCAATCGTAGTCGCGCAGGTTGCCCACCGCATCGAGGTTCTCGCAAGAGGAGACTGTGCCCTCGTCGTAGATGACGCCGCCCGCAGTGCCCGCGTAGCAGGTCATCTGCGCCTGCTGCTCTTCCTGCGCCTTGGCGATCAGGCCGTGCATGTAGATGTCGATGGCGGCCTTGAAAAACCCTGCGTCGCCGCCGTAGTTGTTCTTGATGGCCGAGTGGCGCGAATCGGAATCGATCATGTGCGCGAGTTCGGCGTAGCGCGCGTGGTCGATGTCGAGTTCCTTCGGGTCGGCTGAAGGCGGACGGATGTAGTTGAAGTTGACCTTGTCGGGCTTGAGGTCGTACTTGAGAAAATCGTACCACTCGAAGATCGTGTCCTGATTCGTGTTCATGAAGCAGGTGCAGGTCTGGATGTCGAGACGCGGGTACTCACGTTTGACGGCCTGCAACTGGCGCGCGGTGTCGATGGCCGTGTCCCACGAGCCGGGTTTCTGCCGAATCTTCTCGTGCTGATCTTTGAGGCCGTCAATGCCGAGGGCGACCGCCACGTTCAAGTTCGGGCACTCTTCGAGTATCCGCGTCACGTCCGGGATGATGCGCTTCTGAATCTGCCCGTTCGACATGAGATAGACCGATTCGAGCTTGTTGTTCTCGTAAAAGGCGCGGACGATTTCGGGCAGGTCTTTGCGCGTGAATGGCTCGCCGCCCGCCAAAATCAAGACGCCGAGGTTGCCGCCGAGCGTCTCTGAGACGCGCTGAATTTCGTGCGTCTTCATCTGGAGTTTCTTGCGCGGGCGGTCGTCGAGTTCGTCCGTG
>JAUZFQ010000131.1 GCA_030838445.1 Pyrinomonadaceae bacterium | reverse complement strand
GCGGCGGAGATGGACGTTGATTTCGCACGCGAGAAGATGGAAGTATTCCGGCAGGTCTGGTCGTATCTGCAAGAGCATTTCTACGATCCGAATTTTCACGGCGTGAACTGGAACGCGATGCGCGCCGATTACGAACCGCGCATCGCGGGCGCACGCACGCCCGACGAGATGCGCCGCCTGCTGCAACTCATGGTCGGCGAGTTGAACGCCTCGCACTCCGGCGTCGGCGCGCCGTTCACCGGCCAGACGGCGGCGACGGGTCGGCTCGGCCTGCGTTTCGACCGCCACGAGTATGAAACGACGGGGCGTCTGCGCGTGACGGAGATCATCCCGCTCAGCCCCGCCGCGCTCGCACGCGAGATCAAACCGGGCGACTACCTCGTCGCCGTTGACGGCAAGGAGATCAACGCGCGCGTGAACCTCGACGAGTTGTTGAATTACAAGATCAACCGCCGCGTGAGTCTGACCATGGCCTCCGGCGCGGACGGCGCGAACAGACGCGAACTCGCGGTGCGCCCCGTCAACGCGGGGACGGAGAAGGCGCTGCTCTATCGCAAGTGGGTCGAAGACAATCGCGCCTACGTCGCGCGCGTGAGCAACGGGCGGCTTGGTTACGTCCACATGTTCGACATGGGTTCGTCCTCGCTCTCACAACTCTACGTCGATCTCGACGCTGAGAACCATGCGCGCGAAGGCGTCGTCGTTGACGTGCGAAACAACAACGGCGGCTTCGTCAACGTCTACGCCATTGACGTGCTCGCGCGGCGCGGCTACCTGACGATGACGCCGCGCAATCAAACCGGCGCGCCCGCGCGCACCGTGCTCGGCCAACGCTCGCTCGAATCGCCGACCATCCTCGTCACCAACCAGCACTCGCTCTCGGACGCAGAAGATTTCACCGAAGGCTACCGCACGCTCAAACTCGGCAAGGTGGTGGGCGAGCCGACCTCCGGCTGGATCATCTACACTTGGAATCAGACGTTGATTGACGGCTCAAGCGTGCGCCTGCCGCGCATGAAGGTGCAGGCGGCCGACGGCACGAACATGGAGTTGAACCCGCGCCCCGTGGACGTGCTCATCACGCGCCCCATCGGCGAGACTTACACCGATCACGATTCGCAACTCGACGCGGCCGTGCGCGAACTGCTCAAACAACTCGGCAACGGCCGCGCGCAAAAGTAGACGCGACTGAAAGATGAAACACGAAGGCACGAAGATGCGAAGTTAACTGTTACAGGTTCAACTCCGTCGCTTCGTGCCTTCGTGTTTCAATAATCGTTTTATGTGTGAGAGGAGCGTGAAGGATGATACCGCGCGCCATCTGGTTTGAACGCAAGTTCACACTCGACCTGCCGCTCTCGATGTACCCGAACGTCCTGGAGCGCGTGCGCGGGACGCCCGCGCGACTCGAAGACCACCTCCTCAAGTTGCCGCGCGAAATACTGACGCGGCGCGACGGCGATGATTGGTCAATACAGGAACAGGCCGGGCACTTGCTCGACTTGGGCGCGCTCGACCTCGGCCGACTCGACGACTACGCGGCCGGACTCGCCACCCTGCGCGCCGCCGACCTCCAAAATCGCAAGACGCACGAGGCCGACCACAACGCCGGCTCCATCGAACACCTCCTCGCCACGTTTCGCGCCGAGCGCGGCGAGTTCGTGCGCCGCCTCGACGGCCTCGACTTGGAACAGGTCGCGCGCACCGCCCTCCACCCGCGCCTGAAGTTGCCGATGCGCGTCGTAGACTTCGCCTACTTCATCGCCGAGCACGACGATCATCACCTCGCGCGCATCAGCGCGCTGCTCCGCGCGTTCGTGAAGTGAGGCGGAAACCTATAACCCTTCGATGCGCTTGTTGACGGGATCGAGCGGCGGCAGTTTGTTCTCCGGCGCAGCGAGGTAGAAGTAGGTGCAACTCGAATAGTCGTCGTCGCGCTCGAACTTGCCGTCCTTCGACAAGTCCATCTCGACGAGGCCGGGGCCTGCGCGGTACAGTCGCCGCCCTGATTTGGCGACCGCCTCGCGGCTGTGCGGCGCGAGGTATCCGATCTGCTGTATGGTGACGCGCACGTCCTTCTGGAAGTAGACCGGATCGGGTAGGTGATAGCGGTAGAAGCACCAGCGCAGATTCTTCTCGTCGGCGACGGGGCTGCCCTGATACGCGTGCGCAAACTGCCCCTGCCCCCACGCCGTGCCGATGTAATCCTCCGCGCCCGTCCCGCTCAGAGTGGGGAACTCCCGGTCGCCGTCGAGGTAAATTTTCACTTCGCCCTCGCCCCACCAGGTGTTGAAGTAAGCCTTCCGGTTGACGATGACGCCGATGTTCGTGCCGAGGTAACGCCCGCGCCCCTCGACGCGCGGCAGCAACTCGTAGTCCTGCTGCAAGCGCGTCGGGTTCTCGCGGCGGTAGTGCGCGTGGAAGTAGAGCACGTTCGCGCCGTGGCGGTCGCCGAGCGTGTAGTCCACGTCGTAGAACAACTCATCCAGGTTCGCGTCCGATTCATTCGTCAACACGATCCGCATGCCGGTCTTGAACGGCATCGGCACGACGCAGTTGAAACTACGCCCTTCCGGGTTCGAGAACAGCGCGGACTGAAACAGGGTCGTCTGCCCCAACCCGATGCCGAAGAAGTCGCCGAGCGGCGCGCTCACCGCCGGGGTCTTCGCGCCGTCCCAGTACATATCTATCCGCAGACTGCGCAGCATCCGCGGGCTGCGGTCGGGGAACGTCATCCAGATGCGCCGCACCGTCCCGCTCGTCCCCGACGCCTCGGCCAGCACCCGACTCTCCCCCGCCTTGATCGGCACGGTCGGCGACCCTTTGCGCCCCCCGTTCGCCTGCCCCCCGCGCCCCTTCGCCCCCGTCGGATTCTCCCCACTCGCCCAACGCGACTCCACCCCCTCCGGCATCTCGTAAATCGTCTGCGCGCGCGACGCCTGAGTTGAAGTTATTAGAACGAGCAATAATCCGAGCCGTTGGACGGACACCCGATTGAACCTCATACCTTTCGCTCCTCTTCGTTCAAATTTTCGTCGTCGCCACCGCCGCCAGACCGCGCCCACGTTCTCGCATTGATTCAAAAGTTGTGGGGAGGGCGTCGGCTTTAACAACTCGTTTTGAAACTCGCCCGCGCGCCGTTCGTTCACTGTCGCGCGCGGCTGAACAGATTTTTGCCCGAAGCAATACAAACCATCTGCATTTCCTGAGGCTTCTCTCTGGTAAAAGGGCAGACCACATAATCTCCCCACACCTCTCTCTGCCATTCGCCGAGAGCCTTCGCCACGTTCGGCGGGAGGTGATGCATGCCCTCTTTCGTATAAGAGTCTGAGACGCCGAGCATCCGGTGTGTGCCCACCTTCCACAGTCTCACACTCGGACTTCCGTTGTAGACGGAGAGTCTGCCACGGACGGCGAAACACTTGCCGACAAGCCGCGGCTGTGAGCGGCAGGGGACAAACCGGGTCGGCGACGCGGCGGCTTGCGGAAAGACCATGGTGCAACAGAGCAACAAGAGAATAAGGACACCGTTCGTTTTACTCATACCTCGCCTTTAAACTGTGAGAAAAGAAGGTAGCCTTTCAGTGAGTGAACTGCTTCAGGATCATCAGTGCGGCGACGGCGGCGGCGAGGGCGATGGTGGTTGAGACGATGCCCATCACGCGTGAGCGCACCCAGCCGCATAGGCCGACGCCGACGAGGAAAAGGAGAATGGCGGAGATGAATGTCAGTGACAGGCGGTGGTGGAGGGAGCCGATGACGATTGACCAGCGCGCGAGATCGTCCTGCGCCCGCGGGTCAACCGCGACCGCCGCGCTCAGAGTCCATCCGAGCGCGCAAATGATCATGCCTGCGGTCGCCGCGAGGGAGAAGCCTATCGTCCAACTCACGACGCGGCGCTTGGACTCGGACGTCAGGAGTTGTACCAGAAACGTGAGCGAGAACCCGGCGATGAGCGCGCTGATGAAAGCCAGTTGGCGGTAGAGTTCGGCGGAGGCTGCTAACCGTTCATTCAATGAAGACCCTCTTTTCCGTGTGGCGGCGCGAAGCGTATCAGGCGAGAGCGGCCATTAATCGAAACTGTCGCGGTACGCCTTACGTGGATTATATAGAAGCGATACGGGCGGATGGTAGTCGAGTTTCCGCGTCCGTGTGAATGATAACCGGCGGTCAGTTATTCGCGGTCTTTGCGTTCGGCGTGGGCGTTGGTGGGGCGAGCGTGTTCGGCTTCGGCGAGTTGGCCGCGGTCGCGGTAGAGGCGGAGTTTGTTGTGGAGGGTCTTGAGGCTGATCTGGAGGAGTTCGGCGGCGCGGGTCTTGTTGTTGTCGGTCTTCTGGAGGGTGCGGAGGATCATCTGGCGTTCCATCTCTTCGATGGGCGTGCCGACGGGAAGGGTGATGGTGTCTTCGACGCGAGCGCGGGCGCGCTGGTCGAGCGGGTAGGGCGCGATGTGGTGGCGCTCGATTGATTCGCCGGAGCAGATGATGACGGCGCGTTCGATGACGTTGCGCAGTTCGCGCACGTTGCCCGGCCAGTGGTGCGAGCGCAGCACTTCGAGCGCGGCCGTACTGAGGTGACGCGCGGGTCGCTCGTGGCGTTCGGATAATTGCGTGACGAGGTGTTGCGTCAGGAGCGGCAAGTCTTCCTTGCGCTGGCGCAGCGGGGGGAGTTCGATGCTGATGACGTTCAAGCGATAGAGCAGGTCTTCGCGGAACGCGCCCGTGCGGACGGCTTCGTGCGGCTCGCGGTTGGTGGCGGCCAGCACGCGCACGTCAATCGGTATCTCCTGCGAGCCGCCGAGCCGACGCACGGAACGTTCTTCCAGCACGCGCAGCAACTTTGCTTGAAGGAGCGCGGGCATCTCGGCGATCTCGTCTAAGAGAAGCGTGCCGCGGTGTGCGAGTTCAAAGCAGCCTTGACGGCGTGCGGCCGCGCCGGTGAATGCGCCGCGCTCGTGGCCGAAGAGTTCCGACTCCATCAGCGTTTCGGGGATCGCGGAACAGTTGATGGCGACGAACTCGCCCTCGCGGCGCGGGCTGAGGTCGTGGATCGTGCGCGCGACGAGTTCCTTGCCCGTGCCCGACTCGCCCGTGATCAAGACCGAGGCCGAAGACGAGGCGACCTGTTCGATGAGCGTGTAGACGCGCTGCATGGGGGCGGAGTTGCCGATCAGTTTGCCGAACGCGCCGCGCCCGCGAAGTTCGTGCCGCAGGGCGAGGCTGTCGCGCTCGGCGCGGCGTTCCTCCATCGCGCGCCAGACGACGGCGCAGAGTTTTTCGTTATCAATCGGCTTCTCGAAATAGTGGTACGCGCCCTCTTCCTGAATCGCGCGCAGAGCCATCTCGACCGAACCCTCGCCGGTCAACAGGATGACTGCGATCTCCGGGTGGCGCGTGCGCAACTCGCGCAGCAACTCGAAGCCGTTCAAGCCGGGCATCTTCACGTCGGAGACGACGACGGAGGGGCGAAATTGCGCGACGCGTTCGAGCGCGCGCACGGCGTCCGACTCGGCCGCCGCCTCGAAGCCGTCGGCCGTCAACACCTCGCGCAGGGTGTCCAGCACGAGCGGCTCGTCGTCAATGACCAACACCCGTCCTTTAGTCATAGAGGCAGTTTAGCATACGTCCCGGCGGCGAATGCTTTAACTCTCCGGCGCGAAATGATCGGCGACGGCGCGTGCGAGCGCGGCGGTCGTGGACTCTGCGGGTTGGATGTGGGTGGCGAGGTTGTAGTCGGCGGCGGCGCGCGCGGTGATGTCGCCGATGCAGGCGACGCGAACGTCTGCGAGCAGTCCGCCGAGGTCGCGCGTGTCGAAGAGTTGCGCGAAGTTCGAGACGGTCGAAGCGCTGGTGAAGGTGATGCAGTCAACCGCGCCGCCGACGAGCAGGGCTTCGACGCGCGCGCGTTCGGTCGTCTGCGGCGGGACGGTGCGATAGGCGGCGACCACATCGGCGCGCGCCCCGGCCGCTTCGAGCGCGTGCGGCAGATAGTCGCGCGCGACGGCCGCGCGTGGGATCAAGAAGTTCAGGCGTTCGAGCCGCTCGCGCCCGCCGAGGTAGTTCGCCAGCGAGTCGAAGACGCCTTCGGCCTTCGACTCGGCGGGGACGACATCCACGTGGACGCGCGCGTCGCGCAGTCGGTCGGCGGTGGCCGCGCCGATGGCGCAGACGTGCACGTCGTCCAACTCGGACGCGTCGTGCCCCTGCGCTTCCAAGCGTTGCATGAAGAAGTCCACGCCGTTCGTGCTGGTGAAGACGATCCAGTCGTAGCCGTAGAGATGTTCGATGGCCTCGTCGAGCGCGTCGAAACTTTCGGGCGCGACGATTTCGATGGTGGGGCAGGCGACGACGCGCGCGCCGTAGCGTTCGAGTGCGGCGGCGAACTCCGCCGACTGCGCCAGCGCGCGCGTGATGACGACGGTGCGCCCGCGCAAGGGTTTCTCTTGAGTTTGACTTGGGTCGGGTGTCATCGCGCGTGGCGGCACACGAAATTTAAACGGGCGACTTTCGGACGGGCGACATGCAAACTGTTAAGCCTTCGAGCAACTAAACAGTTGAGCCGTAGAACAACTAAACAGTTAAGCCTTCGAGCAACTCGCCCGCGCCGCGTTCGCGCAGTCGCGCGGCGAGCGTCTCGCCCGCGCGGGCGGCGTGTCGGGCATCGTCTTCGATTGAGTCGCGGATGACGCGGCTGCCGTCGAGCGCGGCGACGAGCGCGTCGAGCCGGAGCGTGTCGCCGTCCACAACTGCGTGCGCGGCGATGGGAACTTGACAGCCGCCGCCGAGCGCATAGAGCAGCGCGCGTTCGGCGGTGCAGGCGGCGCGCGTCGGAGCGTGTTCGAGCAGCGCGACGAGCGCGGCGGTGCGCGGATCATGCGCGCGCGTCTCGATGCCGAGCGCGCCCTGCCCGACGGCGGGCAGCATCTCCGCGTGGGTGATTGCGACGTTGATGCGCCGCTCGAAATTGAGGCGGCGCAAGCCCGCGGAGGCGAGGATGATCGCGTCGTAGCCGCCTTCGTCCAGCTTGCGCAGGCGCGTGTCCACGTTGCCGCGCAGGTCTTTGATCTCAACGTCGGGGCGCAGGTGCTTCAACTGCGCCTGCCGCCGCAAACTCGACGTGCCGACGACGGCCTTCGGCGGCAGACTGCGAAGCGAGTCGTCGGTCGCGGCGACGCCCTCGCGCAGGACGAGCGCGTCGCGCGCGTCTTCGCGCTCGGTGATGGCGTTGATGGCGAGATTGTCGGAGAGCGTCGTCGGCAAATCCTTGAGCGAGTGGACGGCCAGATCGATCTTTTCGGCGAGCAGAGCCTCTTCGAGTTCCTTCGTGAAGACGCCCTTGCCGCCGATGACGGCGAGCGGCACGTCGAGCATCACGTCACCGGAAGTCTTGATGACCTCGATGCGAATCTCCACGCCGGGGCGCAACTCCGCGAGCCGCGAACGCACCCACTCCGATTGCCACAACGCGAGCTTCGAGCCGCGCGAGCCGATGACGAAATAATCTCTCATAACAGTAGAGGCCGGAGGTCAGCAGTCGGAGATCAATAAGAAGCCAAACGCTTCGACTGACCTTTAACCTCTAACCTCTGACCTCTCATCTCTCATTCTTCCAGTCCGAAAGTGTTGCGCCACGCCTTGAGGTCTTCTTCCTCGCCGGTGTCGTGCGAGCGGCGCAGGCGGCTGATAATGGGGTGCGAAATTTTGTTGACGGTGGACATCAAGAGGGCTTCAACGGCGCGCTCCTGTTCGGGCGTCAACTCGCCGAGACGCGTGCGCTGGCGTTTGAGTTCAGCCCGCGCGATCTCCTCCAACTTCTGCCGGAGCGCGGCCACCGTCGGGCCGAGGTCGAGCGAGCGCAACGCCTGTTGAAACTGCATCACCTCGGATTCGACGATCAACTCCGCGCGCTCCGCTTCGCGTTCGCGCTCGCGGATGTTGGAGGCGACGACCGCTTCCAGATCGTCTACGTCGAAGACGAACAAGTTGTCGAGTTCGCCGACGGCAGGGTCTACGTTGCGCGGCACGCTGATGTCTATGAAGAAGGCCGGACGCCTTTGCCGCGCGGCCAGCGCCTCGCGCGCCATCTCCGGCGTGACGACGTACTCGTCGGCGGCCGTCGAACAGATCACGATGTCGGCCTCGGCCAGATGCGCGGGCAGGGAAGAGAAGTCGAGCGCGGTGCCTTTGATCTTCCGCGCGAGTTGCTCGGCGGTTTCGGTGGTGCGGTTGGTGACGAGGATGCGCGACGCGCCCGCGCCCGCCAGATGTTGCGCGGCGAGTTCGGCCATCTCGCCCGCGCCGATGACGAGCACGGTCGTGCCCTTGAGCGTGCCGAAAATTTTGCGTCCGAGTTCGACCGCCGTGAAACTGATCGAGACGGCGGAGGCGGCGATGCCCGTCTCCGCGCGCACCCGCTTGGCGACGTGCAGCGCGTGATGCACGAGGCGGTGGAGGACGCGCCCGGCCGTGCCCGCCGTGACCGCGTTCGAGTAGGCGCGGCGCACCTGACCCAACACCTGCGGCTCGCCGACGACCATCGAGTCGAGCGACGAGGCGACGCGGAAGACGTGGCGCACGGCCTCTTCGTCGGCGTGCGTGTAGAGATGTTCGCCGAAAAACTGGTGGGGCACGCGGCGCGTCTCGCTGAGGAAGGAACTGATGCGCGCCGTGCCTTCGTCGCCGCTCACGCCGCGCGTCGCCGCCAGCACCTCCACGCGGTTACAGGTGGAAACGATCAAGCCTTCGCTAATCAACTCGCCGTCAACCAACGACTGCAAAGTCTCGGCGCACGCCTCGTCCGTAAAGGCCAGACGTTCGCGCACCTCCACCGGCGCAGTCTTATGATTGAGTCCGACGAGAATGATTGACATAAAAAACCGGTCTTTGTCCGTTGTCCGTAGTCAGTTGTTTTCGTGTGTCGTGCGTTGGTGGCTAAAGATTAATGTGAACAACTGACAACTGACCACGGACAACGGACGTTTTATCCAAAGACGTGATAGCCGCCCATGAGGCGCGTGCCGAGAAAGGTGAAGAGGACGAGGCCGAAACCGGCGACGCCGACGAGCGCGCTTTTGCGCCCGCGCCATTGGATGCGGTAGTGAATCATCGTCAGGTAAAGCAGCCACGTGATGAGCGCGAACACTTCCTTCGGGTCGTTGTGCCAGATGCGCCCGGTCTGTTGCGAAGAGAGGATCGCGCCCGTGACGATGCCGAGCGACAAGAGCGTGAAGCCTATCCCTGCCGCGGTCGAGCCGATGTCGTCCACGGTCGTCAGAGACGGCAGCCGGTGAAAGAGCGCGGAGAAAGTTTTGAGTTTCAACTCGCGTTCCTGCCAGAGGTACATCGCGCTCGCGGCGAAGACGACGAAGAAGGCGGCGTAGGAAAAAATAAGCAGCGTGGTGTGGATGGGGAAGACCCACCCGGCCGCGCCCTCGGCCACCGTCCCGGCGCGCGCGTCGGCCGTCGTGCGGACGAGCATCGCGGCCGTCACCAGAAACGCGACGAGCGGTATCAGGAACGTGCCGAGGGCTTTGATCTGATAGCGGAAGTGCGCCAGACCGTAGGCGACGACGAGCGTCCACGCGAGAAAAGATAAAGTCTCGCGCAGGCCGAACAGCGGGTAGCGGCCGTCCTGTATCCAGTCGCGCAGGAACGCCGCCGTGTGCAGCGCGAAGCCGACGCCGAGCGACACCATCGCCACGCGCTCGACCGAGCGACGCTTGTAGGCGAACGCCAGAATCGCGTGGACGGCGGCGTTGACGTAGGCGGCTAAAGCTGCGAGCAGGAGATAATTCATCGGAGGCTTTGAGAACTCGTGCGTAAACTTCTCGCGGCATTGTACGGGATGAGGGAAAACGGCCGCAAGCCGACAATTCCGGGGCGCGCTGTTGTCACGAAACGGCAAGACGTGAGAAACTTCTCGTCGTGCCAATCCGCAAGCCGCCAGTTAATTTCGCGACTCCCGTACCAACTGGATCAGGGGTGAAGGATGATGCCTGATCGCGCCGAGGCGTGGGAACTGCTCTGCGAATACACGAAGGGCGACAGCCTGCGCCGCCACGCCCTCGCCGTCGAGACGGCCATGCGCGCCGCCGCCGCGCGCTACGGCGGGGCTGACGCCGACGCGGACGAGTGGGGCTTGGTCGGCCTCCTCCACGATTTCGATTACGAGATGTTCCCCGACCCGGAAGCGGGCGGCCACCCGTTCAAGGGCGCGAACATCCTCTGCGGGCGCGGCTACCCAGACCACTTCATCCGCGCCATCATGGGACACGCGACTTACACCGGCGTCCCGCGCGACACGACGCTCGCGCGCGCCCTCTTCGCCACCGACGAACTCTGCGGCTTCCTCGTCGCCTGCGCGCTCGTGCGCCCGTCGCGCAGTCTGGACGACATGGAGGTCGCGTCGGTCAAGAAGAAACTCAAGGACAAGGCTTTCGCGCGCACGGTGAACCGCGAAGACATACATCAGGGCGTCGCCGAGTTGGGCGTCCCGCTCGAAGAGCACATCCGCTTCGTCATCGACGCGCTGCGTCCCGTGCAACGAGAGATCGGGCTGAACAGTTTAACGACGGGCAACGCGGCTTGAGTTAGTTTGACGCCGCGCGTCTTTGCGAAGCGGGGCGCGCGTCGGGTCGGCGGAGACTAAATAAACGCACGCGCGACGAAGAGTGCTGCGAACGTCAGGACGAGCGCGAACAGGGCGGTCAGCGCGGCTTGCAGTTTGCGACGGCGCGCCGTGTGGCGGTAGACGAAGACGCAGGCGAGCGTGGTGAAGACGAGCGGGATGATGATCACGCCGGCGAGCGCGCCGGTTTGCGCCGGGGTGGGAGGCGTCGTGACGCCCGTCATCCAGTAGGCGAGCGCGCGCATCCCGCCCGTGTTCGTGAGGGCGGCGACGAGCGAAGTGATGATGAGCAACTTCCAGCGCACCGGGCAAAATTGTCCTTCCAAAACCGCGTCGGCGTAAAGATGTTTGGCGAGGTTGGTTGAGAGAACTGGGGCGGATCGCCGCCAAGCATATCATAGGAGACAAAAGTGACAAGTGACGAGTGACAGGTGACAAGTTAAAGCAGCTTGGGCTTTCCAACTTGTCACCTGTCACTCGTCACCTGTCACTCCGAAAAAATGGTAACTAGAAACGCACTGTTGTATCTGGCGCGGCAGGAAGGCTTGAAAGACTTCGCGACGCGCTTCCGCCCGTTCAAGAAGATGACGACGCGCTTCGTGGCGGGCGAGGACATCGCCGAGGCCGTCGCGGCGATCCGTGAGATCAACGAGCGCGGCGCGGGCGCGTCGTTCGATCACCTCAACGAATCGGTCGCCAGCCGCGCCGAAACCGAGGAAGAGGTGCGCGAGTACAACCGCGTGCTCGCGGCCATTGACGAGACGGGCATCCGCTCGAACGTCTCGATCAAGCTGACGCAGTTCGGTCTGGAAATAGACCCCGAACTGGCCTACCGCAACGCGCGCGAGGTGGTGGCCGAGGCGGCGCGGCGCGGCAACTTCGTCCGCGTGGACATGGAGCAGTCGAGCGTCACGCAGATAACGATTGACATCTTCAAACGGCTTCGCGCGGAGTTCGACCTGAACACGGTCGGCATCGTGCTGCAATCGTATCTGCGCCGCACCGAGCGCGACGTGGAAGACCTCTTGAAGATTCCGGCGCGCATCCGCATCTGCAAGGGCGCGTACAACGAGCCGCCCGAAGTGGCCTTTCCCGATAAGAAAGACGTGGACGAGAATTACATCCGCGTGATGCAGAGGCTTTTGTCGAGCGGCGTCTACCACGGCATCGCGACGCACGACCCGGCCATGATCGAGGCGACCATCAACCACGCCACGCGCGAGGGCATCGCGAAAGAGGCTTTCGAGTTCCAGATGCTCTACGGCGTCAGGCGCGACCTGCAAGTGCAACTCGCGCGCGACGGGTATAACATGCGCGTCTACGTCCCCTACGGGAAGCACTGGTATCCTTACTTCATGCGGCGGTTGGCGGAACGACCGGCCAACGTCTGGTTCGTCTTGAAGAACATGTTGAAAGGTTGAACGGCGGGAGAGTAGATGAGCGACTTCGCGTGGATACTGTGGGTGGTGCTCGGCGTGATTCTGATCATCGCCGAAATCTTTACGCCGGGCTTCGTGCTGCTGTGGTTCGGCGCGGGCGCGATTGCCGCCGCGCTCGCCGCGCTCGTCGGCGTCGGCTACCCGTTCCAGTTCCTCATCTTCTTCATCGTCTCGATAGCACTGACAGCCGCTTCGCGGACGATCTTCACCAAGTACTTCATGCGCGAATCGGGGGAAGGCGGCAGCTACAAATCCGGCGCGGAGTCTCTGCCGGGGCAGGTGGGCACGGTCGTCTCTTCGAGTCAGGGCGCGCTGCTCGAAGGCGCGGTGAAAGTCTACGGCTCGACGTGGACGGCCTACCCGGCCGAAGGCGAAGAACCACTCGAAGCGGGCGCGCGCGTCGTCGTCGAAAGCGTCCGCGGCGCGTCCATCTACGTTCGCCGCGCCCCCTCCCAACCCGGCTGGCGGCCGAGCGCGCTACCGGAAGGAAGGGAAGAATAAGATAGGGAAAAGGGTAAGGGGTAAAGGGTAAAGGTAGAACAGGAAGCGGGGCGCAGCATCGAATGGCTGCGCCCCGCTTTTTGTATTTAACATTTACCCCTTACCCTTTTCCCTTTCTCCATGGTGTTAAGGGATCGGCGAAGTGTCGTCTTCCGCGCCGTGGAGGGTGGGGTCGTCTTCGAGGGCGGCGAGTTCGACGTT
Organism: Pyrinomonadaceae bacterium; assembly: GCA_030838445.1. Lineage (GTDB taxonomy): Bacteria > Acidobacteriota > Blastocatellia > Pyrinomonadales > Pyrinomonadaceae > JAIVJZ01. The sequence continues at coordinate 625 of JAUZFQ010000131.1, read as the reverse complement.
GATCGGGTCGGGGGCGGGCGCGTCGAGGTCTGCGCCGTCGAAGCGTGCGAGGACGACGGTGATATTGTCTTCGCCGCCGCGCTTGTTGGCTTCTTTGACGAGGGCGTCGCAGGCCGCGGTGAGGTCGCCGCGACTGTCGGCGACAATTTGGAGCATCTCTTCGGCGCGCATCTTGCCGGAGAGTCCGTCGCTACATAGGAGCATGATGTCGCCGCGTTGGAGCCGGACGCGCGAGACGACGGGCGTGAGATCGCTCTGCGCGCCGAGCGCTTGCAGGATGACGTTGCGGAACATGTGCGTCTCGGCGTCTTCCTCGGTGATCTGGCCGACGTCCACGAGTTGCTGGACGAGCGACTGATCTTTGGTGGCGAGTTTGATCTCGTCGCCGCGGATGACGTAGGCGCGGCTGTCGCCGACCTGCACGAAGTCCATCGTGTGACCGGCGACGGCGGCGGCGGTGAGCGTCGCGCCCATGCCGCTGCAACGCGGGTCTTCGAGGCTCTTGCGGTGGATGGCGTAGTTGGCGTAGCCGGTGGCGTTGCGCAGGCAATCGACGAGCGCGACGCGCGCGCCCTGATCGTCCGTCTTGTGCTGGGAATCGTCTTCGGTCAGCATCTCGCGAACG
>JAUZFQ010000130.1 GCA_030838445.1 Pyrinomonadaceae bacterium | reverse complement strand
GCCCCGCTTCTTTGTCTTCTACCTTTATCCCTTCCCCCTTCCCCTTTGCCCATTCTTCTAGGGCGTGACGAGTGCGCCGATGTCTATGTTGTACTTCCTGATCTTGGAGTAGAGGCGCGGGCGGTAGATGCCGAGGAGGTTGGCCGCCGCCTGCTTGTTGCCGCCGGTGCGTTGGAGCGTCTTTTCGATGACGAGTTTTTCGATCTCTTCGAGCGTGAGGTTGGGCGGCACGTCCCACGCCGCGCCCTGCGCCGCGCGCTCCGGCACGCTCCCGTTCTCGAACGGCAGATCAACCGGCTCGATCTTATTGGACTTCGCCAGCAGCACGGCGCGCTCCAGGACGTTCTGCAACTCGCGCACGTTGCCCGGCCAGCCGTGCGAGAAGAGACGTTGATAAGCGGCCTGCGAGATGCCCGTGATCGGCCGCTGGTACTTGCGCGCGTACATTTTGAAGAAGTGCTCGGCGAGCAGTTGAATGTCCTCGGTGCGTTCGCGCAAAGGCGGCACGTGGATCGTGATGGTCGAGATGCGATAGAAAAGATCGTCGCGCAGGAGTCCGTCGCGGATGGCGTCGGCGGGCGGGCGGTTGGTCGAGGAGATGAGCCGGAAGTCAACGGCGTAGGTGCGCTCCGAACCGATTTTGCGGTAGCTGCGTTCCTGCAAGACGCGCAGGAGTTTCGGCTGCAACTCGACGGGCATCTCGGCGATTTCATCCAAGAGGAGCGAGCCGCCCGCGGCGTGCTGAATGAGTCCGTCCTTGTCTGCGTGCGCGCCGGTGAACGCGCCCTTCGTGTGGCCGAAGAGTTCCGACTCGATCAGTTCCTTCGGGAGCGCGGCGCAGTTCACCTTGATGAAGGGCTTTTTGGCGCGCAGCGAGTTGTAGTGGATGGCGTTGGCGATCAGTTCTTTGCCCGTGCCCGACTCGCCGACGATGAGGACGTTGGCGTCCGACTTGGCGACCGACTCGATGGTCTCGTAAATCTGCTGCATCTGCCGCGACGCGCCGATGATGTTGAAATACTCTGTGCGCGTCGAAAGGTTGCGGCGCATCGTCTCGGTCTCGACGATCAACTCGCGGTGCTGAACGGCGCGTTCGATCAAGGGCAGGAGCACCTCGAACTCGAAAGGCTTTTCGAGAAACCAGAACGCCCCGGCCTTCGTGGCCTCGATGGCGCGCTGCACCGTGCCGAAGCCGGTCATCACGATCACTTCCGTGGCGGGCTGCGCGTCCTTGATGTGGCGCAGCACTTCGAGTCCGTCCATGTCGGGCAGTTGCACGTCGCAGATCGCCACGTGATGCCCGCCGCGGTCGAACAACTCGATGGCGTCCGCGCCCGTCAGAGCCGTGTCCACCGTGTAGCCTTCCTCGACCAGATTCTGCTTGAGCGAGTCGGCCATCATCGCCTCGTCGTCAACCACCAAAATACGTACGTCTTTACGATCCACCTTTTGCTCTCCTCAGTGAAAATAAGTGATGAGTGATGAGTGATGGGTGATGAGTAAAAGACAAAGCTCTTATTTTAACTCATCACCCGTCACTTATCACTCATCACTTCTCAGCGGCAGCCGGACGCGCAGGGCGTCGGAAGCCTGTTCGACCGCGCCGCCGTGCGCGTGTATGACTCTGGCGGCGAGCGCGAGGCGCAAGCCCGCGCCCCCGTTGAAACTATTGAAAATGTCTTCGTCGCCGCCCGCGTCCCTGATGCCGCGCCATTCGATGAGGGCGGACGGCGGCGGCGGCGTCGCCCCGTTCTCAGCCCCGGCCTCTCTCGTGGTCTCTGGCGCGGTTTCAGCCCGCCGCAAGTTGACGTGCGGGGGGGCGTCCTTCGACGCGAGTTGGCGCGCGCTGGCGTGGATGTGTTTGAGCGCTTCCGAAAGGACGGGCGCGTCGAAGTCGCCGCGGTAGGCGTCGCCGCTATCGTCGTCCCCGGCGGGCGGGGGGGCGAAGTCGCCTTCGGTGGCGGCGGCGAGCAGGGCGGCAAGATCGAGGCGCGGCTTCGGTTGGAGTTCGAGCGGGCGGCCGAAGCGCACGAGCGTCGTCATGTCGGCGGCGGCGCGTTCGAGTCCGGCCATGATCTTGTTGATGGTTTCGAGTTCGTCCGCAGGGCGCTCGCTCTTCTCCATGCGCTTGCGCAAAAACGTGGCATAGAGTTTGAGACCGTTTACTTGATTTTTCAGGTCGTGGACGATCTGCACGGAGGCGCGCCCCAATTCAATCAGGGCGTCCGTGTCGTGTGTGGTAGCTTTTATCGGCTTCATTTTGCTCACAAGGCTCGCGCGTCGGGTGCTTCTGCCGGTCGCGTGGAGGACGTTAGGCCGCGCTCTCCATGCGAATTGAACCCGAACGATGCGACTTTTTGTGTTGCGTTTCGATGCGGCATCTTAGCAAAAAATCTGAGTGTTTGCTAGTGATACGTTTCGCGGCGGGCGTGAGCCATCTAATTATTTGCCCTCGGTGACTGGAAGGCTGTGAATGGAAGAGAACGGAAACGCGAAGTTGACTGTCCTTGTGGTGGAAGATTTTGCAGATAACCGCTTTATGATGAGAAAGTTACTCGAAATGAGCGGTTACCAGGTGGTCGAAGCGGTGGACGGTCGCGAGGCCGTCGAGTTGGCCGAGAGCACGCGCCCCGACCTGATCCTGATGGACTTGAGCTTGCCGCGTCTCGACGGCCTCGACGCCACGCGCCGCATCCGCGAACTCGACGGCCTCGCGCGCATTCCCATCGTCGCCGTCTCGGCGCACGATACCAACGATTTTCACACCGACGCTCTCGCCGCCGGTTGCAACGAGTACGTCACCA
>JAUZFQ010000108.1 GCA_030838445.1 Pyrinomonadaceae bacterium | reverse complement strand
GTCGTTGCCGCTGCTGATGCGTCCACCGCTGATGGGGAGGCGATTCCCGGCGCGGCGATGGTTGACGGTGCGACGGTTGATGAAAGCGCCGCTGGCGGAAATGAAACTGCGCTGGCGGTCGTCGCCGATGGCAGTCAAAGTCCCGAAGCGTTGACGGCGAAAGTTCAGCAGCATCACAAGCGTCACTGGCGTCCGCGCCGTCTCGCTCTTGGCTTCGCGCCGGGCGAGACCGTGACGGTGACGCGCCGACTCTACCGCGACGGCGAGAGCGAATATCTTTTGAACGGGCGCACCTGTCGCCTGCGCGACATACAAGATTTGTTTTCCGGCACGGGTCTGGCGGGCGCGCACTACGCGATCATCGAGCAGGGGCGGATCGGGCAGATACTTTCGGCCAAGCCGATGGATCGTCGCTCGCTCATCGAAGAGGCCGCCGGGATCACGAAGTTTCGCGTGCGGCAGCGCGCGGCCGAGGCGCGTCTCGAAGGCGCGCGCTCGAACCTGCGTCGCGTCTCGGACATCGTTTCGGAGATCGAGCGACAGGTCGGGAGTCTGCGCCGACAGGCGGCGAAGGCGCGTCGCTACCGCACGCTGCGCGAAGAGTTGCGCGAACTGCTGCGCCACGTCTACGCGGCCGACGAGCGCGCGTTGACCATCTCGCTCGAAGAACTGCGCGCGCACCTCGCCGCTTCAGGCGAAGAAGTGACCGCGCTCGCGGCGCGTCTGGAAGCGCACGAAGAGGAAGCGCGGCGTGCGACCGGGGAAGCGCGCGAGTGCGAAGAGGAACTCGCGGCGGCGCGCGGCGCGGTGGCCGACGCGGCGCTCAGGCGCGACCGGCGCGAGCGCGAACGCGCTTACCAACTCGAACAGGCCGCGTCTCTGGAGCGGCGCGCGTCAGACATCACGGGGCAGATGGAGATGGTGCGCGAGCGTCTGGCGACGGTCGAGGCAGAGCGCGAGACGTTGCGCGAGGGCGACGCGCAGTTGCGCGTGGAAGCCGAGACGACCGCGCGCGACTTGCAGGAGGCCGAGGCCGTCTACGCACGGCGCGTCGCCGAAGTGTCCGAGGCCGAGACGCGCATCGAAGCGGCGCGCGCCGAGTTGCTCACGCACACGGCCGTCGCGGAACGTCTCTCGGAGATCAACCGCCAGTTGGAGGCGACGCTCGAACGTTTAGCTTTACAGGCCGAGGGGCTTGACCGCGAGGGCGAACGCGCGCGCGCCGCGCACGCCGAGTTCACCGAGCAGGCCGAGACGCTGGCCGAAGAGATCAAGGACGCGCGCGCGCGGCTCGACGTGTTGAATGTCGAACGCGGCGCGGCGTCGGAGGGCGTGGCCGCCGCGCGGAGTCTGGTGTCTGCAACGCTGACGGAGTACGCGCGGATGCGTGAGGAGGCCGCGCGCGTGCGTAACCGCCTCGACACGCTGGCCGAACTTGACGAGAAGCGTTCCCTCTACTCACAGGCCGTGCAGCGCATCTTCTCGGCCGAGCACGCGGACGAGGCAGAGGTTGATCCCTCGAAAGATTTTCACACCATCGGCACGCTCGCGGACATGCTGCAAGTCGCGCCGCAGTGGGAGCACGCCGTCGAGAGCATCTTCGGCTCGTACCTGCAAACCGTGATCGTGCCGACGCCCGACGACGCCTTCCGCGCCGCCGCGTGGCTCGAATCGAACAACGCCGGTCGCGCCACCTTCCTCGTCGCCGGACTCCACGGCGCGAGTGCTGAGACCGACAACGACTATCGCTCACGCGGCACATTCGCTGACGACAGGACGGACGGTTTGCGTCTCGGCGACCTGCTCGGCGCGCCGCGCGAGATCGCGTCCGTTTTGTCGCGTACGCTCCCGCGCGAGATGGGCGCGCGCCTGTCGGATGATCTGGAAGGCGCGATGTCTTTGTCGTTCGCGACGGGCGACATGTGCGTGACGCCGCGCGGCGAATGGGTGGCGGGCGGGCAACTGCTCGGCGCGGGCAATTCGCACGCGGTCGAAGAGGGCACGGGGCTGCTCGCTTTCAAACGCGAGATGCGCGAACTCGAATCGCGCGCCGCAGACCTCGCCTCGGAAGTCGTCTCGGCGGAGGATTCGGTCAGCGCGGCGCGCGCGCGTCTGGTCGAACTGGAAGACGCGCTCGTCCTCGTCGCCGAGCAGATCGGGCGCGAGGAGCGCGAGCAGGTGGCGCGCGAACTCAACGCCGCGCAACTCGCGCAGGAGATCGAACGCGCCGCGCGGCACTTGCGCGTGGTGGCCGACGACGCGGCGCGTCTCGCGGAGGAGCGGCGCGAGTTGGAGGCGCGGCGCACGCAAGGGTTGGCGGAAGCAGAGGCGGCCGAAGCCGCGCGTCTGGCCGCCACGCAGTCGGTCGCGGAGGCGGCGGAACTCTTGGCCGCCGAACGTCGCGCCGCCGAAGTGGAAGGCGAGCAGTTGAACCGGCAGCGCATGGCATCGGCCGCCGCTGCGGAACGTCGCCGCGCGACGGCCGCCGAACTCCGGCGCATGGAGACGGAGAACGCCGACCTCGAAGCGCGGCTCGAACGCCACGCCGCCGAGATCGAAGAGACGACCGCGCGGCTCGAAGAGTTGCGGCGCGCGATGGCCGAGATGGACGAGTCGGCCGGTTCGGTTGAGAGCGAACGCGCCGCGCGTGAGTCGGAAGTGGTGACGGCGGCCGAGCGTCTGGCCGAAGCGCGCGCACGCGCCGACGCGCTCTCAGACGAGTTGACCGAGTTGAACCATCGCGCCGCGGCGGCACGCGACGCGCGCGCCACGCTCGAAGTGAATCGCGCGGAGACGGCGGCGCGTCTGAATTATTTGCACGAGGCGTGCATGGCCGAACTCGCGCAGTCGCTTGAAGAGATCGCTTCGGCCTACGAGCCGGACGCGGAGTTTGATCTGGAAGCGGGTCGCGGGCGCGTCGAAGAGTTGCGCGCGCGGGTCGAGAGTTTCGGCGCGGTCAACATGATGGCGCTCGAAGAACTCGCCGAGTCGGAAGAACGCCTGACGTTCCTGACGACGCAGCGGCAAGACATCGTTGACGGCATCAGTTCGACCGAGGAAGCCCTGCGCGAGATCAAGCGGCGTTCGCGCGACCGCTTCCGGCAGGCGTTTGAAGAGATCAACCGCAACTTCGGGCAACTGTTCCTCGAACTCTTCGGCGGCGGTCGCGGGGAGATGAGCATGATTGACGCCGACGACGTGTTGGAGTCGGGCATTGACATCGTGGCGCAGCCGCCGGGCAAGCGCCTGCAAAACGTGCTCTTGCTCTCAGGCGGCGAGAAGGCGATGGCCGCGCTGTCGCTCGTGCTCGCCATCTTCCGCTATCGCCCGTCGCCCTTCTGCCTGCTCGATGTAGTTGACGCGCCGCTCGACGAGGCCAACATCGGACGCTTCACCGCCAAGATCGCGGAGATGGCAACGAACACGCAGTTCATCGTCATCACACACAACAAGCGCACGATGGAGATCGCGCGCGCCCTCTACGGCGTGACGATGGAAGAAGTCGGCGTGTCGAAACTCGTCTCGGTCAGGTTTGAATAAACGTGAAGCCAGAAACATTGTTCAAGGCCGCACTCGTCGCCGCGCTTCTCATCCAGAGCGCGGCGATTGACGCTCCGGCGGCGGCGCAAAGTAAGAAGAACGCCAAGCGTCCGGCGGCGACGGCCGCGTCCGGCGTGTCTAAGTCAACGCCCGCGCAGGCGTCGGAGGCGACGCCGGATGTCACGCCGACGCCCGCGCCCGGCAAAGCCAATAGACGTGAAGCGACGCCCGCGCCGTCTCCCTTCGCAAAGACGGTTGAGACGAAAGCGGACGCGGCCGCAGCAGCAACAGCGGCGACGGCGGTGCGTTACTCCTACGAATTCAACCAACCGAGTTTCAACATCCGCCGCGTCTTGATCGAACACGACGCGGCGGGGCGCGGCCAAATCTCTTTCGCGCGCAAGGACAGCGAGGAACTCTTTACAGACCCGTTGCAAATCTCGCCCGCCGCGCTCGCGCGTCTCCTCTCTGCGTGGGAGTCTTTGAAGTTTCTCGACTCGGACACGAACTATCAGGACGAGAAACAGTTTCCGCACCTCGGCACGATGACCTTGCGGATGAAGCACGGCACGCGCGAACGCAAAGCGGAGTTCAACTGGACGCACGACGAAGGCGCGTCCGCGCTCGTCAAAGAGTACCGAGGGATCGGCGAGCAGCAACTCTTCGTCTTCGACGTGATGCTGGCGCGGCAGTACCAACCCTCCGACACGGTGAAACTTTTCAAACGCCTCGAAAGCCTCCTCGGCCGCAACGAACTCTCAGACACCGCGCCGCTCATCCCGCTCCTGCGCGACCTCTCCACGGACGAACGCATCCCCCTCATGGCGCGCAACCACGCCACGCGCCTGCTCAAGAAAATAGAGAAGTAAATTTACGAAGGGCGTCAGGCCGCGCTGTCTTCCACCTCTTCGGTGGCGGGCGGTGGGGCGGGCGTGAAGCGCACGCGGCGGATGCGGTGGCGGTCAACGCGTTCGATGGAGAAGGTCGCGCCGTCGTGCTCGACCGTCTCGCCCTGTTTGAGGATGCGGCCGGCGCGCGCGAGAAGGAATCCGGCGAGCGTCGTGTAGCCCGCGTCTTCCGGCAGTTTCAACTTGAACTTGCGGTTGGCGTCGCGGACGGCGAGCATGCCGTCGAGGATGAAATGATCGTCCTCTTCGACGATCTGCGCGCGCACCTCTTCGTCGTACTCGTCGTCAATCTCGCCTACGATCTCTTCGAGCAAATCTTCGAGCGTGAGGATGCCTTCGATACCGCCGTGCTCGTCAATGGCGAAGGCGAGGTGCGTGCGCGCCGCCTGCATCTGCGCGAGCACCGCGCCGAGCCGCGCGGTGGCGGGCACGAACATCGGCGGGTGAAGCATCGCCTCCATGTCAAATTCTTTGCGCCCCGAAGTCTTGAGGCACGGCATGATGTCCTTCATGAAGAGGACGCCCACGATGTCGTCAAGGCCGTCGCGGTAGACGGGCAGGCGCGAGTAGCCGGTCTCGCAAAAAGTCTCTTCTACCTCCGCGAGCGTCGCCGTGGCGGGAAGGGCGGCGACGGTCGTGCGCGGGATCATGGCCTCGCGCACTTCGGCCTCCGAGAAGTCGAAGACGCGGTTGATCAACGTCTGTTCTTCTTCCTCCAAGTGCCCGCCCTTGTGCGAGGCGTTGATGAGTTGGCGAATCTCCTCTTCCGTGTAGATCGAGGCATGTGCGCTCGACGCGTTCATGCCGAAGGGGCGCACCACGCGCGCGCTCGCCCAATCGAGCGCGCGGATCGGCCAACTGAACAACTTGTAGAAAACTTCCATCGGCAAGGCCGACCACATCGCCACTTTCTCGGCGCGTTCCAGCCCGACGAGCTTGGGCGCTTGCTCGCCGAAGACGATGTGCAGCGAGGTCAGGATCGCGTAGGCGATGACGAACGCCAGAGCGTGCCGCCACCACTCGCCGATGTTGAGCCGGGCGAACGGCGCTTCGAGCAAAGATGCGATGGTCGGTTCGCCGAGGATGGCGAGCGCGAGTGAGGCGAGCGTGATGCCGAGTTGCGAGGCGGAGAGATAGGCGTTGAGGTTGTCGAGGATGCGGATCAGGCGTTGCGCGCGGCGGTCGCCGCCTTCGACCAGCGTCTCGATGCGCGAGCGGCGCACGCCGACGAGCGCGAACTCGGCCGCGACGAAGAATCCGTTGATGGCGACGATCAGGACGGTGGCGAATAATTTGAGAGCCGTTATCATTATCTTCGCTTCGCGGCGATCAAATTGGCGCTAACCTCCGCATGTCGAGTTGTGGTGTTGAAAGATCGCGTTCAAGATTATTGCCACGCACCGTGGCACGTCAACTTAAAAAGCGGAAGTCGGAATACAGGAGTCAGGAGTCAGAATACGGAAGTCAGGATTCGTGAAGTCGGAATATGAAAGTCAGGAGTCAGCAGTCGGAACGCATGGCCGCATTGATTCTTAATTGATTCTTATTCTGACTCCTGTTTTCTGTCTCCTGACTCCTGCCCCATTCTTTCGCAGAACTCGATGAGCCGGTTTTCCGCCCAGAAGCGATCCTCGCCGGGTGTATGTCCGTCGCCGACGAAACCGACGTGGCCGCCGTGGCGGGGTGCGAGCAGCACTACGTTGGAGTTCGCGCTAACGGATGGGTGGCGGAGCGAGTCGAAGGGGATGAAGGGGTCGTCTTCGGCGTGGATGATGAGCGTGGGAACTTGTATGCGCGGGATGAGCGGGAGCGAACTTGAGCGCGCGTAGTAGTCGGCCGCGTCGCGAAAGCCGCCGTGCGGCGCGGTGTAGCGTTCGTCGAACTGGCGCAGCGTGCGGACGCGCGCGAGTTCGCTCGCGTCGTAGCGTTCGGGGTAGAGACGCGCGGCCTCGCGCATGCGCCGCTTGAGACTGCGGATGAACTTGCGCTGGTAGACCCAGTTGGAACGTTGCTCGATGGCCGTGGCCGAGGCGGCCAACTCGACCGAGGGCGAGACGGCGCAGACGCCTTTCAGTTCGGCGGGGAAGTCCGCGCCGTATTCGCCCGCCAGCTTGAGACTCATGTTGCCGCCGAGCGAGAAGCCCGCGAGAAAGATGTCGTTCAAGCGGTCGCGCTCGACGAGTTCTTTGATGAGCGCGCCGAGGTCTGCGGAGAGGCCGCTGTTGTAGAGCGTCTGGGTCAGGTGGAGCGTGTCGCCGCAGGTGCGTAAGTTGAGGCGCAGCACGTTGAAGCCCGCACGGTGCGCCTTGAGCGCGGTGCTCATCATGTAGATCGACTCGCTCGACCCTTCGAGGCCGTGGACGAGCAGGAGCGTCGGGCATGCGCGCGAGTCTCTCTGCCAGCGACAGTGGACGAGCACGCGCACGCCCGCTTCGACTTCAAACAGGCGCGCTTCGTCCGTCCGCAGTTCGCGCAGGCGACGCCGACGCGGCCACGTGAAAGCGACGAGCGTCTGCGCGTGGCCGCTCTTGAACAGCGGGTGCGGCGTGAAAGGTTTCGCGCGCAACGCCCGCGCGACTTCAGAGAGGCGTGCGGCGGGCGCGGCCGAAACGTCGCCCGCGCCGTTCGCGCGCACAGCTTCCTCTTGCACAATTTCCATTTCCACTTTGTATCTTAGGCCAGACGCGGCGGCTCGGAGACGGGCGGGTCGCCCGCGGGCTGTGGTGTGTCGGGTTCGCGGACGGGGGATTTCGGCTCGGCGTCGGGGGGCAAAGGCAGCGGCTCAGGTTGCGCCGGGTCGGGTGCGAGCGGGTCGTGCGGCTGCGGCGTGGGCGGCAGTTCGGGTTGTTGCTCCGGCTGCGGCGGATCGGTGTTCGGGTTGCGGCTCATGTGTTCGTCCTGTGGCTGAATTTAGAAGATGAATGATGAAGGCGGGCGCGCGACACGTCAAGCGCGCGGGCTGCGGAGATGAATATTAAGCGCGCGAACGGCAGGGATGAATATTAACCGGCGACTTCCGAAGCACGCTCGCGCTCAGGGTCGGCGTCCGTCGCCGACGCGGCGGCGCGTTGCAGGTCGGCGACGACGAAACGGATCATGCGATAGCTGACGTGGCGGGGCAGCGCGTCGCGCAGGGGCTTGAGTCGTTCGTCGCCGAGACGCCGCACGGCCTCTTCGATAAGCGCGCGGTCGCGGTCGTTCACATGTCGCGAGATGTCGAAGGGGCGGCCTTCGAGGATGCAGTCGGCGAGATGTTTCTCCACGGTCATCTCCGCGATGCCGCGTTGCTGGCTGATCTCTTCGATGGTCATGCCCGTCTCGTAGAAGGCGTAGGTCTCGTCAATCGTGCTGACGCGCGGCGCGTTGACCGCCTTCGCCGACGTGCCCGTAGTCGCGCCGCGCGAGCCGCGCGATTCGTAGGGCGACGGCGCGGCAGCCGTGGAGACAACGGGCAGCGCGAGTTCGACCGAGGCGAGTTCGCGCATCACGTCGCGGCCGAGGGCGGTGAGGGAGACGGTCGGGTAATTGCCGCCCGAGACGTAGAGCGCGCCCGCGGCGACGAGCGCATCGACGTAGAGAAGTATCTCATCCTGCGTCATGTTGGAGAGCAGGCCGTAGGTCGAGAGTCGTTCGAGTCCGAACTGCGAGATTTTGGCCGAGCGCGAGCCGCGTAAGCAGGCGGCCAGAATGCCCTTGCCGTAACGCCCCTCCATGCGCGCCGCGCACGCGAGGATTTTCCGCACGCACAACGTCTCGTCTTCACCGAGCGCGCGCGCCCCCGTAATCTGCACGACGCTATTCGACTCCGAACCAAAACTCTCCGCCTCGCGTCGCCTGTGTTCGGCAAGCGACTGCCGGTCGAGTTCGTTTTCCAGATCGCTCGCGAAGGGCGTGTTCTCGATGACAAACTTGTCGAGCCGCGTGCGCGGTGAAGCGGGGGCGTTCGGGGACGACGAGGCCGCCGCCGTCGCGGAGCGCGCCGGACTGAACGGCGACTCCTCTTCGCCGTCGTAGCCGCCCTCCATATCGTCGCCGTAGTATTCGACGGTGCGCCCGTCATAGTCGTCGGCAGTGGCGACGGGGGCGGCCTTCGTCGCGTCCATCTTGACGCAGACGCCGCATGTGCCGCAGGCCGGTTTGTGCGAGCGGTCGCCGAAGTAGTCGAGGATGAAGGCGCGATAGCAGCGGTCGGCATAGCAGAAGCTGATCATCTCGCGCAGCTTGCGTTGTTCGAGCGCGGCGCGGCGGGCGTGGTCTTGCGGGCGGATGCGTAGATGCGAAACGGGTCGCTCGTCGAGCAGTTGCAGACCGCGCGTGCGCCGCGCGGACTTGTACGAGATCAAATTCGCCGCCGCGAGCGACGAGAGCGAGCGGCGCACAGAGGCGGTGTCGAGTCCGGCCGATTCGGCAAACTCGTTGACATCAATCTCCGAGTCGGCGCGTTCGTTCAACTCGTAGCCGCCGAGCAGTGCGAACAGCACTTGCTTGTCGCGCGCGCTGCGTTTCGCGTTCACGGCCTCGCGCGCAAGATGCGCGGGCATCAGCAGGCGCACCTCCGCGCGGTTCTCGCCCGCCGCGCCGCGCTCGACGTGCCCGGCCTTCTCCAAGATGATCAGCGCAGACTGCACGGCCATCTCGTTGCGCACGCCCGCGCGCATGGCGATCTCGCGCGTCGAGAGTTCGATGTGCTGCTGGCGCGTGGCGACGAGCGCCTCGTAAACCTTGGCGATGATTTCGGGCGGCGGGTAAGAGCCTTCGATGAAGTAGTCCTGCGTGCGCTTGTCGGCGTAGTTGAAGAGGAGGACGCACTCGGAGGGCAGCCCGTCGCGCCCGGCGCGTCCGATCTCCTGATAGTAGGCTTCGATTGAGCCGGGCAGGTGATAGTGGATGACGAAGCGGATGTCGGCCTTGTCAATGCCCATGCCGAAGGCGTTCGTGGCGACGATCATCTGCACGCGCCCGGACATAAACGCGTCCTGCGCGCGCGTGCGCTCGGCCTCCTCCATCCCCGCGTGATAGGCGACGACGCTCAAGCCCGCATCTTTCAAACGCCGCGCCACCTGCTCGACCGACTTGCGCGTCGAAGAGTAGATGATGCCCGATCCACCTTTGGCTTGAGCGGCGAGCGATTTGACGTGCGCGATCTTCTCGCGCTCCTTCTGCGTGTGGACGACGCGGATCGAGAGGTTGGGGCGGTCGAAGCCGGAGACGAAGGCGCGCGGCTCGCGCAGGCCGAGTTGTTCGATGATGTCGGCGCGGACGTGCGGCGTTGCGGTCGCGGTGAGCGCGACGACCTGCGGCCGCCCGATCTCTTCGATGGCCGACTTGAGGCGCAGGAAGTCGGGGCGGAAGTCGTGCCCCCACGTCGAGACGCAGTGGGCTTCGTCCACGGCGAAGAGCGAGACGTTGACGCTCTTCAAGGCTTCGACGAAGTGCGCGCTGCGGAAGCGTTCGGGCGCGACGTAGACGAGTTTATAAAGCCCCTGCCTGACGCCTGCGATGCGCGCCTTCTGCTCCTCGAAGTCCACGGAACTGTTGATGAAGGTGGCGGGCAAATTGCGCGCGTGCAGCGCGTCAACCTGATCCTTCATCAGCGCGATGAGCGGCGAGACGACGACGGTCGCGCCCTCGTTCATCAGCGCGGGCAGTTGGAAACAGAGCGACTTGCCGCCGCCGGTCGGGAGCAGGGCGAAAACGTCGCGGTCTGCGAGCGACGCCTCGCAAATCTCGCGCTGGAGCGGACGAAACGTGGCGTAGCCAAAGGTGCGCTTCAGGACAGGTTCGAGCTCGTGGGCAAGGGCCGGC
>JAUZFQ010000203.1 GCA_030838445.1 Pyrinomonadaceae bacterium | reverse complement strand
GTTTTAGACTTTCAAACTACGCGCCTACGCGTCTCTTGTCGCGAATTTCTTTCGCGGCGGCGTCGCGCCTTAGTTTAATTCCTCGATCTCGGTTTCGAGCGCGCGTAAGGTGCGGCCGAGCATTTCGCGGTGGGCGCGGTTGGTGGCGCGTTCGAGTTGGTCGAGCGTGCGCGAGCGCGAGAGGCGCAGGGTTTCGAGTCGTTCGCGGCGGGCGCGCGCTTCGGGCGATTCGTCGAGCGTTGGTTCGGCCGCGCGCCGCGCACGCTCCTCCGCCTCCTGTATCTGGTCTTCGACCGCTTTGCTCTCCCACCCGCGCGCCATCGTCTCTCGCCCTCCTCACTCGCAGACGCTACACCCGAATTATCAATTATACCGACGCGATTGTTAAACGCCCGTGTGCGATTAGTGTTGCGGTGCGAACGCATGCCATTACAGCGAGTGGGAAAGGCATTACGCCGTGTCGTAATGTGATTACGCCACGACGTAATGCCTTTCCCATGCGACGTAATGCCATTACCACATGGCGTAATGCCTTTCCCATACGTTGTAATGCCTTTCCCATACGGCGTAATGGCATTACTGCCCTGCGTAATACTGTTACGACGTGTCGTAAAGGCATTACGGGCTGTGCGAACGTTAATACGGCGCGTTGTAATGCCGTTACCGGCCGGGGGAAAGGCATTACGGCGCGTTGTAACGTCGTTCGCTCCGGCAGGAATGCCGTTGCGGGGCGCGCTCAGGGCATTTCCGCTGTGGCGTGGGACTATGACGGGCGCGGGGACGCCATCGCCGCTCGTACGCCCGCGTCGAAATTAGCCGCCCGGTCGCCGCAGGCCGAGCGGGAGCGGCGCGGTGCCCTCGAAGAACCAACTCGCGCCGACCTTGACGCGGTGATGCCACGTCGGCAGCCGCGAGGTGTAGAGCGCGAAACGCGCTTGCCGCGCGAGCGCGCCGCCGAAGGCTTTGCCGCCCGCCAGCACCGCCGCGCGTTCCGTGCCGAGGCTCAGTGCTTCGCCCATCTCCTCGAAATGCTTCGTCTTGAGTTCGCCGCCCGCGAGCAGCGCGCGCACGTTCCCGGCGGCGAGGGCGGCCTGCTGGAAGGCGAGTTGCGCCGTGCCCGCCAGTTGCGGGCTGGCGTCCGGGAAGTGCGCGTCGTCGCCGAGCGAGAAGACTTCCGCGTGACCCTGAACCTGCAACGTCTGCTCGACCGAGACGAGGCCGCGCTTGTTCTTCGGGATCTCCAGACGCTCCACGAGCGGGCTGACCCGCACGCCGCCCACCCAGACGACGCCCGCCGCCTGAAGTTCCGTCTGCGCGCCACCCTGCTCGAAGGTGAACCCCTCCGGCGTCACACGCCGCACGCGCGTCTCTGTGTGCACCTCGACGCCCGACTCCTTGAGCGCGTCCTCCACGTACTCGCGCAACTCTTCCCCCATGCCGGGGACGACGTGTTCGGCCATCTCGACCACCACGACGCGCGGCTCGCCCGCCAGACCGCGACGCTGGAACGCGTCGCGCAGCAGGTCGCCCATCTTCGTCGAGAGTTCGCAGCCGCTCGCGCCGCCGCCGACGACGGCGAACGTCGCCGCCCGCCGCGCCTCGTCCGCAGAGGCGTCGGGCGGGATGCGGTCGAGCGTGTCAATCATCAAGTTGCGCAGCGCGTCCGCGTCCGCGATGCCGCGAAAGGGGAGCGCGTGTTCCTGCGCGCCCTCCACGCCCGCGTAGTTCGTGACGCCGCCGACGGCCAGCACGAGCGCGTCGTATGGCAACGGCTCAGCCCACCCTTCGACCGCGACGGTGCGCGCCGCGAAGTCTACGCCCGACGCCTCGCCGTGGACGAAACGAATCTTGTCGTCCAGCAACTCGCGGTAATGCGGCGCGATGTGCCACGCCTCCACCTCACCGCTCAGATACTCATACAGCATCGGCCGGAACGTGAAATGATCCTCCGCGCTGACGAGCGTCACCTCGCCCGCGTCCGCCAACTCCAACGCCGTGAACAGCCCGCCGAAGCCGCCGCCGATAACCACGATCCGCGCCTGTTTTTTCGTCATAAGATGATCTACGTGTTCCTTTTGGGCGGGCATGGTAACAGACAAGCGCGTCCGCGCGCACCCTCATTCTTGCACCCCGCTGCGGCGAGGCGTGGCCGCTGGACAGTCGGTTTGTGGGCGTGTTAGATTGTTCCGGTTTTACTTAACTCTTGCGGTTGCCTGAGATTACAGGCGGACTGCGGTCTGGGAGGGCCATCTAGGGCAGGAAGTTGTAGTTATGTTAGACAGAGAATCGAAGGAACAGATCGTCACCACGTATCAAACGCACGAGGGCGACACCGGGTCGCCGCAGGTGCAAGTCGCGTTGCTCACCACACGGATTAACCAACTGACCGAGCATTTCAAAACGCACAAGAAAGACAATCACTCGCGGCGCGGACTGCTCAAGATGGTCTCGCAGCGGCGCAGCCTGCTCGATTACCTCAAACGCAGGGACATCGAGGAGTATCACAAACTGATCGCCAGCCTCAAACTCCGTCGCTAAAGAGCGCGGCGGATACTTTGTTGGCAATTGATCCGAACCCAGCGGAGGGCTTGCGTCCCTCCCACATCACACGCCCGCGTCCCTCGAAAAGCCGGGTGGCAGTGCCGAACGTGACGGCGCAGACTGCCGCCAAGCGGACGCGAGTAGCCTGTAGCCTAAATAAGCAACAAGGCGGCGACAACTTCACGGGTGGAGTTGTCGCCGCTTTTGTCTTTAGCGAAGTTCGCCGCACCGCTCGACGCGCCTCACGTAGCGCGCGAGCGGGCGGGAAGTCCCAAATCTGAAGCAGGGCGCGCGCCGGATGAGACGGCCCGACGCCACGTTGATTGTCCGAAGGAGACACACGTATGCCAGTGAAAAAATATTTGAAAGAGACTATCAAACTCGGCGGCCGCGACCTGACCGTCGAGACGGGGCGCGTCGCCAAACAGGCCGACGGCTCGGTCGTCGTCAGCTACGGCGACACGATGCTGTTGGTTGCCGCCGTCGGCGCGAAGACGCCGCGCGAGGGAATTGACTTTTTCCCGCTCACGGTCGAATACCGCGAGCACAACTACGCGGCCGGACGCATCCCCGGCAACTACTTCCGCCGCGAAGGCCGCCCCGGCGAAAAAGAAGTCCTGACCTGTCGCCTCATTGACCGCCCCTGCCGCCCGCTCTTCTCCGAAGGCTACCGCAACGAAACACAGGTCATCGCCTCCGTCATCTCGGCCGACGCCGAGAACGACCCGGACGTGATCGCCATCACGGGCGCGTCGCTCGCGCTCTACCTCTCGGACATCCCGTTCCCGACCCCGATTGCGGGCGTGCGCGTCGGTCTGATTGACGAGCGTTACATCATCAACCCGACTTACGACGAGGTGCGCGAGTCGAGTCTGAACTTGATCGTGGCGGGCACGGAAGAGGCCATCGTGATGGTCGAATCCGGCGCGAAGGAAGTCTCGGAAGCGATCATGGTCGAAGCCCTGATGCTCGCGCACAAGGAGATCAACCGCCTCTGCCGCTGGCAGAAGGAACTCTACAAGGCGCTCGACATCCAGAAGCGCGCCGTCACGCCGCCCGTCCTGAATGAAGAGATGGCGGGCGAGATCGAGCGCAACTACTCTGAGAAACTGCGCGCCGCGCTCGACACTTCGGGACAGGACAAACTAGCGAGCTATTCGGCCGTTGACGCCCTCAAGAAAGAGGTCGTCGAATCCTACCCTGA
>JAUZFQ010000202.1 GCA_030838445.1 Pyrinomonadaceae bacterium | reverse complement strand
TCACGGATGAAACAAAGTTTAGCAGAAGTATAATAGATGTGGCAAGGGCGAGCAAGATAAATCGCGTGCCATACCGTGAGGACAGCAACACACTATTACCCCACTACCGAAGCGCCTGCGCTGATTTCGGACAGGGGCGCGGTCAGTTTGAAGAAATTTGTTGACGCTCCGTGTCGCCAACAAGTAGGATTGAAATCGCCCTGTGTCGTGCGGCCACAGACGCCCGCAACGACTCCCGCCTCATCCTAACGCCCGTCTGAAGCTACGCAAAAAAAAGCCTCTGCGGCTCGCTTCGAGCCTTGTCCGCTGTTAGCAGAGCGACTGTTTCCCTTAAATTCAGGAGATGTCCCGTGCACACTCGTAAACACTTTTCGCGGCGCGGCAATTTCGCCGCCCTACTTATCGCTTTTCTCTTCGCGGTGATCCCGGCCGCAGCCCAGACCGCCTCAGGCGACGCGAGCCGGAAGCAGAACGCTGCGGACGCCCCGTCGCCGACGCCCATGCCTGCGGCTACGCAGACCGAACTCAATTGCGCCGGTTACATCGAGTACGCGCCGAACTACAACGGCTTCGAGGTCGTCGGCGCGGAACAGGAGCAGGAGAAGACCACTTTCAGCGTCAACGAAGTGGTGTTCATCAACGCCGGTTCGCGACAGGGCGTGACGGTCGGGCAGGAGTTTCAAGTGGTGCGGCCGCGCGGCCAGTTCACGACGAAACTGACGCGCAAATCGGGCTGGCTCGGCGTCTACACGCAGGAGATCGGCCGCCTGCGCGTGACGGTCGTGAAAGAGAGCATGTCCGTGGCGCAGGTGACGAACACTTGCGACCTGATCCTGCTCGGCGACCTGCTGCGCGGCGTGCCCTACCGCGTCTCGCCGCCCGCGGGCGACATGGCCGACATAGATCGTTTCGCAGACCCGACGGGCAAACAGAACGGCCGCATCGTGCTCGCGCGCGACGCACGCGAACTGCTGTCGCGGCAGCAAGTCGTCTACATAGACCTCGGCAAGGAAGATAATTTGAAGGAAGGCGACCGCCTGACCGTCTACCGCCCCGCCGGGACGGGCAACATCTCGCGCTTCCGCGACGAAGAGGTCACGCCGTCGGCCAACTATGGCTTCGAGAGCGAGCGTTTCCGCGGCGGCAAATTTTCCATCAAGTCGCAGCGCGTCGAAGACCCGAACCGCACGGGCATCCACGGCCCGATGGTGACGACGCCGAAGATCAAGCGGCGTCGCCCGCCGATGCCGCGCAAGATCGTGGGCGAAATCGTCGTGCTCAACGTGCAGGCGCGGACGGCGACCGCCGTCATCACGCGCGTCGCGCAGGAGATTCACACGGGCGATTATGTGGAAGTGAAATAGACTGTCAGAGTCAGGCCGTGGGTGTGGCCAGAGTTTCCCGGATCGTTCGATTGACAACAGCGCAGGCCGACAGGTACGACGAAAGTCATGCCTGTCGGCCTGCGCTTTACTTTAACGAACTGCGCGTTACTTTAACGAACTGCGCGTTACGTTGACGGGCGGCGCGAGACTTTTTAGCCGACGGGCATGCGCCCGTCCGCGCCGGTCGTGGCTTCGACCGCGCCGTGTGCTGCTGTCTGCGTCTGCGACGCAAGCGCGGCCTCGCGTTCGAGCGCAGAGCGCGCGACGGCGGATTCGTAGAAGGCGCGGAAGTATTGATACATCGAGAGGCAGGCGGAGAGCACGACCACCCAGAGCGTCGCGCGTCCGAGCGTGTACAAGAGGACTTGCCAGTCGGTCGCCGTCGTCGCACCCCCGCCGAAGAGATGTCGCACGGCATCGCGCAGTTCCGGCACAGACCAGACCTGTATCGCCGGGAACGCCTGCCCGAAGTTTGCGACCGGCGGCGCGCCGCGTACGCTCGACAAAATCAGCATCGTGATCGCCAAGACCTGCGCGCCCATCTTGAACTTGCCCACCTTCGAGGCGGCGATGACCAGCCCGTCGGCCGCCGCAATCGAACGCAAGCCCGACACGGCCAACTCGCGCCCGATGATGATGACGACCGCCCACGCGGGCGCGAGCCGGTTTTCGACGAGCGAGATGAGCGCGGCGGAGATGAGCAGTTTGTCTGCGATGGGGTCGAGCAGTTGGCCGAGCCTTGAGACTTGCTGGCGGCGTCGCGCGATGTGGCCGTCGAGGTAGTCTGTGAAGGCTGCGGCAAGAAAGAGCGAGGCGGCGAGAATGTGGCGCGGCACGCCGAGCCAGTCTTCCGAGAACGGCGTCAGGAGCACCGCGACTAAGAGCGGCACGACGAAGATGCGCGACAGCGTCAGCGTGTTTGGCAGGTTCACACTCACCACTCCCCTTTTCGTTTCCAGCCCGCGCCGCGCGCGACTCATGCGGACACCGCACGGCTGTCACGTCTAAATGTTTGCCTCTTGCCGCGCAGTGTATGAGCCGCGCGCGAAGGGTGTCAAGGTTATCGCCCGCGCAAGTTCCATCTCAGACCCACGCTGTAAACTCAAACGGAGGCTGTCCGCGTGTGAGAGACGATGTTCGTGTGTGAGAGTTGACACGCTGCCCCGAGCGCGGGCGTGACAACCGCCGAACGTCGAGCCGCACAAAGCCGCCTTGCGCGCTCCGGCCATGCATGGACACATGACACGCGCGGCGGCCGGACTAAGCGGCCGGACTAGCCCACCGCGAAAAATCAACTTTTAGGCTGTGAATTCATACTTTCACACTGCGAATTGATACTTTCACGTTGTGAATTCATACTTTCGCGCTGCGAATTGATACTTTCACGGTGGGAATTTGAACTTTTACTCTGCGGATTCATACTTTCGCGCTGCGGATTCATACTTTCACGGTGCGGATTCACACTTTCGCAGTGCGAATTCATGGTTTCACTCTGCGAATGTGAACTTTCACGGTGCGGATTCATAGTTTCACCCTGCAAATGCACACTTCTGCGTTGTAAATTCATACTTTCACCATGCAAACGCACACTTAGCGTTGCTAATCGAGACTTTCACCCCGTAAATCAAAACTTTCACGGCTCGGAGCGGAACTTCAGGGATGCGGACGCCGCCTCTCAACGCGAGGATTGAAGCGCGCGCGTGGGAAGCGTCGCGGGCGACGCGTGCGCCGCCTCAAATCGGCCTTGCTTGTGCTGTGGCTGTGGCTGGCGTAAAATACCTGTTTCTGCGCTCCCGAAATTTTACGTCTGTAGCTGCGCAATCATATTTTAAGCAATGGCAATTGACCGCATCACGGTGCGCGGGGCGCGCCAGCACAACCTGAAAGACATCAGCGTCGAAATCCCACGCGACCGCCTGACCGTCATCACCGGCTTGTCGGGTTCGGGCAAATCTTCGCTCGCCTTCGACACCATCTATGCTGAAGGCCAACGCCGCTACGTCGAATCGCTCTCGGCCTACGCGCGCCAGTTCCTAGACCAACTCGAACGCCCCGACGTGGATTCGGTGGACGGACTCTCGCCCGCCATCTCCATCGAGCAGAAGACCGTCTCGCGCAGCCCGCGCTCGACCGTCGGCACGGTGACGGAAGTTTACGACTATCTGCGACTCCTCTTCTCTTCCATCGGGCAGCCGCATTGCCACATCTGCGGCGCGGCCATCACGCGCCAGAGCGTCGAGCAGATCGTCCACAGCGTCCTCGCGCTGCCCGAAGGCGAGCGCGTGATGATCCTCGCGCCCATCGTGCGCGGGCGAAAAGGGGAGTTCCGTAAGGAACTCGAAAAACTCGCGAAGGACGGTTTTCTGCGTGCGCGCGTGGACAATGATCTGCTCTCGCTCGACGAAGAGATCAAACTCGACAAGCGTCGCAACCACACCATCGAGGCGGTCGTTGATCGTCTCTTGATTAAACCGGGCATCAACGAACGTCTCACCGAATCCATTCGCACCGCCTTGAAGTTGACGAACGGCGCGGTGCTCGTCTCGGTCGTTGACGGCGAAGAGAAGATGTACTCGGAGCGGATGGCCTGCGTGAACTGCGGCATCAACGTGCCGCCGCTCGAACCGCGCTCGTTCTCTTTCAACTCGGCTTACGGCGCGTGCAAGCGTTGCCACGGACTCGGCACGGTGCTCGAAGTTGACCCGGCCAAGTTGATCACAGACCCGCACGAACGCGCCGACAAACAACTCTTCATGGGCGCGGCCGACAAGCAAGGCTCTGCTTATCTGCGCAGCGCGCTTGTCGCCGTCGCCGAACACTTCGGCGCGAGCGCGGCCGTCCCCTTCTCCGCCTTGCCGAAGAACGCGCGCGAGGCTTTCTTCCACGGCCTCGAAGGTCAACTAACTTTCCGGCAGGGACTCTACACTTACCAGAGCGACTGGAAGGGCGCGGTGCGCCACCTGCGCGAGCGCATGAGCGATGCGCCGTCGGAGAAGGTGCGCGAGGCTCTGGAAGAGTTGGTGTCGCCCGTCGAGTGTCCAGACTGTCACGGCCAACGCCTGCAACCCGAATCGCTCGCCGTGCGCGTCGGCGGCTTAGGCATCACGCAGTACACCGCCATCCCGATTGAAGAGGCCGTCGCCGTCTTCGACAAGTTGGAGTTGAAGGAACGCGAGAATCAGATTGCCGGACTCGTCCTGCGCGAGATACGCAACCGCATGCGCTTTCTCGAACAGGTCGGCCTCGGCTACATCACGCTCGACCGTCCCTCGGCCACGCTCTCCGGCGGCGAAGGCCAGCGCATACGCCTCGCCACGCAGATCGGCTCGCAACTGCGCGGCGTGCTCTACGTCCTCGACGAACCTTCAATCGGACTCCACCCGCGCGACAACCAACGCCTCATCGAGACGCTCTGCGCCCTGCGCGACCTCGGCAACACCGTGCTCGTCGTCGAGCACGACGAAGAGACTATTCGCCGCGCCGATTACGTCGTGGACATCGGCCCGGCGGCGGGCGTCCACGGCGGCGAGATCGTCGCGGTCGGCACGCCCGAAGAAGTCGCCTGCAACCCGAACTCCGTCACGGGTCTCTACATCTGCGGGGCGCGCAAGATCGATCTGCCCGCCGAGCGTCGCGCCCCGAACGGCCACAGCGTCACAGTGCGCGGCGCGCGCGAACACAACCTCAAAGACATTGACGTGACGTTTCCGCTCGGCCTGCTGACGGTCGTCACGGGCGTGTCGGGTTCGGGCAAGTCCACTCTGATTGACGACATCCTCTACCGCGCCCTCGCGCGCCACCTCTATGGCTCTTTGAACGAACCCGGCGCGTACGAGTCAATCGAAGGCTTGGACAACGTGGACAAGGTGATCGAGATTGACCAGTCGCCGATTGGCCGCACCCCGCGCTCCAACCCCGCGACCTACACCGGTCTCTTCACCCCCTTGCGCGAACTCTACGCGATGCTCCCCGAATCGCGCGAGCGCGGCTACAAGCCCGGCCGCTTCTCCTTCAACGTCAAAGGCGGGCGTTGCGAGGCGTGCGAGGGCGACGGCATGAAGCGCATCGAGATGAACTTCCTGCCCGACGTGTACGTGCTCTGCGACGTGTGCCGCGGCGCGCGCTACAACCGCGAGACGCTCTCCGTGAAGTACAAGGGCAAGTCAATCGCGGAACTGCTCGACACGACGGTCGAAGAGGCTCTCCCGATCCTCGAAAACATCCCGCAGATCAAGCAGAAGATTCAGACGCTCCTCGACGTCGGCCTCGGCTACATCAAACTCGGCCAGTCGTCCACGACGCTTTCGGGCGGCGAGGCGCAGCGCATCAAACTCGCCAAGGAACTCTCGAAGCGCGCCACCGGCCGCACCATCTACATCCTCGACGAGCCGACCACCGGCCTCCACTTCGCAGACGTTCACAAACTGCTCGACGTGCTGCAACGCCTCGTCTCGCTCGGCAACACCGTCCTCGTCATCGAACACAACCTCGACGTGATCAAGTCGGCCGACTTCGTGATTGACCTCGGCCCCGAAGGCGGCGCGGGCGGCGGTCGCGTCGTCGCCTGCGGCACGCCCGAAGAAGTCGCCCGCGTCAAAAAGTCGCACACCGGCCAAGCCCTCAAGCCCCTCCTCAACGGGCACGCCACCAACAGCAACGGCCACAAATCGCCGCGCAACGCCAAAACCGCCACGTCCACACGCGCGGGAAAAAAGATTGCTTGAAATGACGGCCGTCGGCGGGTAGCATGTCGGCGAGCCGTGCAGCGTTCAGCCCGCCACTCACTTCGGCGGGGCGGCCTGCCGGCATCTGAACACAAGGAGAACCCCCGATGACTACGCTCCGTGCCCGCGCCTTTCTGCCGGCACTCTTCGTACAGATATTTATCGCCTTAGCTATTTCTCAACCAGCGTTTTCTCAAGAGACGCAGGCGGGCGCGCGCCCGTCGCCGCCCGCCACCACCAACACCAACACAGCAGCGACCGGCGAAAAAGTCGCGACGCAAGTTGAAGCATGTGAACAGACGCCCGCCGCCGTTGCCGCCGCACCCGCGAGCATCGAGCAGATCGGCGCGGGACAGAAGGCGACTGACGCCACGGCGTCGCAGCCTTCGAGTTTCGCGCCCGCGCAGACACTCAAAGTCGGATCGGCGCGCGCTTTCTCGTTCGCGTCGGACGCACGGCCTGCGTCGAAAGTCTTCGATGCCCCGTCCGGACTCGCGGCGACAGACTCCAACGACGGCGCGCAGCAGACGGGCGCGGACGTCTACACGCCCCTGACTTCGGAACAGAAGATGCGGCGCGCGTTCAAGTCGGCGTTCCTCAGTCCGCAAGCCTACGCCCTGCCGCTCGTGAGCGCGATCATCACGGAGGCGGGCGAAGACGACCTGCCACACAAGGACACGGACGACCGCGTGGCCGACGGCCTCTCGCGCTTCGCCATCAAGTTCGGCCGCCGCGCCACGAATAACCTGCTCGGCGGCGGCGTCTACGCCTCGATCTTCCGGCAAGACCCGCGCTACGAGCGCGCCGCCGAGGGCAAGGGTTTCGCGGCGCGCGTCGCCCACGCCGCGAGCCGCGTCTTCGTC
Organism: Pyrinomonadaceae bacterium; assembly: GCA_030838445.1. Taxonomy (GTDB): domain Bacteria; phylum Acidobacteriota; class Blastocatellia; order Pyrinomonadales; family Pyrinomonadaceae; genus JAIVJZ01. The sequence goes on along the minus strand of JAUZFQ010000202.1, from coordinate 1,098 downwards.
ACGCGCGGCGACAACGGCAAACACCAACCCAACTACTCTCGCTTCGCCGGTCAACTCTCTTCCAGCGCGCTCTCGAACCTCTGGGAGCAGAGCACGCCCGGCCACGACCGCATCGGTGTGGACGCCACCTTCCGCCGCTTCGGCACTTCATTTATTACCGGCGCGATCTTCAACGTGCTTAACGAATTTTTGCCCGACATCAAGGGGATTTTCGGCAAGTAAGTCCAAGTAAGTCCTCGCAGGTTTCGACAACTCAGTCCTCGCAGGTTTCGACAAGTCAGTGCTACAGTTCGGCCGCCTCCGCGCCGCGTGCGGGGCGGCCGACTTACCCGCTCAGTTTTCCCGCCGGTTCATCTCGGCTTTTAGATGGACTGTTCTTCAAGGGCAGTTGAATCTGCCTGCCACTTCCCTCAACTTAAGGGCGGCCGTGCGGCCGTCAGACGTGTCCCGTCCATGCTTGGTAGAAAGGAAACGACCATGAGATTAACCAGAGGTAAGCGCATGGTGTTTTTAGCCGGTTTGGGTCTGCTGTTGTTCGCGGCGGGCGGCGTCTCGACGGCGCAGCGGCCGCTGCCGAATCCAGTCCTCATCTACACCGCGCCGGAGTTTTTTCAGAACAGCGGCAAGCAGTTTATTCGCTACCGCTACAACGTGGAGAACTTCGACGTCTATCCGAAAGAGATGTTCGCCGCCGCGCCCGACTTGCCGCCCTGCGGGCAAAACACCAAAGCCTCGCGCACGTGGGTGGACGTCTACGAGCAGAACGGGAAACGGCTCAACGGGTTCTGCGCCTTCGGCAGCCCGGCCGACCTCAACAAAGTGTGGTTCGCGCTCGAAAGCGATGTCATTCCGCCGAGTTGGGTCTACATAGAGTTGACCGACCGCAAGACCAACATGAAGTACAAGTCCGCGCTCGCTGAAACGACGCAATAGTAACGACAAGGCCACACGTTAAAACGCGCTCTCACGCTTCGTCGGGAGCCGCGCGGCGGGCGAGTGTTTGCACCGGACGCGCCGGGTAGGATACCTTCTCTTGTCCGGCGTGTCCGGTGCTTTTTCGTCTCAAGACAAAATATGACTGACCACATCTCCGCAATC
>JAUZFQ010000200.1 GCA_030838445.1 Pyrinomonadaceae bacterium | reverse complement strand
GTCTTTCTCGTGATGTCGCTCGTCTTTTTGGGCTACATCGTCTCGGCGTTTATGGCGCGTCCGATGTGGGGCGAAGTGGCGCGGCAGTTGGTGCGTCCCACGTTTCACTACGATAGCCATTATCTATTCACGCTCGTCGCTTTGATCGGCACGACCATCTCGCCCTACATGCAGGTCTTCGTGCAGTCGTCGGTGGTGGAGAAGGGGGTCGGGCGCGAAGACTACAAACTCGTGCGCGCGGACGTGTGGGTCGGGACGCTGTTCGCCATGAGCATCGCCTTCTTCATCGTCATCTCGACGGCGGCGACGCTCGGCGCGGGCGGCTTCACGGGCACTATCGAGACGGCGGCCGACGCCGCGCGCGCCCTCGTCCCGCTCGCGGGCGAATACGCCGGGCTGCTGTTCGCCGTCGGACTCTTCGGCGCGTCCATGCTCGCGGCGGGCGTGTTGCCGCTCGCCACCGCCTATTCGGTCAGCGAGGCGTTGGGGTTCGAGAAGGGCGTCTCGCGCAGTTTTCGCGAAGCCCCGATCTTCATCGGCATCTTCACCTTCCTGATCGCGGTGGGCGCGCTGATTGCGATCATTCCGGGGCTGCCGCTGATCCGCGTGCTCGTCGTCACGCAGTTCATCAACGGCCTCTTGCTGCCCGTCATGCTCGTCGCCATCCTGCGGCTCGCGGGCGACCGTAAATTGATGGGTGAATACGCGAACGGGGCGGTCTATAATGTGCTGGCGTGGCTGACGGTCGTCGTCGTCTCCACCCTGTCGCTCGTGTTAGTGGCAAAGACCGTGTTTGGCGGCGCGTCTTAATAGCTGCCCCGGCCACTCCCTTTCAAACTTGCCGTGAACGATCCGCGGTTGACGTGTAACGCTTCAAGATGAGTAGCTCCCGTCTCAAAAAACAACTCGCCCTGCCCCTCGTCGCGACCGCGCTGTTCGCCGTCCTGTTCTATCTCGTCCTGCCCGTCTTCGCCCCGTCGCCGACGCCGCCGGATGGGCAGTTGCACACGGCCGCGCCGGTCTTCTACTGGATACAACTGTTCGCGAAGATCGCCCTGTGGCTGAGCCTCATGTTCGTGGGCGTGCGGCTCGCCGGGGCGTTCCTCTTCGACGTGGTGTACCGCCTCCGCAAGCGGCGCGAAGCGCCGAGCCTCGTGCGCGATCTGTTCTCCATCGTCGTCTACATCCTCGTCGTCGCCGTCATCCTGAAAACCTATTTCGCACTCTCCCTCGGCGCGCTGCTGTCCGGGTCGGCACTGCTCGGCGTTATCCTCGGCCTCGCGCTGCAAGACACGCTCGGCAACCTCTTCTCCGGCATCTCGCTGCACGCCGACAAGCCCTTCGAGGTGGGCGACGTGATCACGGTCGGCAAGTGGATGGGCGTCGTCGAGAGCGTGACATGGCGCGCAGCGAAGATCAGGACGTTCACCAACCACATCGTCCTCGTCAGCAACAGCCAGATCGCGAAGGAGGCCATCGAGGTCTGCCCGCGCGACAACCCGAACGCGCGCCTCGTCTACTTCAACGCGCTCTACGCGCACTCGCCCGATCAAGTCATCCGCGTCGTGCGCGAAGCCATCCGCGAGACGGAGAACGTGCGCCTTAAGCCCGCGCCCATCGTCCGTATACGCAACCTCGGCGACTTCGCCGTGGACTACGAGATCAAATACTGGCTGGTGGATTACGTCCAGCACAACGACACGGACGCGCTCCTGCGCCAGCGCGTCTGGTACGCCTTCAAACGCGCCGGGCTGCAATTCGCCTACCCCACGCAGACGCTCTACTTCGAGCGCCCGAAGGCCGCCGCCAGCCCTGCGGCAGACGCCGAGACGCTCACGGGTCGCCTCTCCGCCACAGACATCTTCGCCCCGCTCAACGCCGACGAGCTTTCGCAACTCGTCTGCGGCTTGCGCAGCCACACCTACGCGCCCGGCGAGACCATCATCCGCGCGGGCGACGAGGGCGATTCGATGTTCATCGTCCGGCACGGCAACGTCGCCGTCCAGATCAACGACAACGGCCAGCCGCGCACCGTCGCCACTCTCGGCGAGGGCGACTTTTTCGGCGAGATGGCGCTGTTCACGGGCGAGCCGCGCTCGGCGCACGTCATCGCCGCTGTCGAGACGGAAGTGCTCGAAATCGGCCACGAGGCGATGAAATCCGTCTTCGACTCCAACCCCGATCTGGCCGAAACGCTCGGCCAGACCATCGCGCACCGCCGCGCCGGCCTCGCCGCCTCCGCCGAAATCGAGGATCAAGAGAAGGTCTCGGCGGGCGTCATCTCATCCATTAAACGGTTCTTTGGATTAGACTAAGCGGATTCCGAGCCTCCCCTCGCCGCCTCTCTCCGGCGGGCGCGGAAAGGGCAAAAATTTTTTGCCTTCGATACTTGACAGAGAGAGACTCAGATATTATTATTTCGACACGCTCAAAGGTGAATGGCGCGTAAGTTCAGTCGCGCCGCAGGTTCATTTGGGCGTCCAGCAAATAACGTTTTTGTTGAGTTAAGAGGAGGAATTACGTCATGTCTATTACCCGTTACGATCCGTTCCGCGACCTGCGGATGCTGCAAGACGAAGTGAATCGCCTGTTTTCGAGCAACCTGTCGCGCTCCTTCGGCGACGAGGGAATCGCGCGCGGCGCTTGGGCACCCAGCGTGGACATCTACGAGAACAAGGATCAGATCGTGCTCGAAGCCGAACTGCCGGGCATGAACCGCGAGGACTTTGACCTCTCCATCGAGAACAACGTCTTGACGCTGCGCGGCGAGCGTCGCTTCGAGAAGCGGGACGAAGCGGACAACTATCATCGCGTCGAACGCTCCTACGGCTCTTTCACGCGCTCCTTCACGCTGCCGCAGACGGTCTCGTCGGAGAACGTCACCGCCGAGTACAAGAACGGCGTGCTGCGCGTCGTGCTGCAAAAGCGCGAAGAGGTGAGGGCGCGCCGCATCGAGATCGCGGGCGAGGGCGCGGCTTCGACGCCCAAGAGCATCGAGGCTAAAGTCGAAGAGTCAGGCACGGCGGAGGGCAAAGGTAAGACTGCGACCGCCGGAAAGTAATAGTTTAAGTCTCAAGTCTGAACGCGCGGAACGATGAGCGGTGAACTCATTCATCGTCCCGCGCGTGTCAGTTAAGGTTCAAGAAATTATGCGTCTAGAACGTTTCACGCTGCGCGGGCAGGAGGCCATCCAGACGGCCATCGAACAGGCCGAGCGCAACCAGCACCAACAGGTCGAGCCGGAACACCTGCTTGTCGCCATGCTCGAACAGCCCGAAGGCATCGTGCGCCCGCTCATCGGCAAACTCGGCGCGAACCTGCAAGTCGTCTTGAACGACGCGCAGGCCGCCATCAATCGTCTGCCGAAGGTGCAGGGCGGGCAGCAGTATTTCAGCCCGCGCCTCACGCAAATTTTCACGGCCGCGCAGAAGCAGGCCGAGGCGATGCAGGACGAGTACATCTCGACCGAGCACCTGCTGCTCGCCCTCGTGGACGAAAAGGACGGCGCGGCCGGTCGCATCCTGCGCCAGCACGGCGTCAACCGCGAAGACCTGTCGAAGGTCGTCGGCGAGATGCGCGGCGATTCGCGCATCACGGATCAGAACGCGGAGGCCAACTATCAGGCGCTCTCGAAATACGCTAAAGACCTGACCGACCTCGCGCGGCAGGGCAAACTTGATCCGGTGATCGGCCGCGACGACGAAATCCGCCGCACGATTCAAGTGCTCTCGCGGCGCACGAAAAATAACCCGGTGCTGATCGGCGAACCGGGCGTCGGCAAGACGGCCATCGTCGAAGGTTTGGCGCAGCGCATCATCTCCGGCGACGTGCCGGAGACGTTGCGCAACAAGCGTCTGGTCGGCCTTGACCTCGGCTCGATGCTCGCGGGCGCGAAGTACCGCGGCGAGTTCGAGGATCGCCTCAAAGCGGTCTTGAAGGAGATCGAAAACGCGAAGGGTCAGATCGTCCTCTTCATTGACGAACTGCACACGCTCGTCGGGGCGGGCGCGGCCGAGGGCGCGATTGACGCGTCGAACATGTTGAAGCCCGCACTGGCGCGCGGCGAGTTGCGCTGCGTCGGCGCGACGACCCTGAACGAGTACAAGAAGCACATCGAAAAAGACGCCGCGCTCGAACGTCGCTTCCAGCAGGTCTACGTCGGCGAGCCGACCGTCGAAGACACCATCGCGATCCTGCGCGGGTTGAAGGAGCGTTACGAGAAGCACCACAACGTAGACATCAAAGACTCCGCGATTGTGGCCGCCGCGACGCTCTCGAATCGCTACATCACGGATCGCTTTCTGCCCGACAAGGCGATTGATCTGATTGACGAGGCCGCCTCGCGCCTGCGCATCGAAATTGATTCCTTGCCGGTCGAGATCGATCAACTCGAACGCGAGATCATGCAGTTGGAGATCGAGCGTCTGGCCTTGCAGCGCGAGGAGGACGAACGCTCGAAGGCGCGTCTGCGCGAGATCGAACAGCGCGCCGCCGATCTCAAAGAGCGGTCTTCCGGCATGAAGGCGAAATGGCAGTCGGAGAAGGAAGCCATCAAGCACATGGAAGAGGCGCGCGGCAAACTGGACGAGTTGAAGTTGGAACTCGAACGCGCGCGCAACGCGGGCGATCTGGCGCGCGCGTCCGAACTCCAGTACGGCGAGATTCCGCAACTCGAACAGAAGTTGGAGGCGGAGCAGGCGCGGCTCGGCGAGCTACAGGCGGACGGCGTGATGCTCAAGCAGAAGGTTGACGAGGAAGACATCGCCGCGGTGGTCGCCAAGTGGACGGGCATTCCGGTCTCGAAGATGCTCGAAGGCGAGATGCAGAAACTCGTCACGATGGAGGAGCGCATGGGCGTGCGCGTCATCGGGCAGGACGAGGCGCTGACGGCGGTCGCCAACGCCGTGCGCCGCGCGCGCGCCGGGCTGCAAGACCCGAACCGACCCGTCGGCTCGTTCATCTTCCTCGGCCCGACGGGCGTCGGCAAGACCGAGACGGCGCGCGCGCTCGCGGAGTTTCTCTTCGACGACGAGCGCGCTATGATCCGTCTCGACATGAGCGAGTACATGGAGAAGCACGCCGTCGCGCGCATGATCGGCGCGCCGCCGGGTTACGTCGGCTACGAAGAGGGCGGGCAGTTGACCGAAGCCGTGCGGCGCAGGCCGTACTCGGTCGTCCTCTTCGACGAGATCGAGAAGGCGCACCCGGACGTGTTCAACGTGCTCTTGCAGATACTCGACGACGGCCGCCTGACCGATTCGAAGGGGCGCACCGTGGACTTCAAGAACACGGTCTTGATCATGACCTCGAACCTTGGGAGCCGAGAGATACAGGCGGCGGGCGACGACGAGAAGGCGGTGCGCGAGGCGGTGTTGGAAGAACTGCGCGGCCACTTCAAGCCGGAGTTTTTGAACCGCATAGACGACGTGGTGATCTTCCACCAACTCTCGCGCGCAGAGATCGTCCGGATCATCGAAGTGCAACTCGAACGCCTGCGGCACATGCTGGCCGAGCGCAACATCACCATCGTGCTCGACGATTCGGCGCGCGAACTCCTCGCGCGCGAGGGCTACGACCCGATGTACGGCGCACGTCCGTTGAAGCGCGCGATCCAGACGTTGATTCAAAACCCGCTGGCGTCGAAACTCCTGCGCGGCGAGATCGCGTCCGGTCAAACGATCCGCCTCTCCGCAGACGGCGACGAGTTGAAGTTCGCGACCGAGGCGGCGACGGCGACAGCGTGAACGATTGCGGATTTCGGATTGCGGAATGCGGATTAAATAAAGCCCGTGTGTTTAAATCCGCAATCCGCAATC
>JAUZFQ010000040.1 GCA_030838445.1 Pyrinomonadaceae bacterium | reverse complement strand
TCGTCCTCGTCGTGCTGGCGAGCGTCATCGCGTGCGCGCAAACTTTCAACGCGTTACAGACCAGAGACGCGCGCGCCGCGCGTGCAGACTTGCCGTCGAAGACTGCGGCGAAGGTGAAACGGAAAGTGGCCGTCACCTTCGTCTCGTTGCCCGCCGTCCAGACCTTCTACAACCCGCGCGCGGAGAAGGACACGCGCCGCCTGCTCGCGACGCTCGCCGCCAACCAGATTCGCGCGGTCGGCTTCGTCAACGAGAACCAACTCTACGACGAAGAGAACGGCGGCCGACTCGACGAGGAACGCGTGCGCCTCTTGAACCTCTGGCTCGACGCCGGGCACGAACTCGGCACGCAGACGCGCGCCCACTCGAACCTCTACAAGACGCCGCTCGCAGAGTTTCAACAGGACGTGATCCGCGGCGAAGAGATCACAGGCAAGTTGATGTCGGAGCGCGGCCAGCGCCCGCGTTATTTCAGTTACCCCTTCCTCAACGTGGGGGCGACGCGCGAGACGAAAGAGGCGGCCGAAAACTTCCTCGCCGCGCGCGGCTACCGCATTCATCAAGTGACGATTGACAACTCCGATTGGCTCTTCGGCCGCGTCTACGCGCAGGCGCGCCGCGCCGAAGATGAGGCGACGATGAAGCGCGTCGCCGACGAGTACCTGCCCTACATGGAACGCATGTTCGAGTATTACGAAGAACTCTCGCGCACCACGCTCGGCTACGAACTGCCGCAAGTTCTGATGCTCACCGCCAACGCCTTGAACGCGCACCGGATGGAAGACCTCGTGGCGATGATGAAGCGGCGCGGCTACGAGTTCGTCACGCTCGAAGAGGCGTTGCAGGACAAAGCCTACCGCCGGCAGGCCGCCAACTACGTCGGCCCTTGGGGCATCTCGTGGCTCGAACGTTGGGCGTTGGAGAAAGGGCAGCCGCTCGACGGCGAACCCGGCCTCTCGCCCTTCATGCGCCAGTTCGACGTCTCGCGCGGCGGCATGGATTACAACAAACTGTACAAAGTTAAAAACTGAGCGGCGCGTCGAAAGACCGTGTGGTGCGTTGAAAGACAAAGGCTCAGCGCAATTGCGATGAGCTATTACGAAGGAGTTTGTTTAATGAGAGTGAGTCTGTCGAAGATCGCCGTGCTTCTCTTCGTCGCGCTGCTGGCGTCGCCCGCGCAGAGTTTCGGCCACGGCGCGCACGCTGCGCGCCGTCAGGTCGCCGTCACGTTCGACGATCTGCCGTTCACGGGCGACGGCGGCAAGACGACGCTGAACGAACTGCGCGAGTACACGTCGAAACTGCTCAGGACGTTTGCGGCGGACAAGATTCCGGCCGTCGGCTTCGTCAACGAGCGGAAACTTGAGCGCGAGGGCGAGCGTGAGGCGCGCGTCGCCGTCCTCAAGATGTGGACGGACGCCGGACTCGAACTCGGCAACCACACCTTCGCCCACGCCAGTCTCTACAAGACGCCGCTCGCACAGTTTCAGCAACAGGTCGTGGACGGCGAACCCGTCACGCGCTCGCTCCTCGCCGCGCGCGGCATGAAGCTGCGCTACTTCCGTCACCCCTATCTCAACACCGGCCCCGACCTCAAGACCAAAGAGGCGTTCGAGCAGTTTCTCGCCGCGCGCGGCTACCGCGTCGCGCCCGTGACGGTTGACAACTCGGAGTGGATTTTCGCGCAAGCCTACGCGCAAGCCTTGCAGCGTGGCGACAAGGATACGGCGCGTCGCATCGCCGACGAGTACGTGCCCTACATGGAGCGCATGTTCGAGTTTTACGAGCGCATGTCCGTCGAACTCTTCGGGCGCGAGGTCGCGCAGACGCTCCTCGTCCACGCCAACGCGCTCAACGCAGATCACTTCGGCCGCGTCGTCCACATGCTCAGGCAGCGCGGCTACGAGTTCGTCACGCTCGACGCAGCCCTCAAGGACAAAGCCTATGAGCACCGCGACACCTACACGGGCGAGGTGGGCATCTCCTGGCTGCAACGCTGGGCGATCACGCGCGGCGGCAAGTTCAAAAAAGAACCCGCCCTCCCCGACTACATGCAGCAGTTCGACCCGGCCGGGAGCGGCTCGCAGTTCAAGACCGCGAAGGACTAAAAAGGGGAAGGGGTAAAGGGTAAAGGTTGAAGAAGGCAGCGCACGACGAGTGCGGCGCTTTCTTTTCCTTTACCCTTTACCCCTTCCCCTTTCCCCTGTCTTACGCCCTGCCCGCCACCTCGCCCGTCTGCGTGTTGACGCGCACGGTCTCGCCCTCCTTGATGAAGAGCGGGACGTTGACGCTGAGGCCGGTTTCGAGTTTCGCCTTTTTGCTCGCGCCGCCCGCCGCCGTGTCGCCGCGCATGCCCGGTTCGGTTTCCGTCACGACGAGTTCGACGTACTGCGGGAGTTGCAGCGAGACGGGCGCGCCGTTGTACTTGAGGATTTGCAGCGAGACGCCTTCCTTCAAATAGCCGCGGTCGTCGCCCACCTGCTCGTCCGTGAACATGAACTGCTCATAGCTCGACTCGTCCATGAAGTGGCAGCCCTCGCCGTCCGAGTAGAGGAACGAAGCGGGCACGAGTTGCACGTCCGGCTCGGAGAATTTCTCCGTCGCCTTGAAACTTTTTTCCAGCACCGCGCCCGTCAGCAGTTGGCGCAATCTAGTGCGCACCATTGTCGCCGCGCCGCGCGCCGTGGGCGACGCGAAGAAGACTTCGAGCACGGTGTAGGGCTGCCCGTCCACCGAGATCAGCATTTTTCGTTTCAGTTCATTCGCTCCGACGAGTGCCATAAGGTTATCCTTCTCGCTTGAAGTTGGTTGTGATAAACCGAACTTAGCAAATTTTCCAGTCCACACGCAAAGAGGCGACCCGTGAACCTCCCGAAATTTTACCCCATCACCGACACGCACCTCTCGCGCCTCTCGCACGCCGAACAGGTCTCGCGCCTGCGCGACGGCGGCGCGCGCTTCATCCAACTCCGCGACAAGCACCTCGCGCCGCGCGAGTTTTACGAATCGACCGAGGCCGCCCTCGACGTCGCACGCGAACGCGGCGTGCGCCTCATCGTCAACGACCGCGCCGACATCGCCCTCGCCCTCGGCGCAGACGGCCTGCATCTCGGCCAGGACGACCTCGACCCCGCCGCCGCGCGCCGTCTCCTCGGCGAACGCTTCATCATCGGCTACTCCACGCACACCGTCGCACAGGCCATCGAAGCCGCGCGCCTCCCCGTTGACTACATCGCCCTCGGCCCCATCTACCCCACGCGCACGAAAGAGAATCCCGCCCCCACCGTCGGCCTCGAAGCCCTCCGCCGCGTCCGCGACGCGATTGACCCCACGGTCGCCCTCGTCGCCATCGGCGGCATCACCCGCGCCAACGCCCGCGCCACCCTCGACGCCGGAGCCGACTCCGTCGCCCTCATCAGCGCACTCCTCGACACACCCGACAAGATCATCGAACGAACGAAAGAGTTAAGGAAGAGTTTGGGTTGAAAAAGTTGAAAACTATCGCCGGATTGAACTGGTGGTTGCTATTGATTTGTTAATGATAAGTGTTGAGTAATTTATTTCTTCTTACTTGTCTTTGAACCTGTCCCGGTTTTAGCCTTTGGCGGTCTGCCGGGTTTGCGATCCGCTACGAGTTTGAGATCGTCTTCCTTGATGAAGTAGTCCCGCCCCATCTTCTCGGCTGGCAAACGACCATCCCTGATCATCGCCTGTACACGTTTTATTGTGACGCCTAATCGGGCGGCGACTTCGCTCGTCGTTAATAGCTTCATGCTCATCTTATAAAATTAGAGTAATTATAGGCCAAGGGCAACATTTCTGTTGACGAACTAAAGGCCGTGGGCTATAGTTTCCTGTACCCGCTATCGCTGAGAGATAGAGCGTAGTAAATAGGCGAGGACTTACCGAAGATAGCCGTCTTGGTAAGCCCTCTACACCAGTAACCACTCGTGAAAGGACTTACTGATGCGAAAAGATCATAGCACGCGCACTTCTCAGTCCCGTCTGCGGCGCGAGCCTGATTTCGACGAGCCGCTGCGGCGTTGGTCAACCGTGCCGATTAGTGTGGAGCGGGCGAGCGAGTTGGTGGATGCCTTTACACGCTACGACGACGGCGACATGATTGACGCCTTGATTCAGTTGATCTGTGGTCTGGCTCCTCCGCCCGCGCCGGACGAGTTGGAGGACTTGGACGAGCGGCGTTTGGCGGGGACGGCTGCGCTGGAGCGCGCGTTCACGTACACGCGGCGGGCGCACAATGAACTCGGCGCGTATGTCGTGGAGTTGAAGTCCGGGCAATGGGTGTGAGCGTGGGGGCGGCACACTGGCGCGCGCGTCAGTGTGCCGCCCCGGTTGCGCGCCGTTTCCCTGTGGTGAGAACTTTTAGCTTGCGTTCGCGCGCTTGATTTGCGACTATGGAATTGGTGCAGGCGGTGACTAATTGATCCGCTTGTCGCATCCCGAAAATCCCGCCACCCGTAAGTCGGCTCTCTCCGGCAAACTTCCTTTCAGTCTCAATGGAGCATTCAAGGGCATGAGTTTCTTCGATCTGCCTCCGGTCATCGAGCGCATGTTGCTCGTCTCGGACAAAATCAGCGACCTCAACTTCTCGGTCGGCCAGCAGCCGCAGGTGGAGATCAACGGCAAGCTAACCTCCGTCCAGCCGCTCGGCCTGCAAAAACTCTCGCCCTACCAGACCGAGATCATCGCCATGTCTTTGATGGAGGGCAACCCCGACGCCGCCCTCCGTCTCGCGCAGTCCGGCTCGGTAGACCTCAGCTATTCGCTCCCCGCGAAGATTCGTTTCCGCGTCAACATCTTCCAGCAGCGCGGCTCTTACTCCATCGTGATGCGCGTCATCCCGACCGAGATACCCACGCTCGCCTCGCTCGATCTGCCCGCGCAACTCTCCGAGATCAGCAACCTGCGCAACGGCATCGTGCTCGTCACCGGCCCGACCGGCGCGGGCAAAACCTCCACCCTCGCCGCCCTCATAGACCAGATCAACGAGCAGCACCACTATCACATCGTCACCATCGAAGACCCCATCGAATACCTACACCAGCACCGCCGCTCGACCATCAACCAGCGCGAGATCGGGACGGACACGAAGGATTTCCCGTCAGCCCTGCGCGCCGCGTTGCGCCAAGCGCCGAAGGTCATTCTGATCGGCGAGATGCGCGACTACGAGACCACCGAGATCGCGCTCGAAGCGGCCGAGACGGGGCACCTCGTCCTCTCCACGCTGCACACGATTGACGCGTCGAAGACCGTTGACCGCATCATCGGTCTCTACCCGAAGAACGAGGAGCAGGTCATCCGCACGCGCCTCGCGCAAACCTTCCGCTTCATCCTCTCGCAACGCCTGATCCCGCGCGCCGACGGCAAGGGGCGCGTTGCGGCGGTCGAGATCATGAAGTCCACGCCGCGCACGCGCGAGTATTTGCAGAACGGCGAATCGGAAGGCAAGACCCTGCTCGACGCCATGCGCGACGGCAAGTTCGACGGCATGCAACACTTCGACGGCGTGATCAAAGAGTTCATCGAGCGCAAGACCGTCGCGCTCGAAGACGGCCTCGCCTTCGCCACCAATCAAAACAACCTGCTGCTCGAACTCAAAGGCGTCAGCGGCAAAGACGACTTCATGCACGGCGACGAGAGCGTCCCCGCTCCAGCCCGCGCACCCCAACGCAGCTCACCCGTAGTGTTCGACCTAACTTAGAAAGCAGTGACGAGTGACAGGTGACGAGTGACAAGTTGAAAACTAAAAACTTGTTCTTAGCTCGTCACCCGTCACTCGTCACTCGTCACTTGAATTATGGTTATCATCTGCCAGCAATGCACCGCGCGGCTTCAACTGGACGACACGAAAGTCCCGGCGCGCTCGTTCACGGTTCGCTGCCCGAAGTGCCAGCACATGATCAACGCGCAGCCGCCTGCCGCGGCGACGGGCGAGCAGCAGAGCGCGGTCAGCCTCGGCGGCAGCGCGTCGGCGGGTCACTCGCGCTTCGAGCGGCCGCGCCCCGCCCCTGTTTATAAGCCCGACGAAGAGGTCGCCGATTCGTCGCCAGACGTGACCGCCTCCGGTCACGACGAGGCGGCGCAGTTGCTCGCGTCGCTCTTTCAACGCGCGATGGGCAAGGCCGCCGAGGCGTCGAAGTCAGCCGAGCGGCGCGGCTTCGGCCACCGGCGCGCGCTCATCTGCGCGGGCGAGGAACACCGTTTTGCGGTGGCGCGCGCGCTCGTCGAAAACGGCTATGAGGCTTACGTGGCGGAAGACACGACGCAGGCCATCGAACGCATGCGCGAGGATCACATGGACGTCGTTTTGCTCGACCCGCAGTTCGACCCGCAGGAGCAGGGCGCGGCCTTCATCAAACGCGAAGTCTCCGCGCTCAGACCCGCCGCGCGCCGCCGTCTCTTCTTCGTCCACCTCCAGCCCGACGCGCGCAGCGGCGACGGCCACGCCGCTTTCGTCAATCACGCGAACCTCACGATCAACCCCACGGAGATCGAGGAGATGCCCTACGTCTTGGAGCGCGCCATACGCAACTTCAACGAACTCTACCGCGACTTCAACCGCGCGTTGCAGGTCGCCGAATTTTAAAGCCCGACGGCCGTACACGCATCGCCTCAAAATCCCTCCGGTTAGTTTCCGCAAACACACACTACTCTGGCTCGAAAGGATCTCAATTGAATGGGTAAAGCGTTCCTCGCACTCACGCTCCTGTTCTCCGCCTTCATGCTGTTCTCGGGTCTGGCCAGGTCTGCCCCGGCGAAGCCCGCGGTGTTGATCTTCTGGGCGCTCATCGGTTAGGTGTCGGCCTACAAGTTGTTCAAAAGCCCGTCTCAAGCCTGAGCCGGTTTGCACGCGGCGACGCAACCTTAACCCGCCGCCTGACGTTGTTGACCATTGCCGGATGCGCTTGTAATCTTACAGGCGCATCCGGCTCTGTTTTTTGTCACGCGGACGCCACGACAGAGATGAACGCGATTCCGGCACAGCACCAACACGACCACGCACGGCACGACGGCGCACACAGCGGCGGGCATCACCCGCACCTGTCGTCGCGCGCCGAGCGCAGCCGTCGTCGTCTGTTGATCGTGCTCGCGCTGACCGCGCTCTACATGTTGGCCGAAGCTTTCGGCGGGTGGTTCACAGGTTCGCTCGCGCTCCTCGCCGACGCCGGGCACATGCTGACGGACGTGGCCGCGCTCGCGCTTGCGTTGATGGCCGTCTGGTTCGGGGCGCGACCCGCCACGCCGAGTAAAACTTTCGGCTATCACCGTCTGGAAATTCTCGCCGCGCTCGTCAACGGCGTCGCGCTCGTCGTGATGGCGCTCCTGATCTTCTATCAGGCTTACGAACGCTGGCACGACCCGCGCCCGGTCGAGAGCAACTTGATGATCGTCGTCGCCGCGGGCGGCCTCTTCGTCAACCTCGCCTGCGCGTGGTTGCTCCACGGCGACCACCACGACGATTTGAACGTCCACGGCGCGTGGCTGCACATCATGGGCGACGCGCTCGGTTCGGTCGGCGCAATCATCGCGGGCGTGTTGATGTCGGCCTACGGGTGGTATCGTGCGGACGCGCTGTTCAGCGCGGGGATCGCGCTGCTCATCATTTGGAGTTCGTGGCATCTCATCAGGGAATCAACGAACGTGCTCCTGGAGGGCACGCCCGCGCACATCAACCTCGCGTCGGTCGAAGAGGCGATCCGCACGACCGCGGGCGTCGAGGGCGTCCACGATCTGCACGTCTGGACGATCACGTCGGGGCGTGAAGCCCTGAGCGCGCACGTCGTCCACGCGCACACGGTCGTCCAGCCCGAACTGCTCAAGGAGTTGCGCGTCAAACTTCACGACCGCTTCGGCGTCGATCACCTGACGCTGCAAATGGAGACCGAAGATTTCGAGGACGAAACATTCCATTTCTGCCACGCGGGCACGGCCTGTTTCAGTTCGGAAAAATAGTCAGTCGTCAGTAGTCAGTTGTCAGTTGCATGTGGCAATCACGCAAGCTGCTAAAGATTCAATCGAACAACGGACAACGGACAACTGACGACTGACCACCCTTTATGGAAATCAATCTTCTGCTCACACTCGACCTGCGGGAGCAAGCCGCGCTACAGGCCGCGCTCGTCACGCACGGCGCGCCGGATCATCTGGTGACGCTCGCCCTGACGGGCGCGTGCCGCATCCCGACGCTCGACGACGCGCGCCGCCTGCGCCGCTGGCTCGTCGAAGCGCGCTCGGCGGGCGGCGCGGACTTCGCCTCGCTCGACGTGATCGAGAGCGCGCTAGTGCGCTTCGGAATTTAAACAACAGGGGAAAGGGGAAGGGGTAACGGGTGAAGGCAAAGCCGTGATTCGTGAAGAGAATTGAGCGATCAGACTCTTCCACCTTTACCCTTTACCCCTTCCCCTTTGATTTTTATGGAACTAGCTTACGGGCGCGGGAAGATTTCCTTCGTTGACGAGGACGGACGCTTGCAACTTCTCGCGCCGGAGGAAGAGACAATCGCGCGGCCTCTGTCCGACGCGGAGTTGGGCGCGTTGATTGACGACCCGTTCGACTCGCAGCCGCTTGAAGACATCATCTCGCCGAACGAGAGCGTGCTCATCGTCGTCTCGGACGCGACGCGCGCGACCGCGAGCGGGCAAGTCGTCAACCTGCTCGTCAGGCGTCTCGTCCAACTCGGCGTCGCGCCACACGATCTGCGCGTCATCTTCGCCACCGGCATCCACCGCCCCGTCACGCCTGCGGAGAAGCGCGAACTGCTCACGCCCTTCGTCCTCCAACGCATCCGCACGCTCGACCACAATGCCAATGATGCGGCGCAGCACGTCGAACTCGGCACGACCGAACACGGCACGCCCGTCGAACTCACCCGCGCGCTCACGGAGCACGACCACGTGATCCTCACCGGCGCGATCAACTTTCACTACTTCGCGGGCTTCACGGGCGGGCGCAAAAGCATCTGCCCCGGTCTCGCCTCGGCGCGCACGGTGGCCGCGACTCACTTGCGTGCTTTCGATTTCGAGACGGGCGGGCGGCGCGAGGGCGTCGGCGCGGGCAGGCTCGACGGCAACGCCGTCCACGAAGAATGCGAACGCATCGCGGCCGAAGTCGCGCCGTCGTTTCTCATCAACACGTGGACGAACGAGCGCGGCGAGGCCGTGCGCCTCTACGCGGGCGACTGGCGCAGCGCGCACCGTCTCGCCTGCGCCGAGTATGCCGACGCGCACACCGTCAGGATTGAGGAGAAGCGTCCCCTCGTCGTCGCGTCGTGCGGCGGCTGGCCGCACGACATCAACTTGATTCAGGCGCACAAGACGCTCGACATGGCCACGCACGCCTGCGCCGAAGGCGGCACGATTGTGCTCGTCGCCGAGTGTGCCGACGGCACGGGTCGCGCCGATTTCCTCGATTGGTTCGACGCCGCCGACTCGCACGCGCTCGCCGCGCGCCTCCGCGAGTCTTACGCCGTCAACGGCCAGACCGCTTGGGCGTTGTTGACTAAAGCCGAACGCTTCGACGTGCGGCTCGTCTCCAAGCTCGACGACGCCGACGTGCGCCGCATGCGTATGACCCCGGCGCGCACCGTCGAAGACGCCCTCGCCGGAATCGGCGGCGACGCGCGCGGCTACTTGATGCCACACGGCGCGCGCTTCATGCCCGTCGTCGCTTGAACAAAAAAGAGTCGTTGTCGCTTAAACCGAAATGAGTTGAACACAAAAGAGAAGGGCATCGAGAGTCGCCACCCGATGCCCTTCGCGTTGTGACCTGCGAGTTAGCCTCGCCGTCAAATGCGACTATCTCCGGTCGCCCGTGTCGCGCACGTCGCGCGTCTCGCGGACGTGGACTTCCTGCTTCTTGCGCGGCATCAGGCCGAGCAGCCCGGCGAGACCGAGCAGGCCGAGCCAGCCCCAGTCCGTCTTGTCGTCGCGGTCGGTTCTAACGACGCGGCGGTCGTCGTCGCGGTTGTCCGCCACGCGGTTGTCGTTGTTCTGTGCGGTTGCCACACCAGCGCCCGCGAGCAGGGTCAGGCTGAGCAGGCCGCCCCTCAAGACTTTAGAAAACCTTCCCTCGTTCATCATCAAACTATCCTCCTTGTGATTTGCAAAGCGGCCTGAGCCGCGAAGTTCTAACTAACTATCTCCGCCCCGCGCTAAAGGTCGGAGCAGACTCCGGCTCGCGTTAAAGGTCGAGCGGATCGTCGCCCTTCGCAGACGCGCTCGCGCCGCGCGCCTTGTTGCTCGCGTTGTCTATCTGTTCGACGTTCACGTCCGTGCGGCGCAACGTCTCGTGAACGGTCTCAGTGCGCTGTTCGACGTCCTTGTTGACGACGACCTCTTCGACCACGCGCGCCTTCTTGTTCACGACCAACTCTTCGTAAGCCTCCCTGATCTCGACGAGCGACTCCTTGAAAGCCTCCGACTCCGTGCCGTGGAACGTGTAGTCAACCGGGCGACGCTCGACGTTGACGTGCTCCTCGCGCAGTTCGACGTTCTCCTCGACGGGCTTCTCCGTGATGTGCGTCTCGACGCGCACGCCGCCGCGCTCCACCTCGCGCTTGCCGACCTGCAACTGTTCTTCGACGACGGGGACGGACACCTGATTCTGCGGCGATGCCGTAGTGGCAGCGGCGCGCGGCGCATTCGCGAGACGTTGATGTTCCGCCGTCACTTCCGTCGCCGTCGTGGCGTTCGTCCGGCCGTCGCCCGCGAAGGCGTTGTAGGCGGTTTCGGTGGCGTTCGCGTCAAAGCCGCTCCAACCCTCGTCGCGCCACTGTGCGGCGCGCTTGTCAATCTCGACCGCGCCGTGTCGCTTCATGATCGCCACCGCGCCGTCCGCCTGATTGTCCGCCGCCTCGACGCTGATCAGCGTGCCGCCGCGGCGCACGCCCTCGGCGTAATAGTTGGCGTCGTCTTCGGGCACGCCGAGGCGGGTCAGGCCGCTGATCAATCCGCCCGCGGTCGCGCCGATGCCTGCGCCCGCGATGATGGCGGCGAGCGGCCCGGCCGCCAGCACCGGCCCGACGCCCGGAATCGCGAACGCCGTCAAACTCAAGAGCAGACCGGCGAGTCCGCCGATGGCCGCGCCCGTGCCCGCGCCCTTCGCCATGTCCTTGATCTGTTCCTCGCCGTCCTCTTCGACGTAGGCGACCGCCTCGCCCTCACGCGTCGGCTTGTCCTGCCCCTCGATCTTCTTCGACATGACGCTGATGTCGTCGCGCCGGAAACCCGCGCCCAGCAGTTCCTGCACCACGCTCTGCGCCTCGGCGCGATTATCAAACAACCCGATCACAGTTTTCGCCATTTCGTTAATCCCCCTTCAGTTACTACCCGGCACAACGCCGACGCGCGTGCCCGTCAAAATCAAACGCCGCCTTACCTTCAATACTCAATCAAACGAAACTCAACCTGACCCGTCTCGACTCACGCCGACGACGACGAACCGCCTACTCGCCGCGCGGCTCGCCGACGCGCCCGCGCGTCAACTGCGTCTCATCAATGTCTTCGTCGGCGACGCGCTCGACGACAGCCTCTTCGCTCCGCAGCGTCACGCGCTGCGGCTTGTAAGTTTCGATCTCGCCCTTCGTGATGTGCAGTTCCTCTTTCAGCATCAGGCGCTTCTCGACCACGACCACCTCTTCGAGCAGCGAGATGATCATCGTGTTGCCGACGTGGCGCACGGGCACGGGCGCGTCCACGACGCGGTTGACCGGCACGCGCTTGACCTGCACTTCCTCGCGCATCAAAGGCTCGTCAACCACCTCTTCGCGTTCGTGGACGACCTTGCGAACGCGCACGCCGCCCGTCTGCACCTTGCGCTTCTGCACGTCGAGCGTCTCGGCGATGACCGGCATCACGATGCGTTCCGCTTCGCGCGTCCGGTCGGACGTGACGAGCGTCTCGTCGCCCATAGCGTCGCCAGCTACCGCGCGCCGTGCGTCCTGCGGCTGTGCGACTTCGGAGAGACTGAAGGGAAGCGTGAAACTGCCGTCGTCCTGCAAGACGAGTGCGTCCACGGGGACGAAGGCTTGCCGCCCGTTGTCGAGATGGACGAGCACCTCAGGGCGGCCGCCCTCGCGCGTCTGCGGCGCGGCGGTGTCAATGCGCCCGCGCAGGCCGTCGCGGTCGGTGACGGTCGCGCTCTTCTGTCTTTCCGTTGCTGCTCCTGTGGCTCTCGTTTCGCTCATCTTCAAAAATTCCTTTCTCTCAAGTTCAACTTGACTCCGTTCACTTAAAACAGAAATCGCGCGGTGGCGACGACGGAGACGAGCGTGGCCAGAATCAAAATGACCACGAGCGGGAGCGATAATTTCGCGCGCCGCGCCGGGCGTTCATAAACGCCGACCGTCCGCTGCGTCGGCGTCTCTGCCGCCTGCCGCACGCTCCGCTCAAATTTGTCCCGCCACGCAGCGCGTCTGGCCGCGTCGCCCGTCGTTGATGTGGATGTCGTCGCCGGAAGTCTATCGTTGCTCATCGAGTCGCCTTTGTTCGCCCGCTTGGTCTCTGAATATGTGCGCGCGCCGGAAATTCAAACGACTTCCGGCGCGCGCTTGAGCGTCGCGTTCTTACCGCTCGCGATCCGTGCGGGTCGTGTCCTTTAAGTTGACCTCTTGCACATCAACGTCCGTGCGCCGCACCGTGTCGTTGATCGTCTCGGTGTGCTCCTCAACCTGCTTGCCGACGACCACTTCTTCGACGACGCGCGCCGTCTTGGAGACGACCGCCTCTTCGGCGCGCTCCGTAACTTCGAGCGTGCCCTCGCGGAAAGCCGCGTCGGCGTTCGCCACGGGGCGATCAACCGGGCGGCGTTCGACGTGCACGCGCTCCTCGCGCAGTTGCACTTCCTCCACGACGGGCTTCTCCTCAACGCGGCTCTCGACGCGCACGCCGCCGCGCTCGACTTCGCGCACGCCGACCTTCAACTCTTCTTCGACCACCGGGATCGTCGTCTGGCCGCGATAGACGCCCTCGCCCTTGTTGCTGTTCCAGTCACGCTCGAAGTATTCGGCGTCTTCATCAGAACGCGCGTTGAAGCCCATCACGATGCCGCCGTCTTTGACGCCCGCTTCGTACTCTTTCGCGCGGTCTTCGGGGATGCCCGAGCCGACCATCGCGCCGATCAGTCCGCCCGCCGCGCCGCCTGCGCCCGCGCCGACTAGTGCGCCCGCGAGCGGCCCCGCCACGAGCAGGCCGAGTCCCGGCAAGGCGACCGACGTGCCGATGGCGGCAATCGCGCCGAGGATCGCGCCGGTCGTGCCGCCGATGGCCGAACCCGTGCCCGCGCCTTCGAGGGCTTTCGAGCCGAGTTCCGTGTCGGCCGCGTCGCTGCCTTCGGGGTAATATTTATTGCGAGTCTCGTCTGACATGATGACGTTGATGTCGTCTTTGCTGTAGCCGCGTTCGGCCAGTGAAGTGTAGGCGCGTTCCGCGCTCTCCCTGTCCTTGAACATGCCGGTGATCACTTCCGAGCGTTTCTGTGTCGTCGCCGTCGAATTTGCCATCTGTTTAATTCCCCTTCTTCCCTATGATTTTTCCGATTTACAACGCAGCGAAAGCCTTGAATCGAACATCCATCAACGCCGCGCCGTGTATTGTTTCGCGTCAGGAACGCAGTTCAAGTCGAGGCTAGTGCAAGGAGCGTACCGGACGGCGAACGGGCACGCGCGCCGCGACTGCGGGCGAAATTCGAGACGTGGCCGGAGCGTCATTCGTGTACAATCGCCGTCGTCCGGCCGAACTTAAAACTTGTGCTGTTAGTAAAGGGGAGGGCAAAAGTGAAAGCAATCATCAACGTGTGTCGTCTCGCGCTCGTCTGGTCGGTGTGCGCGTTGGGCGCGTTCGCGCAGCAGACGCCCGCCGAACCGTCTGGCGCGACCGCAGCGACGGCGGGCGGCGAACCGCGCGTCGCCTTGACGGAAGCGACGACGGCCTTCGACGCGGCGGGGCGCGTCGCGCTCGGCGGCCGACTGCGCACCACCACGCTCGCGGGCACGCAGGACGCCCCGGCGCGCAACGTCCTCATCGCCATCGAAAACCGCAGCCAGTTTTTTTATAACTACGTCTCCGGCTCGGCCACCTTTTACGACGCGGGCGGCGTGCGTTGCGGCGAAGGCATGTGGAAAGTGGGGACGCTGGCCGTCGGCGAAGTGGCGGAGGTGGACACGCCGGGCTTGCGCCTGACCTGCACGCCCGCGACGTGGCGCATCGTCGCCGTCAATTTGTTGACGCGTTCGACGGACGTAGCGAAGCCGGGCGAACCCGCGCCCTCCGCGCCCGACGCCGCGACGCCCGCTACAACGTCGCCGTCGCGCATGAATTCAAACGCGACGACCAACCCTTCATCGTCCGCCGCGCCGCGCCTCGAAATCAACATCAACGGCAAGACGCTCCCGCTGCAACTCGGCAACCCGCTTGAGATCATCGTCGGCAACGAGCGCGTGAACATCGTCGTCAACCCCGTCCCCTGAGAGAGCCGGGACGCGGCCGGGACGCAGCCGGGACGCATTGCGCGAGAGGATTAGTTGACAAGTTAATTTATGAGTCGTCATCACGAAGGAATCACGGGCAGGGGACGCGCGCGCACGGCGGCGTCGGACGAAGACGTGCTCGTCGCCTTGCGCGAAATCGTCGGCGCGGAGAACGTGCTCGTTGACGCGGAGAAGGTTGAGCCTTACGCGGCCGACGCGGTGAAGGAGAAGTTTCCGCCCGAAGCCGTCCTGCTGCCGCAAACGACCGCCGAAGTCGCCTTGATTCTCAAACTCGCCAACGAGCGACGGTTTCCCGTCACGGCGCGCGGCGGCGGCGTCGGCTACACGGGCGGGGCAGTGCCCGTAGAGGGCGGCGTCGTCATCGGCACGGATCGCATGAACCGCATCCGCGAGATCAACGCAGACGATCTCTACGTCGTCACCGAGCCGGGCGTGACGACCTACGCGTTGCAGCAGGCGGTCGAGGCCGAGGGCGTCTTCTACCCGCCCGACCCGGCCTCCTACAAGACTTCATTCATCGGCGGCAACATCGCCGAGAACGCGGGCGGCATCCGCTCTGCGAAGTACGGCGTGACGAAGCATTACGTGACTGGTCTCGAAGTCGTGACGCCGACGGGCGAGGTAATCCGCACGGGCGGCCTGACGAGCAAGAACGTCGTCGGCTTCGACCTCACCGGACTCATCTGCGGCTCGGAAGGCATGCTCGGCATCATCACCGAGGCGACGCTCCGGCTGCTGCCGCTGCCCGAAGCGACGCGCACCGTGCGCGCCACCTTCAAGACGATGGCGGAGGCGTGCGCCTGCGTGCCGCGCTTCAATCGCGCGCGCGTGACGCCGGTGGCGATTGAGGTGCTGGACAGGAACGCCATCGCGGCG
>JAUZFQ010000025.1 GCA_030838445.1 Pyrinomonadaceae bacterium | reverse complement strand
GCGCGACACACTTTACCGGGGTTGAAAATTTGAACCTCGACGCAGCCTAACCGCCCGTCCCGACTTTCAACTCGTGACGCGACAGGGTTGCGTAGCGCGAACCGTCCGTGCCGAGTTGGCTCTGCATGATGACGAACTCTCCCACGTCGAAAGTGGCGGGCGCAAACTCCGTCTCGCGGTGAAGCGCGGCGACGTGGCGTGCGGCGGCGTTGGCCGCGCGGATGCGCGCGATGGTGATGTGCGGGCGAAAGGGGCGCGCGTCGCGCGGAAAATTCTCGCGCTCGCATTCCGCTTCGAGTTGCTCTTGAAGTCGTGCGAGTAGGCCGGTCGCGTCTCGCAGTCCGAGCCACAGCACGCGCGGGTTGCCGCGCGGCGGGAATGCCCCGGACTCCCCTAAGCTCACTTCAAACTTACACGCACCTTCGGCCGCGCGTGTCACCGCGCGCGCCAGAGCCTCCACCCGCCCCGCCTCGACCTCGCCCAGAAACTTCAACGTGAGGTGCAACTTCTCCGCCCGCTCCCAACTTATTTTGAGCGACGACTCGGCCGCCGCGCGCAACTGCGCGGCGTGCGCGGCGACCCCCGCGCGCACGTCCTCCGGCAGTTACCACGCGCAGAAAATCCGCAGCCGTCGCTTTGGTTCAAGGTCGCTCATAAATTTGCCCCGGGGTGAACTTGAGGAGAGTCTGACGCGAACGCGGAGAGAAGGGAAGCGGACTCGCGGAGGGGAGCACGCGCCCGGCTTCGTTTAAGAACTCTTTAAGAAAATTTTAAGAATCGCTAAAGGACTCTCGCGCCGTTTTGCGCCTAGCATTGTGCTTTAGGGAGTGACGTAACTCAACGTGCCCGGCGTCCGAGAATTCGGATCAAACAGCGCGGCGGGCGAATAAAAAACGTAATGAGCGCGATTAGATAGTTTCATACAACGCGTGGGCGTGAATGTGAAACTAACTCTCTCGACTTGATCGTTTCCCCTGACTTGTCGCGCCACTCTGTCCGCGGGACGGAGTTGACGGCGAGCAATAAGCGGGGACGCGTCTGTCGTCAAACCGGTTGAAGGATGATTGAGACAAACCTTCACCACAATTAACACGATTACCTCGAAAGGAATTTAACTCAAATGCGTAAAGCACTTTTTATGGCTTTGTTCTTCGTCTTCTGCGCGCCTTTGGCGTTCGCGCAGGACGGTGATTTCAAGCGCGGCGAATTCGGCGTCATGTTCTCGCAGAACCGCGTGGACTCGGACGGCGCGTTCAGCCCCGACCCCAACGACACCGGCCGCGAGGGCTTCAACGGCGTGAACGTTGACGCCGGTTACAACTTCAGCCGCTACGTCGGCGCGAAGGCCGATTTTTCTTACCACAAGAAGTCGCGCGACTTCGGCCCCCTCGTCCCCGGCGGCGAGAACGTGAATGTTGATGGCAAGCTGACGCAGTTCATGGGCGGCATCAAGATTCAGGACAACGCGACGGAGACGCGCGTCCGTCCGTTCGCGCAGGCGCTGTTCGGCCTCGGTCATGCTTC
Source organism: Pyrinomonadaceae bacterium (assembly GCA_030838445.1). Taxonomy (GTDB): domain Bacteria; phylum Acidobacteriota; class Blastocatellia; order Pyrinomonadales; family Pyrinomonadaceae; genus JAIVJZ01. Next base: position 6,996 of record JAUZFQ010000025.1, on the reverse strand, counting down.
GGTTGACGTGACCGGACTTACCACCGGCTTGCCGAACGCCAACTTCAGCGAGAGCGAGACTGGCTTTGCGGCGGCCGTCGGCGGCGGCCTCGACATCCGCATCAACCGGAACATTGACTTCCGCGCGATCAAGGTCGAGTACAACCCCGTCCGTCTCGAAGGTGAGACCGGCAACAACATCCGCCTCGGCATCGGCCTCAACTTCCGCTTCTAAGCGAAGCACCGAAACCTTTGCCAACGAGAACCGCCCGTGTCTGAAAAGGCACGGGCGGTTCTCGTTTTTCCTCTTAGTCGCATTAGTCGCAGGCAAATTCACCGGCCTCACTTCGGCGTGAGTGTGAGCGTCTCGCGCGTGTGGGCGGCGACGGCGCGCGCGCCGAACGGGAGAACGCGCGGGGCGGCGGCGCGCCAGTCCTCAAGTTGATCCGACCAGTGCGGGCTGGCGGGGTCGCCCGACACGCCGAGTGTGATGGCTTGCTGCGTCTTGTCCCAGTCGCTCAAGTCCGCGATGAGTCGCATCGAGACGTTCGCGCCGACGTTGACGGTCGCGCCCGCGACAGCCCACCCCGTGCCGTTCACCGGAAGCGGCTCAAGCGCGTAACGCGCGCCGACGAAAGGCACGGCCGCGAGCGGGTGCGGGAAACGCGCGGGCGAGTAACGTCCCCATGTCCACGCCGACTCGTCCACGCCGATGCGTTTCGTCAGAGCCGCGCGGGCGTCCAACAGACAGGCGCGCATCAACTCGCCGTAGTTCGGAAACTCCTTCGGCAACCACTCCGCCGGGCGCTCCGACGCGACGCGGTTAAAGAACAGATCGCCGCTCGCCCAACGGTACGAACGCGCCCGCGCCTCGCCAAGCGCTTCTTTGAGGATGCGCCGACGGAAGGACGCGCTCAACTCCGCCACGAGCGGCGCGACGCGCGAGTCCGCCGTCACGCGCCCGTCCCAACCTTCGAGAGACGTGACCGTCTCGCGCAGTTTGGCATCGTTGAAGGTCGGTTGACCGGCAACGTCGCCGAGCGGCGGGAGCGCGCGCAGAGCGGCGGCGGCGGCGCGTGCGAAACTCGCCCCGCCGATTGAATACACGTCGCCCTGCACGGCGCGGTAGTCGTCTGCGGTCAACTTCCGCTTTGCCGACAGCAGATCGTAGATGCGGCGCGAGCGGTAAGGCGCAGCCCACTCGTGCGTGAGATGGTGCGGGTAGCTGCGCCCGGCGACGCGGCTGTTGGCCGTGACGATCAAGCCCGACGGCGGGTCGTACGAGTGCGGCAGTTCGTCGAACGGGATGAAACTCGCCCACTCGCCCGCGTCGGTCGCGCCGTCGAAGGGGACGCTGCCGTCGCCCTCGCCGCCGCGCCTGACGGGGATGCGCCCCGCGCCGTAGTAGCCGATGTGCCCGGCGGTGTCTGCGTAGACGAAATTTTGCGTGGGGCCGCTGTAGCCACCGAGCGCGTCGCGAAACTCGTTCCAGTTGCGCGCGCGGTTGATCTTGTAGAAGGCGTCAAACTCCGTACGCTCCGCGTCGAACGCAGTCCAGCGCAACGCGTAACGCTTGCCCTCGCGTTCGAGGATGATGGGGCCGTGGCGCGTCACGGTCACGTCGAAGTTGACAATCTCGGTCGAAGCGTCGGTCAGACCTTTACGCACCTTGATCTCTTCGCGCCGCACCTCTGCCTCGCGCAAGCCGGAAGGCGTCTCGTAGAAATTCTTTTTGTCGGCGCTGAAACGTTCGAGATACAAGTCCTGCACGTCGGGGTCGAGGTTGGTCATGCCCCACGCGATATGGTCGTTGTGGCCGATGATGACGCCGGGCGCGCCGGGCGCGGTGACGCCCGCGACGTGCAGGCCGGGCGCGCTGAGGTGCGCCATGTGCCAGATGGACGGCGCGGAAGCGGGCAGGTGCGGATCGTTGGCGAGCAGGGGCTTGCCCGACGCGGTGCGCTTGCCGCTCGCCACCCAGTTGTTGCTCACGGCGCGCCCCTCCATGTAGAGGCCGACGCGTTCGAGCGAACTTCTCGACAAGTCCGTGACGCGCTCGACCTCCGCCAGCAGTTCATCACGCACGCGCTCGTCGAATGAAGGGAGACTCGCCGCGCCGGTCGTTGCCGTGTGAGTCGTCTTTGCCGCATGAGGCGTTGCCGCGTTAATTGTTGCCGCATGAGTTATCGCCGCGCGGGTTTTAGCTGCACGACTTTTCGGGGCGGGCTTCTTTTCGTTTCCGTTCGGCGTCTGCGACTTCACGTTGTCGCTGCCGACGACGAGCACGTCGAGCGTGGAACTGTCGGGCAGCAGTTGCGCGCGGCGCGCGGGCGGGAGGTCTGCGAGGAGGGCGCGCGAGAGATCGGTCGGCCACGTGGTCGAGAGCGTCTCGGCGAAAATCTTGCCGATGACGAGCGAGTCGGCCGGACGCCAGGGGCGAGGCTTGTAGCCGATGAGTTGAAACTCCGCGGGCAGGGGCGCGTCAGCAGTGCCGCGCGATTCGATGTAGGCGTTGACGCCGCGCGCGTACTCTTCGAGCGCGGCGCGCGTCACGGCAGAGGTGCGCGCGACGAGCGCTTCCGAGAGCGCGGCGAAGCCGTAGATGCGCCGCCGCTTGTCCTCTTCGAGCGCGGGGCGGCCGAAGATTTCCGCCAGTTCGCCGCGCGCCGTGCGCCGCAGCAAGTCCATCTGCCACAGGCGGTCGCTCGCCGTCGCGTAGCCTTGCGCGAAATAGAGGTCGGCCTCGTTCGACGCCTCGATGTGCGGTATGCCGCGTTCGTCGCGGCGGATGGTGACGGGCGCGCGCAGCCCCGCGAGCGTCAACGTCTTTGAGACGGGCGGTGGCGACGCAGCCGGTGTTTGCGCGCGGAGTTTGAAAGACGGAGACGAGGCGTGCGTGAGTAGAAGCGAGAGCAGCAGGGAACAGGCGAGCCTTTGTTTTTTCATGTGATCAGTCGGCATCCATTAACAGGAGTTTGGCGGACGCGTCTAGCGTCGTGCGCGGGATCGCAAACTTGCGGCGGGATGGTAGCACAGGGGGCGCGGGCGAGTGGCAATGGAGACGAGGGGAAAGGGAAAAGGGAAAGGGGCAAAGGGTAAGAAATAAATTCACAGAGTCGTGAGTTTTTAACCCCTTCCCCCTTCCCCTTTTCCCTTTCCCCCGTCTTATCTTTTCGCGAGACGTTGTTGTTCCGTGCGCGACCACGCGCAGAGAGTTTGCACGTCGGCGGGCGAGAGTTTGGCGGCGTGGTGCATGCGCGTGTAGGAGGGGAGCGGCATCCGGCCGCGCTCGGCGGTCATGCACATCGCGCCGAGCAGCCAGTCGGCGCGCTCGCGGTCGTAGTTTGACCACTCGGAAAAGTTGAGATGCCTGCGCCCGTGGTTGACGTGATCGGTGACGTACCAGGAGACCGGCGCGACCCGTGCATACCAAGGCCACTCGGTCTGGTTGGAATGACAATCCTTGCACGCGCGCTCGAAGATGCCCGCGACCTCCGGCGTGACGCGCGCGTGCGATTCGATGGTGTGGGTCGGCTCGACGGGCAAGTTCCTTTTGTTCGGTCGCACAAACTGCACCGAGATGAAGAGCACGCCCAGAGCCAACGCCGTCAACTTGAGAAACTTACGCATCAACTTTCACCTCCGCCCGTCGCCCTCGCTGCAACTTCCGTAGAGCGTCCCGATGTCTATTAGACGGCGGGGTCAGTCAATTACTTTCATTTCTCTGCTTGATAGGAATATTCGAGTAGCGCGGAGAAAACTTGCGTCACACGCAATGGCGTCTCGCTATAACATTCGCGCTTTGCGCTGCGGCGAAAGTTTACTTGAGATAGCTTTGGGCTTTCCTGATGACGCGGGGCGCGGGGCTGTCTGCCCAGAGTTTGCCCCACGTGCCACGCATGTCGGGCATGCTGTCGGCCATCCACGTCGGCTCCATCTGCGCCTTCCATTCGTAGAGCATCGCGGGGTTAAGGAGCATGATGCCTTCGCGCGTCACGCCCGCGGGCGGGGGCGCGAGCGCGGCGAGGCGTTCGTAGACGCGCGCACGCTCGTCGCCTTTTGTGCGCGCGAGCAAGTGCCAGAGCGTGAGCGTGTCGCGCGTGCGGGCTTCGGCGACGACGGCTTGCAGGGCGTCTGCGCCGCCGCCCGCGAAGTCGAATTTCGCGAGCGAGTCGAGAAACAGTTCGGAGGCGTCTTCAAAGAAGGGCGTGCCCGGCCCGATGCCCGGCTGCGTCAGGCACGCCGCCCCGGCCGGAACCATCGACTCGCGATCCTTCGTCTCGAACGCCACCCAGCCCGCCGTGACGTGCAGGGTGCTGCGCCCCGCGTCGTCAACTTCGAGCGTGTAGGCGCAGCCGAGGTCGGCAGCGACGGCCGAAGGCGTGTCCACGAAGAAGAGGCGCGGCGGCGCGTAGATGGTCGCGTGCATGCGACCGCGCGCGAGTTCCAGACGGTGCTCGGTCAGGCGCGTCTCGACGAGCCGGATGCGCGTGCCGGGATCAACTTCCACCTGCCCGATGTCGGCCACCTTGATCTGCGCGCGCGAGTCGGCGTCGGTTTCGAGCCATTCGCCGATGCCGAGCCGCCCGGTCGAACCCATCAGATCCGCGTCAATCGAGGGCGCGCCCTGTAGCCGCGCCACTTCCCAACTCGTGCGCGTCGAGCGCAGGTAGAACCACGTCGCGCCGCCCGCGCCGAGCACGAACAACAGCACGAGACTCGCCGCCAGCGCGGGTCGCCAACCGGCGAGACGGCCGTTGAGTAAATTGCCGGGAAGTAAACCGCCAAGACTCAAACCGCCGAGACGCCGACTACGGCGCGCAGTCTTCTCCGGCGAGTCTGAACGCGCCGCATGCTCACGTTGATTTTCCCGAAACGACGCTTGCGCCAGCGCGGCCTCGATGCCTTCCCAGAGGTTCGCGGGCGCGGCGTGTGTGGTCAAACTTTCGACGAGGCGGATGCCGTAACTGATCTCTTCAAACTCCGCGCGGCAGCGCGCGCACGTGCCGAGGTGCGCGGCGACGCGCGCCGACTCAGCCGCCGGAAGTTCGCTGTGCGCGTAGGCCGTGAGTTGATCTTTGACGTGCCGTTGGCCGAACATCTTTACTTCTTAGTCTCCGCTTAAAACGCCCGTGCGCAGGTGGCCGAGCCGCTGCGCGAGTATGCGATGGCCGCGATTGAGACGCGAGGCCACCGTGCCTTTGGAACAGTTGAGTGCGACGGCGATCTCTTCGTAAGAAAGCTCCTCGAAATACTTGAGCAGGATCGCGATGCGCAGCTTCGGCTTGAGCGACCCGATGGCATCACGCACCGAATCCGCGATCTCAAGGCGCATGAAGCGCGCCTCGGCGGCGGGCGGTGCGCTGCCGCCGCTGTTGTGACCGCGCGGCGTCTCTCCAAGCGCGTCGGGCAAGGGGCTGAAACGGCGTCGCCTGCGTTGCTCGTCAATGCAGGTGTTGGTCGTCAAACGGTAGAGCCACGTCGTAAATTCCGACTGGTGGCGAAACTGCCCGATGCGCGTGAAGAGTTTGAGAAAGACCTGTTGGGTGATGTCGGAGGCGAGCGCGGCGTCGCCGCCGAAGAAGTAGAGCGCGATGGAATAGACTTTATCTTTGTGCGTCTCGAAGAGCAGGCGGAAGGCGTCGCGGTCGCCCTGCTGGCAGGACGCGACGACGCGCGTGTCAACCGGACGTTCATCAGTCACCGCCACCGTTAGCTCCATCTCCAACGCTGCATTCGCTATCAAACTCACGTCCGTTAGACGAAGCAGCCCGGACGTTTCTTCCAAATTTTTGTAACGGCGAGGCTGAAACATTGACGCTCCGCGAACGAAGCCACTACAATCCGCCTTGAGTTCAACTCAAACGCGCGTGCGCGCCAAGACGCCCGGCGCGATTCGACCTTTGAAACGGCGTCCACGACGCCAGACTTCCGACGCTTAACTTATGATGCCGCTTCTCCGCTCTCACTTTATACGCTTTTCGGCCGCCATCGTCTGCACCTTCGCGTGCGCGCTCGTCGCCGCCGCGCAACAACGCCCGCTCATCACAGAGGACGTGGACATCATTCCGCCCGGTTCGGCGCGCATCGAAGCGGGCATCGAGTTTTTTCAGGACGCGCGGTTTCCCGTGTCGGGTCTGCGCGGCGATTTGACGCGCGTCGGCGTCGTCGGCATCAACATCGGCCTGTCGCCGAACGTCGAGTTTCAGATTGACGGCGTGCTGCAAAACTTTCTGAGCATCAACTCGGCCGCGCCCAACCCGGCCGTCCCGCTCACCACCGCGCGCACCGATTCGACGAACGACACGGGCGACTTCCGACTCTCCACCAAGATTAAACTGCGCAACGAGACGCGCCGCGCCCCCTCGCTCGGCTTCCGCTTCGGCGTCGAACTGCCCAACTCCAGCGAGGGACGCGGCATCGGCATCAACCAGACGAACGCCTTCGGCACGATCCTCTTCGGCAAGAAGTTCGGGCGCGAAGATCGCGTCAACCTCTTCGGCAACCTCGGCCTCGGCATCTTCACCGCGCCGACCGACGCGTTCACGCAGAACGACATGCTGCTCTACGGCGTCGCCGGGATCGTGCGCGTCAACCGACAGATCAACGTCGCGGGCGAGATCAATGGCCGCGCCAACACGCGCGGCGGTCGCGCGCCGCTCGGCACGGAGTCGCAGTCGGAAGCCCGCCTCGGCTTGCAGATCAAAGTCTCCGGCCTGCGCTTCGACTTCGCGGGCATCGCCGGTCTGACCGAGTTCAGCCCGCGCTCCGGCGTCACCTTCGGCGTCACCTACGACACCCCATCGATCTTCACCCCAGTCAAATAAAACAGTGACGAGTGACGAGTGACAAGTGACGAGCACAAAACCGTGCCCGGCCACGAGTCATGTGTATTGAGTCGCAAGCTATACGTGACGAGTCGCGAGCCAGAAGCGACAAGCGGCAGTCGCAAGCCATAAGTGACTAGCGGCATAAGTGACAAGTGACAAGTGACGAGATAAACTCTTTTTTTCTTAT
>JAUZFQ010000021.1 GCA_030838445.1 Pyrinomonadaceae bacterium | reverse complement strand
GGGCACCGACCCGTCGTCGGCGAGGGCGGTGAAGCCCCGGAGGACGACGACCGACTCGCCGTCGCCGGTGGCGAGGGTGCTGAAGACCCAGCCGCCCGAGGCGCCGTCCTGGGTCGTGCGCACCGCCGTCGTCGCCCCGTCGGCGTAGGTGCCGGTGGCGGTCACGGTGCGGAAGCGCAGCTCGTCGACGGGGCCCTCGGGGTCGTCGACGTCGATGAGCGCGTCGACCGGTTCGGCCGGCTGGGCCGCCCGCTCGGCGAAGAGGTCGTTGCGGGCCCGGCGCTCGTCGAGGCGCTGCAGCTGCCACACGCCGAGGGTCGCCAGCAGCGCCACCAGCAGCCCGGCGAGGACGTGGAAGACCTGATGGAGATCGCCGTCCAGCGGGCCAACGCCTCGATCTACCAGATGTCGCGCGAGCAGAAACAGTTCTCGATGATGGCGACGACCGTCGTCGTGCTCCACCTCGACGGCGCGCGCGCGACCATCGGCCACGTCGGCGACTCGCGCATCTACCGGCTCGACCCGGCGGGCCGCCTCCACCGCGAGACCGAGGATCACTCGGTCGTCGAGGAGGAGGTGCGCGCCGGGCGGATGACGCCCGAGCAGGCCGAGAACCACCCGAGCCGCAACGTCATCAGCCGCGCGCTCGGCGCAGAGCAAGCAGTCGAAGTTGACATGAAGACCATCGAGGTCGAAGACGGCACGATCTTCCTGCTCTGCTCCGACGGCATCACGCGCCACATCCCCGACGAAGAACTCAACACGCTCATCAACGGCGGCGACTCGCTCAACGTGACCTGCGAGGAGATGAAGCGACTCTGCTACGAGCGCGGCGCGGAAGACAATCTGACGGCGGTCATCGTCCGCGTCGGCGCGTCGGCGCGTGCGGCGTCGAACACATCGGCGGCGGAAGACGAGGATGACCGCACGCTTTTGACCGAGCGCACCGCGCAAATGTCGGCGGGCGCGGGTCAGGCGCGGAGCGCCACAGGGTCAGCCACAGGGTCAACCGCGCGCTTTCAAGATCCGCTCACCACGTCGGCCTCGCACGCCCTGCCGGACACGAGCGCCGCGCCGCGCGCGGGCAACAGCAAGCTGCACATCAACACTGAGGAGATCGCCGCTGACACCTCGGCAGCAACAACAACCGCGACGCAGACTCGCACGGTTCAGCCGGAGAACCGCAGCCCAACCGGCCGCGCGAGCCGCTGGTTCGGCGTCCTGTTTCTGCTCCTCGCGGCGTCGGCGGCCGCCTTCTACGGCGGCATCCGCTACCAGCAAAACAAGGCGGCAGCAGTGACGCTGGCCGCCAGCAACAACAACAACGTGCCCGCCCCGACGGCGACTGCGACCGCGACGCCCGCCAGCGAACTGAACATCAACGACTCTTACGCGCGCTTGCGTGCCGCCGTTGACCTCTCGCCGGGATCGGAGGCGCAGCGGATGGCGGACGAGAAAGGCGGTCGCCCGCTCGATGAAACCGACGCGATGTTCCTCGCGCTCTACGGGCGCGCGCTTTTTTTGTCAGGCAAGTACCCGGAGGCGGTCGAAGCCTTGAAGCGCGCCAACGAACGGGTTGACGCGCAACGCGCGCCGGGGCGCGACCCGCTGCGACTCGACACGCGGCTGACGCTCGCCGCCGCCGCTTTGCGCGCGGGCAACGCCGACGCCCAACGCCTTGCATCCGATTCGTTCTCCGGCATCATCGAAGAACCGGGCGCGGCGACCGTCCCTTCGGTTGACACCGTTCCCGCGCCGGAGCGTTAGAAATGGTCGGGGTCAACCGTCGCCGGTTAAGGCGTGAAGCGGGTTTTGAGTAGAGTGCTCTGTGACGCATGAGTGAATTGAAACTTCAACAGTGCAGGCTTGACGGGCGCTACGACATTCTGGAATGTCTGGGGCGCGGCAGCTATGCCGAAGTTTATCTCGCCCGCGACGCGGCAGCCGGGGGCGGCTCGCCCCAGTCGGTTGTGATCAAAGCGCTCAACCTCTTCCTGCAAGGCTCGATTGACCTCGAACTCGAACACACGCTCATCGAAAATTTCCGCAACGAGGCCGTCGCGCTCGACCGCGTGCGCCACCCGAACATCATCAACCGCCTCGGCCACGGCACGGCCATAGACATGTCCGGGCAGACGTTCCACTACCTCGTCCTCGAATACCTGCCCGGCGGCGACATGGCCGCCCTGTGTCGCAGCCAGCCGCTCCCGCTCGACCGCGCGCTCTACTATCTCGATCAAATCTGCGACGGCCTCGCGCACGCGCACGAGCACAACGTCATTCACCGCGACATCAAGCCGCAGAACTTGTTGCTGACGGCCGACCGCGAGGTCGTCAAGATCGCAGACTTCGGCGTCGCCAAGATCGAGGCGGGCGAAGGCTTGATCACGCGCGTCGGGACGGACGTCTATGCCGCGCCGGAGCACCACCCGCTCATGCAGGCGGGCGTGTACGGCACGGGTTCGCTGACGAGTCCGGTGACGATGCTGACCCCGGCGGCGGACGTATACTCGCTCGCCAAGACCGCTTACATGCTGTTGACCGGCGAAGCCCCGCGCCGTTTCTCGCAGCGTCCGATCACGGACTTGCCCGCGCATCTGGCCGACGCGCCGTGGGCATCGTTCGTGCTGCGCGTCCTCAGGCGCGGGACGGAGACGAACCCTGCGAAGCGTTACCAGAGCGTGCGCGCGTTCTGGGACGAACTGAGCGACGCGTTGATGCCGAAGACGCAACTGCTGACGCAGTTGAACGGCGAAGAGACGCGCGCCCTGTCGCAAGTCAAAGGTCACAGCCAACGGCTCGCGCCGCTGCCGCCCGAACCTTCGCCCGCGCAGTTTGAACGCCCCGACGAGCAGCCGCGGCAGACGGGCGGCGCGAAAGTGCGCCCGCGCATCGTCGTCCCCGTCGCGCTGGCGCAGCCGCCCGCGCAGCAAACGAAAGCGGCGGAACAGGCCATCGCGCGGACGCCGCACGAACAGAAAGTTCAAAAGTCGCCGAAGCCGGAAGTGGTGTCGAAGTCGAAAGAGCGCGGCGGATTGATGCCGCGCAAGACGTGGTTCACGGAACACGCGCGCCCTTGGATCGTCGCGATCTTGTTGCTCGCGGGGTTCGCGTTGTTGCTGCTCGGCATACAGTATCAGGTGCGCAGCCGCCAGCGGAGCGCGCCCGCTGCGGCAGGGGCGACGACGGGTGCGCCCGCCGCGAACGCGGGCAGCCTGCAAGCGGGACGTGAGATGACGACGACGACTAATGTAAACTTGCGCACCGGCCCCGGCCGAAATTATAACCGTGTCGGCGAGGTGGAGGGCGGCTCGCGCGTCCGCATCCTGCAAGTGAGCGGCAACTGGTGCGAGGTGGAAGTGATGCAGCGGGGCTTCCCACGCATCACCGAAGAGTCGGACGACCGCGGCTGGCTCGACGGGACGCG
>JAUZFQ010000194.1 GCA_030838445.1 Pyrinomonadaceae bacterium | reverse complement strand
CGCGCAGGAGGCGCGAGCGTGAAGGCGCGAGACTTTTCTCAGGCCGCCGTCATTTCCTCTACGGGACGGTAAAGCGTGTCGCGCTCGACGGCCTCGAAACCGGCGTCTTCGATGAGCGCGGCGATCTCGTTCTTGTTCATCCGCACCTCGTTGTTCGACTCGACCGAGTAGCTCTCGGTCAGTTCGCCGCCTTCGGTGATCGTGCCGTCGAGGTCGTTCGCGCCGTAGTGCAAGGCGACCTGCGCGAGTCGCTTGCCGAGCATCACCCAGTAGGCTTTGATGTGCGCGAAGTTGTCGAGCATGAGACGCGAGACGGCGATGGTCTTCAACGAATCGACGCCCGACGGCCCCGGACACTCGGAGAGTTTCGTGCCTTCAGGATAGAAGGCGAGCGGGATGAAACACTGGAAGCCGCCGGAGGCGTCCTGCTGTTCGCGCAGGCGGATGAAGTGATCCACGCGGTCTGCGACGGATTCGATGTGGCCGTAGAGCATCGTCGCGTTGGTCTTGAGTCCGGCGGCGTGGACTTTGCCCGCGAGCGCGAGCCAGCGCGCGGCGTCCGTCTTGTGCGCGCAGATGCGCGAGCGCGTCGGCTCGCGGAAAATCTCCGCGCCGCCGCCGGGGCACGAATCCATCCCCGCCTCTTTCAACTGCCCGATCACGTCCTCGTCGCTCATCTTGTAGAAGCCCGCCATGTGGTCGAGTTCGACCATCGTGAAGGCTTTCAGGTGCAGGCGCGGGTACGCGCGTTTCAGACTCGCGAGCAAGTCCGTGTAGTACTTGAACGGCAACTTCGTGTTCAGCCCGCCGACGATGTGCAACTCCGTCGCGCCCTCGGCCACCGCCTTGCCCGCGACCCCGACGGCCTCCTCGACGTTGTGCGTGTAGGCGTCTGGCATGCGCGGCGTGCGGTAGAAGCCGCAGAACTTGCAATCGGCGTAGCAGACGTTCGTGTAGTTGAAATGACGGTTGACGTTGAAGTACGTGCGTCGCCCGTGCAGGCGACGGCGCACCGAGTCGGCCAGCTTCGCGAGCGCGGCCAGATCGTCCGTCGCGTACAGGGTCAGGCCGTCTTCAAAAGAGAGGCGCGCGCCCGCTTCAACCTTCGCGGCGATGCTATTTAATTTCGGGTCGTGTGAAAAATCCATGTTCGTTATTTCGATATGTTAGTTCAAAGTTGTTTCCGCAAATTCACAGCTTGGCGAAGAAGACCGCGCCGCCGAAGGTGATGAACAGTATCACGCTGACGAAGGCGTTCGTGGTGAAGAAGGCGGCGTTCAGGCGGCTGAGGTCGTCGGCGCGCACAAGCGAGTGTTGATAGACGAGCAGCGCGCCGGTTAAGACGACGCCCGCGAGCGCAACGAACGAGCCGGGCATCGCCGCCAAGTAGAGCGCGACGAGCGCGGCGAACGCGAACGCGTGGAGCAGGCGCGAAATCAAAAGAGCATTAGGGATGCCGACGCGTGCAGGGATCGAGCGCAGTCCGGCGCGGCGGTCGAAGTCGTAATCCTGACAGGCGTAGAGCACGTCGAACCCGGCCGTCCAGAGCAGGACGACGAGCGAGAGCAGGAGCGGCACGGGGCTGTCAACCCGGCCGCGCACGGCGATCCACGCGCCCGTCGGGGCGATACACAGACACCAGCCGAGCGCGATGTGCGAGAGCGACGTGAAACGCTTCGTGTACGAGTAGAGCAGCACGCTCAAGAGTGCGACGGGCGCGAGCAGGAGCGTCAGGCGGTTCAACATCGCCGAGGCGACGAAAAAGAGTGCGGCCGACGCGAGCGTGAACGCCCACGCGAATTTCAGAGAGAGCAGCCCGGCCGGGATGGCGCGCCCGGCGGTGCGCGGGTTGGCCGCGTCGTACTTGTGATCGGCAATGCGGTTGAAGGCCATCGCGGCGGAGCGCGCGCCCACCATCGCCAGAGTGATCCAGAGCAACTGCCACGCCGAAGGCCACCCCCGCGCCGCGAGCACCGCGCCGAGCAGGGCGAAGGGCAACGCGAAAAGCGTGTGCTCGATCTTGATCATTTCGAGCGTCGTGCGGATGCTCTGCGCCGTCGTCGTGTTGTTGGTTACGTCGGAAGTCATCAAGCAGCTCGTATCAGTCGTCTAGTCGCCGTCCACACCCACGGCCGCGTCCACCGTCGTAGGGTCGCCCTTCCACTCGGTGCGCCGCGTGTGGGGCACGCCGAATTGATCGAGCACGCGGAAGACCAGATGATCCACCAACTCTTCGATGCTCTGCGGGCGGTGATAGAAGCCCGGACTCGCGGGCAGGATGCGCGCCCCTGCGCGCGAGAGCCGCAGCATGTTTTCGAGGTGAATCTCGTTGTAGGGCGTCTCGCGCGGCACGATGACGAGCTTGCGTCCCTCCTTCAAGGTCACGTCGGCCGCGCGGTGAATGAGGTTCGTCCCCGCGCCCGACGCGATTGCGCCGAGCGTGCCCATCGAACACGGGACGATGACCATCCCGGCCTGCGGGTGCGACCCGGAGGCGGGCGTCGCCGCCATGTTGTCGAGACGGTGCGCGCGGATCAGTTTCGACTCCGGCGCAAGCCCGACCCACTCGTTGATCGTGCGTTGGTCGCCGCCTTGCAGGTTCGCGCCGAGTTCGACGCGCGCGACCGTGTGCGCCGCCCCGGACATGATCAGATTGATCCGTTCGACCACGCCGCTCGACGCCAGATGAATCAAAGTGCGGTGCGCGTAGAGCGCGCCCGAAGCTCCGGTGATGGCGACAGTCAGTTCCATAAGTCGTAGCGCGCCTGAGCGCTAAATTCACGCCGCGCGGAAAAATGAATGGTAAAGCAAAAGCGTGCCGATGGCTAACGCCACGCAGCCGACCGCCGCGCACTTGCGTTGGGCGTTATTCGACGGGCGGCGGTTGCAATCGCGGCGCGGGAGATGTATAAGGCGCGCGGAAAGCGACGCGCCGGGAACGCCCCGGCACACGACTCGACGGAATCCGTCACGGCAGAACTGCCGGGCGGGTTTTTCATTTGCGGCAGAGTTCAAACGAAGGAGTGACGGGCATGAGTCAAGACGCGCAACCGGATCACATCTCGAAGAAAACCGTGGTCTATCGAATCCACGGCATGGAGGAGGTGAAGGTGCGGCGCGATGTCGCATACCGCGCGCACGGCGGCGCGGGCGCGCCCACGTTCGATGTCTACTACCCGCCGGGTGCTGAGAGCGGCGCGCGCGTGCCCGCAGTCGTCGTGGTGGCCGGATTTCCCGACGCGGGCTACGAGGCAATAGTCGGTTGCAAGTTCAAAGAGATGGGGTCGTCCGTCTCCTGGGGACGACTGCTGGCGGCCTCCGGCGTGGCGGCCATCACCTACACGAATCGAGAACCGGCGGCAGACCTCGACGCACTGCTCCGTCACGTGCGACAGGACGCCGCTGCGCTCGGCGTTGACGAGAACAGGCTCGGCCTGTGGGCAAGTTCCGGCAACGTGCCGCTCGCCCTGTCGGCGTTGATGGGCGAGGGCGGCGACCGCTTGAAGTGTGCCGTCCTGTGTTACGGGTACATGCTGGACATGGACAATTCGACGCGCGTCGCCGGGGCGGCCGGGACGTGGGGGTTCGTCAACCCGTGCGCGGGGAAGTCAGTTGACGATCTGCCGACAGACGTGCCGCTCTTCGTCGCACGTGCGGGTGGAGACAAAATCCCGCACCTCAACGAGACGCTCGACCGTTTCATCGCCGCCGCGCTCAGACGCAATCTGCCTTTGACGTTCACGAACCATCCGACCGCCCCGCACGCGTTCGACCTGTTTCAAGATGACGACGACTCACGCGAGATCATCAGGCAGATACTAACCTTCATCCAATTTCATCTCTCGGCCGCAAGTTAGATCGCGGCGCGGCAAATTGCGAGCGTGTGAGTGTTCGGTGCTAGAATGCCGCGAAGTTTGAACAGGCGGGTTGACCGACGACGAGAATGAATCTACGCGAAATAGAAGAACTGCTCGGCGCGCACCGGGCGGGCGACTTGGAGACGACGGAGGCGGCGCGCAGGCTCGCCAATCTTCACTTCGAAGACATCGAGCACACGCGCATTGATCACGCGCGGGCGGAGCGGCAGGGCTTTCCCGAAGTCGTCTTCGGGGCGGGGAAGTCGCGCACGCAAATCTGCGAGATCGTCGAACGTCTCGTCACGCGCTCGCCGAACATCCTCGTCACGCGCACCGATGCTGAGACTTACGGCGAGGTGCGCAACGTGGCGACCGACGCCGAGTGGCACGCGGCGGCGCGTCTCATTCGCATCCGGCGCGACCGGACGGAACTGGGCGTGGGCGAGATCGGCGTCGTCACCGCCGGGACGAGCGACATCCCCGTGGCCGAAGAGGCCGCGCTGACGGCCGAGGCGATGGGCAACCGCGTGGCGCGCATCTGGGACGCGGGCGTGGCGGGCATCCACCGCCTGTTCGCCGAGCGCGAACGCCTGCGCTCGTTCCGCGTCGTCGTCGTCGCGGCGGGGATGGAAGGCGCGTTGCCGTCGGTCGTCGGCGGTCTGGTCGGCGTGCCCGTCATCGCCGTCCCGACGAGCATCGGTTACGGCGCGTCGTTCGGCGGCGTGGCCGCGCTGCTCGGCATGCTCAACTCGTGCTCCTCCAACGTCACCGTCGTCAACATAGACAACGGCTTCGGCGCAGGCTTCGTCGCCAGTTTGATCAACCGCAAGTGGAACAATCCCGAAGTGATGAGTAATGAGTGATGAGTTATGAGTAAAAAGACAAGCTGCCGTCGCTTCACACTCATTACTCATTACTCATTACTCATCACTATCGTCATTCCCTTGGCGACGGCGGGCGCTGGTTGCGGCGCGCGGCGCACGCCCGACCTCGAACGCATCTTCGCCCCGGCGCGCGCGCGCAAGGACAAAACGCCCGTCATCGTCATCCCCGGCATCCTCGGCTCGCAATTGATGAACCGGCGCACGCGCGAGATCGTGTGGCCTTCGGCCTTCCGCTCCTCGACCGACGGCCTGAGTCTGCCGACCTCGCCCGACCTCGCCTCGAACCGCGACGAACTCGTCGCCGAACGCATCGTCGAGACGGCCAAACTCGCGCGCCTCGCCCCCGACATTTACGTCTACTACGAACTCCTGAACGCGCTTCGCCGCTTCGGCAACTACCGCGACGGCGACTGGGACAACCCCGCGCCCGACGGCGACCGCGACACGTTCTACGTCTTCCCATACGACTGGCGGCGCGATAACGTCGAGTCGGCGCAACTGCTCGTTCGCCGCGTCGAAGAGTTGAAGCGGAAACTCGGCCGCCCCGACTTGCGCTTCAACATCGTCGCGCATTCGATGGGCGGCCTCGTCGCGCGCTACGCGGCGATGTACGGCGACGCAGACCTGCCCGCGGGCGACGCGCCGCCGCAGCCGACGTGGGCGGGCGCGCGTCACATCAAAAAAATCTTTATGTTCGGCACGCCCAACGAGGGCACGATGGAGGCGTTCGCCACGCTCCTTGAAGGCTACTCGATCAACGAGGGCTTGCGCCGCCGCATCCGCCTGCTCAACAAGCTCTCGCGCGAAGACGCCGTGACGATCCCCTCGATCTTCCAACTGCTCCCGCACCCGGAGGCCGTTCGCGTCCTCGATCAAAACCTCGCGCCGCTCGCAGTTGATTTCTACGACCCCGACGTGTGGCGCAAGTACGGCTGGTCGCCGATCAACGACGCGGAGTTTCGCGCGCGCTACGAGCGCGGCGAGGTGCGCGACGAGGAGGGCGCGCCCCACCGCGCCACGCTCGCCGAACTCGACGCCTACTTCGCCACCGCTCTTATGCGCGCGCGCCGCTTCCACGTCGCGCTCGACGCGCACGCCGACACGGGAGAGACGCCCGTGCCGTTGTCGTCGCCCGTCGCGCTCTACACCTTTGGCGGCGACTGCGAAGAGACTTTGAACGCGCCCGTCGTCTTGCGCGACGAGAAGCGCGGCCGCTGGTTGACGCTCACCGCGCCGCGCGACCTGCGCGACGCCGCGGGGCGGAAGATCAAACGCCGTGACGTGATCCGCGCGATGTACGAACCCGGCGACGGACGCGTCACGCGCCGCTCGCTCCTCGGCGAGAGGCTCGACGCGCCGCGCCGCAGCCAGTTCTTCGACACGCCGCTGCCCATCGCCTACGGCGTCTTCGCCTGCGACCTCCACAGCGAACTCCAGAACAACAAGACGCTGCAAGACAACGCCCTCACCCTGTTGATTAACGAAGTGGTTAACTAGAAGATTAAGCGCAGGGCTTCGCGGACGGCTTGAGGGAATAACGCGGGGGCAGGGCTTCCGGCTGACTGCCCCCGCGTTGAGGTTTTTACGAACCCGCGAGCGCGAGTTGCTGGACGCGTGCGACGACTTCGGAGAGGCTCACGTCGGTTGATTGTTTCGCGGCGCGGTCGAAGAGTTCGACGGTGCCTTCGGTGGTTTTCTTGCCGACGGTGACGCGGTAGGGGATGCCGATCAGGTCTGCGTCTTTGAACTTGACGCCCGCGCGTTCGTCGCGGTCGTCGAGCAGCACTTGGAGACCGGCGGCGCGCAGGTCTTTGTAGAGTTGCTCGCCCGCGTCCTTCAACTCAGGCTGCTTGACGTTCGTGACGGTGACCACCACGTCGAAGGGCGCGATCTGGCGCGGCCAGATGATGCCGTCGGCGTCGTGGTGGAGTTCGATGGCGGCGGCCATGATGCGCTCGACGCCGATGCCGTAGCTGCCCATCACGACGGGCACTTCCTTGCCGTTCTGGTCGAGCACCGTCGCGTTCATGGACTTGGAATACTTCGTGCCGAGTTTGAAGATGTGCCCGATCTCAAGCGACTTCGAGACTTCGAGCACGCCCCCCTCGCAGTTCGGACACGCTTCACCCGACTGCACCGTGCGTAAATCAACCCATTGATCGGGCTTAATGTCACGTTCAACGCTGACGCCGCGCAAGTGATGGTCGTCTTTGTTTGCGCCGGTCGTCATGTTCGTGCGGCCTGTGAGCGAGCGGTCGGCGACGATACGGAGTTGCTGTTTCGCCGCCGTGGCTTTGTCCTTTGCGCCGACCGCGCCGAGCGACCCGGCGCTCGCGCCGAGCAGGTCGCGTATCTCTTCGGGGTGCGCGGGACGCACAGCGATTGCGCCGATGGCGTCGGAGAGTTTCGTCTCGTGCAATTGATGGTCGCCGCGCAGCAGCGCGAGTGCGGGGAAGTTTTCGCCTGCTTCATTCGTAGCGATGTAAACGAGCGTCTTGATCTGTCTATCCGCCGCCGCGCCGCCGGGAAACGAGATCAAATCTTCGATTGTACGGACGCCGGGCGTGGGGAATTCTTCGGGCGCGTCGGCGGCCGCCGTCTGGTCTGCGATGGAGGCGAGGCGAGATGTGGCCTTCTCAAGATTCGCCGCGTAGCCGCAACCCTCGCACGTCGCGATCAAGTCTTCGCCCGCGTCGGTCTTGACCATGAACTCGTTTGAAGCAGAGCCGCCCATCGCGCCGGACGAGGCTTCGACGATTGAAAACTTGAGGCCGCAGCGCGTGAAGATTTTGACGTAGGCCGCGCGCTGATCCTCGAACGACCTGTCCAGGCCAGCCTGATCCACGTCGAACGAATAGGCGTCCTTCATGATGAACTGGCGGACGCGCAGCACCCCGGACTTGGGGCGCGCCTCGTCGCGAAACTTCGTCTGTATCTGATACCAGATTTGCGGCAGTTGCT
>JAUZFQ010000271.1 GCA_030838445.1 Pyrinomonadaceae bacterium | reverse complement strand
AGTGGTCAGTGACGAGTAAAAACTTCCGGCTCGACACCCGACACCCAAGACTCTCACTCAAGATTCATCACTCGACACTAAGATGGCACGTGCTTCGGCGCGGCGGAGGGCGAGGTGGTAGCCGCGCACGCGCACCTCGATGGGGTCGCCGAGCGGGGCGGCCTTGATGACGCACACGGGCGCGCCGGGCACGACGCCCATCTCCATCAGGCGACGCGCGACCGCGCCCTCGCCGTCAACCGACACGACGCGCGCCTCCGTGCCGTGCGCGAGTGTGTTGAGCGTCGTCTCGGCGCGGCGTTGTTGTGCGGTCTCGGCGGCGCGCCGAGACGACGGGTTGAGGTCTGTGAAATTGTTGCTTAGGGAAACCATCTTTGCTTGCTTCATCGCGCACGCGCGTTCCGGTTTGAATTGCCTTCGGTCTGATATGAGAACTTCAAGGGGAGCGTCGGTTGCAAACGACTCTGACCACGCAGGAGTATAGCCTAGTTGAAATCAATTTTCAATTTCAACTAGGGCGGTGCTGATCTTGAGTGAAGATGCTCGAAGACGGCTTGTGAGCTGGGGGAGAACTTTACTGTGCGTTGAGGGGGATGATCGAGAGGTCTGCGCGGACGGGGCCGAGGGGCGTGACGGCCGTGAGGCGCAGGGGCAAGCGGCGGCGATCCGCGCCGACCCAGAGTCGCAGTTGGAGCCGGTCGCCCTGCGACTCGTCTGTGGCGAGCGCGAGTTGGAAGGCGGGGATGCGTTTGCCGCCGAGTTCGATGGTCTCGCGCCGGAGCGAGGTGATGAAGAGCGTGCGCGGGCGTTTGTTGATGAGCAGGGAGACGGCGTTGCGTTTGGGCGGCGTCAGGTCGAACGAGCGCAGGGCGTAGATGACGGAGACGAGGTCGTAAGTGCCGACGGGAATCTCGATGCTGCTGCCGTCGGTGACGACGGCCGAGCCGCGTTCTTGATCGAGCGAGACGACGCCCTGCAAGCGGTGGCTGCCTTCGCGGATTTGCAACTGGCTGCGAAAGGGCAAGAGCGTCTTCGCGTCAACGTAAGTCTCGATCTTGTTTGTGACGGGAAAGATTTGTTCGAGAGCGTTGGACGTCGCCATCGTGGCCGAGAGCCAGAGACCATCGCGCCCCACATACTTGTTGCGCGCGCGGACGTGATAGGTGGCGACGCCGACGGGCTGCGGCGACGTGCCGAGGAAGAAGTTGAAGTTCAACTGCTCGCCGACTTTGAACGGCAAGTCGGAAGAGGTGTCGGCCGCGCCTGCCGCCGGTGTTGTGCCGTCGCCGCCGCCGGGCGTGGGCACGACCACGCGCGCAGGGGTCGGCGTCGCATCGGGCGGTTGCGCGTTCTCGGCGACGTTGCCTAAGGGGAGCGCCGGCGGCGTGATGTTGATCAACTCCGAACTCGCGAGTTCGGCGCGTATCTCTCCGGTCTTGAGTTTGAGCGTCAGGAGCACGGGCACGTGTCGCGCGTCGTCGCTGAAGTAGACGCGCGCGCGGTAGTCGTCGGCAGCCGGGTTGTTACGCACGCGCAGTTGCGTCACGACGGCGTTGAAAGTGCCCGCCGCGGTCTTCACCGTCTCGCGCCCTGTGACGCGCAACTCCGCGTCGTACTGCACGCCGTCGCCCTCGGCTCTGACGGGATAGGTCGCGCCCGCCGCGAGGGGCAGAGCGCGCAGCCGGTAGAGCGCGGAGAGAAAATCGTAAGTGGTGGGCGTGGCTTCGACGAAGGGCGCGGGCTGCAAGCCTGCGCCGGGCGGAAGTTGCGCCGCGCCGCCGCCTTCGAGTCGCCGGAATCGCGTGCGGAAGGGAAGCCCCGTCTGCGTGTCAACGTAAGACGTGTACTCGTTATCAATGGCGTAGAGCGCGACGCGCACAACGCCGACGGTCTGGACGCGCGCGCGCAGTTCAAAGCCGTCGCGGTTGAAGAACTGGCCGCGCCCTGCGTTGAACAGTTCGACGTGCCCGGCCGTGGTGAAGTTGGAGAAGGAGATGCTGTAGGTCAGTTTCTCGCCCGCCTGATAGGGCGCGGCGGAGAACTCAGACTGCGCTGCTGTGACGTTGGCGACGGCGACGCCGGAAGTCTGTTGCGCGTGGGCGGGCGCGGAGAGTGTCAATGATGCGAACAGGAATGTGAACGCCGCTTGGAGTAGTCTGTGTCTTCGGTGCAAAAGTAGCTTCCTCATTTCCGCAGGTTCGCTCAAACTTCCCTCTCAAGCCGCGCCCCGCGCGCAGCGGGACGTGAGCATTACACGCCGCACGCACGCATGCCGTTCCTAAACCTTCGACGGGAGAATTAATGCTCACTAGCTTACACCACACGGACGCGGACGCGCACCTGTCGAACGACCGCCGCGCACGCGTGTTTGACGGACGGTTGACTGTCGTATGCTTCGATAGCGGCTATCTCAACTGTCAATCACGTCCCGGCGCGCTCCATCTCCGCGACGATCTCTTGCGCCGCGCGCAGTGGGTCGGGCGCGTTCAGGATCGCACGCCCGACGACGATGTAATCCGCCCCGGCGCGCACCGCTTCGGCGGGCGTCATCACGCGTTTCTGATCGTCGTGCGCCGCCGCAGACGGCCGCACACCGGGCGTGACGAGCAAAAAATTCTCGCGCGCGACGGCCGCGCGCACGAGCGCGATCTCGTGCGGCGAGGCGACCACGCCGTCCAGCCCGCTCGCCGCGGCCAACTTCGCCAGCCTCTCCACCTGTTCCTCCAACGCGCCCGCGACGCCCGTCTCCGCGAGCACGCCCGCGTCCGCGCTCGTCAGCACGGTGACGGCGATGAGCGCGGGGCGCGGCAAGTTCTCGCGCGCGGCCGTCTCGGCGGTGGCCTCGGCCGCGCGCCGCATCATCTCGCCGCCGCCCGCCGCGTGGACGTTGAAGAGTGAGACACCGAGCCTGACGGCTTCGCGGCACGCCGAGGCGACCGTGTTCGGGATGTCGTGAAATTTGAGGTCGAGGAAGACGCGCCCGCCCTGCGTCACGATCTCGCGCACGAACTCTGCCCCGGCGGCGGTGAACAGTTGCGAGCCGATCTTGAACATGCCCGCCTGTGCGCCGAGCAGCGAGAACAGAGCGCGCGCTTCGCCCGCCGTCTCCACGTCGAGCGCGATGATCAGTTTGTTGCCCATAAATTATTCCGCCCGACAGCCGACGGCCTCTTCGAGTGTGCGAAAGCCTTCGCGCCGGAGAATCTCGGCCAGCCCCACGTTGATGTCGCGCGCGGCGGTGACGCCTTCGTAGATAAAACCCGTGTAGAGTTGCACGAGGCTCGCCCCGGCGCAAATCTTCTCCCACGCGTCGGCCGCGTCGAAGATGCCGCCGACGCCGACGATCCTGATCGTGCCGCGCGAGAGACGATACAACGTGCGGATCACCTCAGTCGAACGCGCTTTGAGCGGCGCGCCGCTCAGACCCCCTGCGCCGATGGCAGAGACGACGCCCGCCGCCGTGTGCGTTAAATTCGCACGCGCAATCGTCGTATTGGTCGCGACGATGCCGTCAACTTCGGTGCGGCGCGCGACATCGACGATCATTTCGAGGTCGCCCTCTTCCAGATCGGGCGCGACTTTCACGAGGAGCGGCACGCGTCGCATCTCCGTCATCGCTACTGCCGTAGTCGTTGCTGTCGCCGTCGTTGCTGTCGTTTCTGTCGTTACTGCTGTTGCGGTCGTCGCTGCTTGTCCTGCTCGGAGCGACAATTCGCGGTTGCGCGTTTGCAGCGCGGCGAGCAGTTCGGCGAGCGCGTCGGCGCGTTGCAGTTCGCGCAGGTGCGGCGTGTTCGGCGAACTGACGTTGATGGTGATGTAGTCGGCGTGCGGGTGGACGATCTCGAAACTGGCGAGGTAGTCGGCGGTCGCTTCCGACACTTCGACCGCGCGGCTCTTGCCGATGTTGATGCCGAGCACGCAATCGGGTCGCCCGAGGCGCGCGAGTCGTACGGCGAGCGCGGCCGCGCCCGCGTTGTTGAAGCCCTGCCGGTTGATGAGCGCGCGATCCTGCGGCAGTCGAAACAGGCGCGGCTGCGGGTTGCCGGGCTGCGCGAGGTGCGTCACCGTCCCCACTTCGAGAAAGCCGAAGCCGAGCGCGGCCAACTCGCGCACCGCCGCCCCGTTCTTATCGAAGCCCGCCGCCAAGCCCACCGGGTTGTCGAAACTCAACCCGAAGCGTTCGAGTCGGCCGAACGGCGCGCGCCGCAGACGACGCTCGGCCAGACGCCGCACCCCCTCAGGCCGCAAGGCGACGGCGAGCGCGTGCAGAGCGAACTCGTGCGCCGTCTCCGGCGCGAGACGAAACAGGGCGGGGCGCACGAGCGAGCGATAAAACATCAGTGACGAGTGACAAGGGACGAGTGACAAGTGAAGAGAGCGTTTGCGAGTTTAGCTTGTCACTCGTCCCTTGTCACTCGTCACTGTTTTTGGGAGTGTCTAAATTAAAGTTGTACTGTAAGCTGTGCGCATGAGCCAATGCCCACACTGCGAAGCAACAGAACATCAAAGCACATACGGGCGCACCCTGCGTGGCAGTCAGCGTTATAAGTGTCG
>JAUZFQ010000270.1 GCA_030838445.1 Pyrinomonadaceae bacterium | reverse complement strand
GGTGGGCATCTGCTCAGTAACAAACAAAAGCGGCTTCGTTCATGATGAACGAAGCCGCTTTTAGTTGTTCGGTTGGAACAGGCTTTCGCTTACATGCCCATACCGCCGCCCATGCCGCCCATGCCGCCGCCGCCCATCGCGGGGGCTTTGTCGTCGTCGGGCAGTTCGGAGACGAGCGCCTCGGTCGTGAGCATCAAGCCCGCGATGGAGGCCGCGTTTTGCAGCGCAGAGCGCGTCACCTTCGCCGGGTCGATCACGCCCGACTCCACGAGGTCTTCAAACTTCTCGGTCGCCGCGTTGAAGCCGTAGGAGTCTTTCTTGTTCTCCCGCACCTTCTCGACGATCACCGCGCCCTCTTTGCCCGCGTTCTGCACGATCTGGCGGAGCGGCTCTTCGAGCGCGCGCTTGACGATGGTGACGCCGATCTGCTCGTCCGCGTCGCCCTCGCCCTCTTCGTTGGCGCGGAACTTCTCCAACGCCTTCGCCGCGCGCACCAGCGCGACGCCGCCGCCGGGGACGATGCCTTCCTCGACCGCCGCACGCGTGGCGTGCATCGCATCTTCGACGCGAGCCTTCTTCTCTTTGAGTTCCGTCTCGGTCGCCGCGCCGACGCGAATGACCGCGACGCCGCCGACGAGTTTCGCCAGACGCTCCTGCATCTTCTCGCGGTCGTAGTCCGAAGTGCTGTCTTCGATCTGCGCCTTCAAGGTTTTGACGCGGCCGGAAATGTCCGTGTCCTTGCCCGCGCCTTCGACGACCGTGGTGTTGTCCTTGTCAATCGTCACCTTCTTGGCGCGACCGAGGTCGGACACCTGCACGTTCTCCAACTTGATGCCGAGATCGTCCGAGATGACTTTACCGCCCGTCAGGATCGCGATGTCTTCGAGCATCGCCTTGCGACGATCACCGAAGCCCGGCGCTTTGACGGCCGCGACGTTCAGCGTGCCGCGCAGCTTATTGACGACGAGCGTCGCCAAAGCTTCGCCTTCCACGTCTTCCGCGATGATCAGGAGCGGCTTGCCCATCTTCGCCACCTGTTCGAGCAGGGGCAGGAGGTCTTTCATCGAACTGATCTTCTTCTCGTTGATCAGGATGAACGGGTTATCGAGCACCGCTTCCATGCGTTCGGGGTCGGTCACGAAGTAGGGCGACAGATAGCCGCGGTCAAACTGCATGCCTTCGACCACTTCGAGCGCCGTCTCCATCGTGCGCGACTCTTCGACCGTGATCACGCCGTCTTTGCCGACCTGCGCCATCGCTTCCGCGATCAACTCGCCGATGGTGCGGTCGCCGTTCGCCGAGATCGTGCCGACCTGCGCGATCATGTCGCCCTTGACGGGCTTCGCCATGCGCTCGATCTCTTCGGTCGCGCGCTTGACGGCCTTGTCAATGCCGCGCTTCAAGGCCATCGGGTTCGCGCCCGCCGCCACCGTCTTCACGCCCTCGCGGAAGATGGCCTGCGCGAGCACCGTCGCCGTCGTCGTGCCGTCGCCCGCGATGTCCGAGGTCTTCGACGCCACTTCGCGCACCATCTGCGCGCCCATGTTTTCGAGCGAGTCTTTCAACTCGATCTCTTTCGCCACCGTCACGCCGTCTTTGGTGATCGTGGGCGAGCCGAATTTCTTGTCCAGAACGACGTTCCTGCCCTTCGGGCCGAGTGTGATCTTCACCGCGTCGGCCAGTTGGTTGACGCCGCGCAGGATGGCCGCGCGCGACTCCTCGCCGTGAATTACTTGTTTCGCCATAAATCGTATCTCCTCAAATTTATTCTTAATCCTCAATTAACAAAAAGAGCGGCCGCTGTGTTCTCCGTCAGAGAACTACTTGCCGCTTTTCTTGCCGCCGCCGGCCTGTGCGCCCGCGCGCGCGATGATGCCGAGAATGTCGTCCTCGCGCATGATCAAGAACTCGTCGCCGTCCAGCTTGATCTCCGAGCCGCTGTACTTGCCGAACAAGACGCGGTCGCCGACCCGCACGTCCAACGTCTGGCGCGTGCCGTCGTCCTTGTACTTGCCTTCGCCGACGGCGATCACTTCGCCTTCCTGCGGTTTCTCTTTCGCGCTGTCCGGGATGATGATCCCGCCGCGCACCTGCTCGCCTTCTTCAATCCGCTTCACGATCACGCGGTCTTGGAGGGGTTTGATGTTTATCGCCATAGAAAACTACTCCTTTCAGATTTCACCGAAAAATTTCTGGGTGTTTTGAGTGCAAAAATTCGATTTGGTAGAACTCGTCCTCAGACTCCCAGCAGGGGCGCGCCGCAAAACTCTCTGACAACCTCTCTCGAACAACTTGAAAGGCCGCGTTCTGGCACTCTCTGGAAGCGAGTGCTAAGAATATGGCAAGTCCGTCGAACTTGTCAACGGGCGGCCGTCAAAATCTGAGTATGACGCACTCACATTCCGGCGAAATGTCGGGTGTGGTTAGATTTCCGGGGTTAGTCTTGAGGAGAAAAAGTTTGACTAGCGGGCGCGGCGGGTGGCCGATTTGCCGGAACCGGGACGCGTTTTGGTGCGTGCGGCGGTGAGGGAGCGTTCCTGCGTGCGGTAGTTGGCGACGCGTTTGGAGAGCGTGTTGCGGTGGATGCCGAGCGTGGCGGCCGTGCGCGAGAGGTGTTCTTTGTGGCGCGCGAGGGCTTTCTGGATATAGAGCTTTTCAAACTCGGCGACGGCTTCGTCGAGCATGATCTGGCCGTCCAACATTTCGTCTATGAGCGCTTCAAGGCGGGTTCGCATCTGCATGTCTTCTCCAAAACAGTCTTTTACTTAAAGTCTCAATCCCGCGCGGATTTCGGCAAACGAAAAAATACTCAAGACGTGAGACGCCTGTACTCGACCTCGAAGCGCGCGCGCATGTCTGCGGAAGTGAGCCACGAAATCAACTGCGCCCCCCCGGCCAACGCGGGCGCGGTGCGCGCTTCCGCGACCGACTCCAGACGCACGGGGAACGCCGTCAACGCCAGATAGATCACCGAGCACACGGCCATCCCGCGCACGAAACCGAACAGCGCGCCGAGTGCCCGATCCATCCATTCGAGCCGCGCGCGCCGCAGGCCGCCCTTCAACAAATGACCGGCCATGAAGCCGAGCGCGAGCGCGAAGGCCACGATCAAAAGAAACCCCCAAGCGTTCGCCGCCGCGTTCGACTCGACCACGTTCAGCGCGCGCAGGAGAGACCCGGCCGTCTCGTAACCACGCGCCGCGACGACGACCCCGACGAGCATCGCCAGCGTCGCGACGAGCGCGCGCACGAACCCGCGCAGCGCGCCCGCGATGAGCGAAGCCCCGACGAGCGCGAGCACGATCAAGTCGAAGAAGGTCATTCAACGTCAGAGGTCAGAGGTTAGAAGTCAGTGGTCAGTCAAATCAGCTTTCGTCTGTCATTGATCTCTGACCTCGAACCTCTGGCCTCTGTAGTTCACAATTCGCTGCCGGTGAGAAGCCTGTAGGCTTCGAGGTAGCGTGCGGTGGTGGCCGCGGCGACTTCCGCCGGGAGCGGCGGCGCGGGCGGTCGCTTGTCCCAGTCGAGCGTTTCGAGATAGTCGCGTACGAACTGTTTGTCGAAGGAGGCTTGCGCGCGCCCCGGTTCGTAATCGTCGAGCGGCCAGAAGCGCGACGAGTCGGGCGTCAACGCTTCGTCAATCAGGATGATCTCGCCTTCCGCGTCCAGCCCGAACTCGAACTTCGTGTCGGCGATGATGATGCCGCGCGCGCGTGCGTAGGTTTCGGCCTCGGCGTAGAGGGCGAGGGAGATGTCGCGAAGTTGCGCGGTCGTCTCTGCGCCGACGATCTCTGCCATGCGCGCCTCGCTGATGTTTTCGTCGTGACCCGTCTCGGCTTTCGTCGCGGGCGTGAAGATGGGCGCGGGGAGTTGGGCGGATTCGCGCAAGCCCGGCGGTAACTTGTGGCCGCAGATTTCGCCGGTGCTTCGGTAGTCCTTCCAACCCGAACCGGCGAGGTAGCCGCGCACGACGCACTCGACGGGGAAGACCTGCGTGCGGCGGACGAGCATCGAGCGGCCGCGGAGTTCGGCGGCGTGCGCGCCGACGCTCTCCGGGGCGTCTGCGAGGTCGGTCGTCAGCAGGTGATTGTCGGTGATGTGTCCGAGTTGCGCGAACCAGAAGCGTGAGAGAGCGGTGAGCACTTCGCCCTTGCGCGCGATCTGTGTGGGGAGGATGCAGTCGAAGGCGGAGATGCGATCCGTGGCGACGATCAAGAGTCGCCCGTCGTCAACTTCGTAAACGTCGCGCACCTTGCCGCGTCGCACCAACCGGAGACCCGCGAGGGAGGTTTCGCTGATAGTCGCAGGGACGGACATGGATTCTCACTTTGCGGTTGGGGTGGTGTCGCTTGACGGAAGCACACTCGCGCAAGCGAGCGGGGATTGTGCTCGCGCCCCGCCGCTTTGTCAAGACTGAGAAGAAATTGGGAGTGTCTAAATTAAAGTTGTACTGTAAGCTGTGCGCATGAGCCAATGCCCACACTGCGAAGCAACAGAACATCAAAGCACATACGGGCGCACCCTGCGTGGCAGTCAGCGTTATAAGTGTCG
>JAUZFQ010000243.1 GCA_030838445.1 Pyrinomonadaceae bacterium | reverse complement strand
CACGCCGCCGAAGAATTCGCCCTACCTGTTGATCGGCCACGAATCGCTCTCCGAGGTGGTCGAGACGGGCGATGAAGTGAGTCGCGTCAAGCGCGGCGATCTGGTCATCGCGTCGGTGCGCCGCCCGTGCCCGCACGAGACTTGCGTCGCGTGCCGGATGGGGCGGCAGGACTTTTGCTTCACGGGCGACTTCACCGAGCGCGGCATCAAGGAGGAGCACGGCTACCTGACGGAGTTCGTCGTTGACGAAGAGCAATACATGAACGTCGTGCCCGCGCAACTGCGCGAGGTCGGCGTGCTGGTCGAGCCGTTGACCATCGCGGAGAAGGCTCTGACCGAAGTGTGGCACATGCAGAAGCGACTGCCGTGGTGGTTCTCTCCGCAGTCCGACGGACAGACATCCGCGCCCGCTGCCGGTGCTGAGACTGCGCCGCCGCATGAGAGTGCGGGCGGGCGCAAGGAGTGGCTCTACCGGCGCGCGGTCGTGCTCGGCGCGGGGCCGGTCGGCTTGCTCGGCGCGATGGCACTCGTCGTCGCGGGGTTCGACACCTACGTCTATTCGCGCGAAGAGGCGACGAGCGACAAGGCGCGACTCGTCGAAGCCTTCGGCGCGAAGTACGTCCCGGCCGAGCCGCACGGGGTCGAAGGGTTGGCGAAGCAGGTCGGCGGGATCGATCTCGTCTACGAGGCGGTCGGCGCGTCGGGGCTGGCCTTCGAGGTGATGAAGTATCTCGACACGAACGGCGTGTTCGTCTTCACGGGCGTGCCGGGAAGGAAAGCGCCCGTCGAGGTTGACACGGACTTGCTGATGCGCAATCTGGTGCTCCGCAATCAGTTGGCTTTCGGCACGGTCAATGCCGGGCGCGACGCCTTCGAGGCCGCCATTCGCGATCTCGAAATCTTCCACACGCGTTGGCCTGAGGTCGTCAACTCGCTCATCACCGCGCGCGTCCCTATCGAGGAACACCGCGATCTGTTGCTCGGCAAAGTCGGCGGGATCAAAAACGTCATCAAACTTTCCTGAGCCGCGCGTGATTGCGTGCGCCGAATGTTAGACGCATGCTTTGTTCGTTCGAGTGAGTGCGATGATCATACTGCCGGAATCCGACGAAGACTTGCTGCGCGAGTGTGAGGTTGACACCTTCCGCGCGAGCGGCCCCGGCGGCCAGCACGTCAACAAGACGGAGAGCGCGGTGCGGCTCACGCACGCGCCTTCGGGCGTGGTCGTCACCTGCCGCGAGGCGCGTAGCCAGCACCGGAACAAGGCGGACTGCCTGCGCAAGCTGCGCGAGCGCGTGGAGAAACTGAACCATCGCCCGACGAAGCGCGTCCCGACGCGCGCCACGAAAGGCGCGAAGGAGCGCACGCTCGAAGCGAAGGCGCGTCGCTCGCGTCTCAAACGTTCGCGGTCGAAGTCTGGGACGGACGAGTGAAGGCGTGTTGCGGTTGGTAGACGAGTCTGGTTGATGAAGCCCTGCGATGGGCGGGAAGGAGGCGACGCAAGATGGCCGGAGGATGGGACGGCGACGCGCTGGCGGGGCAGATGGAGGATGCTATGGAGCGTCAGCAAGCGGCGGCGGAAGCGCGCCAGCGCAAAAATAGTTCCACGCCCGAAGAGCGCGAGCGCGAAGCGAAACTTGAATCACTGCGCCTGTCCAGAGCGCGCATCCTCGATCAACTCAGCCGTGCGACGAACCCCGCGCACCGCGCGATGCTCGAACGCGCGCTCCAATCGCTCGACACTCAGGCGGGCGAGTGAAGCGCGCGGCCTGGAACGTGTCATTAAACTAAGCGCGAACAATTAACCACAAACTAAGCGCGAACAATTACTCGCAAAGGCACGAAGACACGGAGTTGAACTTGTAAAGTTAACTCCGTGTCTTCGTGTCTTCGCGTCTTTGTAGTTAAGTTCTGTGGACGTTCTTCGGGCGTGGCTTATTGAGGTATCACGTCCGGCGGCTGTGTCGTCGCCAGCGAGTCGGCGTAGGCGTGCAGTTGTTGAAAGTTGTCTGCGTGGAGTTCGGCGGGAAGCCTGCGCCGCACGCCCGCGTCGGCGAAGCCTGCGCCGCCGAGGACGATTGATCCGCCCACGCGTGCGGCCGCCGCGCGCAGTTCGCGAAACTCGCGCACGGCGCGATCCAGATCGCCGGGGATCGTGGAGGCCACGCAGACGAGCCGCGGGTGCAGGCGCGCGACCATTTCCGTGAGAGCGTAGAAGGGCGTGTTCGGCCCCAGATTCAAAACTTCCCAGCCTTCGTGTTTGAGCAGCAACTCCGTGCATTGCAGCGGCAGTTCATGGAAGTCGTCTTCCGCGCCGCAACAGACGGCCAGTAAATTGTTGGCCTCCGGTTCGGCCACCACCTTGTCCAGCGTGTGCAGCGCGCTCATGGCGGCGCGCGTCGCGAGGTGCTCCTGCGCGACGGTGAGGTCGCCCCGATGCCAGAGGTCTCCGATCTTTCGCATCGCCGCGGCCAGCAGTCTGTCGAAGATGAAGTCGAGCGGTCGGCCGCCGAGATAAGACTTGACTAGCAATGCCGAAGTCTCTTCCGCATCCCCGCGCGTCAGCGCGTCGAACAGCGACGCGACCGACGCCTCGACGTTCGCCGTGTTCTCCGTCTCGACGGCGGCCACGCCTTCTGAAAGCGACGACGCGGCGGCATCAACATCTGCGCCCGCGTGGCGACCACGGCGCGGCGCGTTGGACGTTGCGCCGCTGTTCTCACGTTTGAAACGCGCGACATCTTCGGGGCGAAATCTTCTGTGCCCGCCCGCCGTCTTCTCCGAAGGCAGCAGGCCGCCGTCAGCCCAGCGTTTGACGGAAGCCTCGCTCGCGCCGAGCACGCGAGCCGCCTCCTTGCTGGTTAAATTTTTCCCCGACGTGTAGCTCTTCATATGCTCCCGGACACTACCTCTCAGGCATCGGCGGAGACTCTAACAAATTAAGTTGTCAAAGTAAATCAAATTCGCCCAAACCGTTCAAACTGTTTCCAAGAGTCGCAGATATAATTATTAACTTGACAGAAGGTGAATCTTTGCTATTGTAAGAAACGTTCAAAACGTGCAAGGGGAAGGTTAATCCCGGCGCGTCGGGAGGCGGGAAGGAGACTTCGTGTTTGTCGAAAAGTTAAATGAGCGAGGGGCTTGGGTCAGTGATTCGACGGCGACGGCAACGACGACGACTGCGACGGTGGAGCGCGTCACGGAGGCGCGGCTGCCGACGCGTTGGGGCGAGTTTCGCATCGCGGGTTATCGCTCTCTGACGACGGCGGAAGAGTTCGTCTGTCTCTTCAAAGGGGAACTCGCGCCGGGCGTGCCGACGCTCGTTCGCATCCACTCGCAATGCCTGACGGGCGACGTGTTCGGCTCGACGAAATGCGACTGCGGCACGCAACTCCAAACCGCGCTCGAACTCATCGGGCGCGAAGGGCGCGGCGCGATAGTTTATCAACTGCAAGAGGGTCGAGGCATCGGCATCATCAACAAGATACGCGCCTACGCCTTGCAGGACGACGGCGCAGATACCGTTGAAGCCAACGAGCAGTTGGGGCTGGCCGTCGACCTGCGCGAGTATCGCCAGTGCGTCGAAATCCTGCGCGAGTTGGGATTGTCGAAAGTGCGCGTGATGTCGAATAATCCACTCAAGCTGCGCGCGTTGAAGGAGGGCGGGTTGGAGATCGTCGAGCGCGTGCCGCTGGAGAGCGCGCCGCCGCGCGAGGCGGAGTTTTACCTGCGCACGAAGAAACTCAGGATGGGTCATCTGTTCGAAATAGATTAATTGAGGCGCGACGGGCAAGGGCGAAAGGTTAGAGCGGAAGGTCAAGTGTTGGCGATGGAACAAGTCATACTCGTGGACGAGCAAGACCGGGAGTTGGGCGCGTCGGAAAAACTGGCGGCGCACACGGCGGGGCGTCTGCACCGCGCGTTCTCGATCTTCGTCTTCAACTCCGAAGGCCGTCTGCTGCTGCAACGTCGCGCGAAGGCGAAGTACCACTCCGGCGGTCTCTGGTCGAACACCTGCTGCGGCCACCCGCGCCCCGACGAATCCACGGCCGAGGCCGCGCGCCGCCGCCTGCGCGAAGAGATGAACTTCGATTGCGAACTGCGCGCGGCCTTCGAGTTCGTGTATCGCGCCGAGTTCGCCAACGAGTTGATCGAGCACGAATACGATCACGTCTTCGTCGGCGCGTTCGACGGCGCGTTCGTCGCAGACGAGTCGGAAGTGGAAGACTGGAAGTGGATGACGCCCGGCGAACTGCGGCGCGACGTGCGTGAGCGGCCGGAGGAGTACACCTACTGGCTGCGAGTGGCGCTCGCGACGGACGGCTGGGCGCGCGTGGAAGAGGAATACAGTTTACAGGCGGGCGGCGCGTTGGGGCGTGGCGGGAGATGAGCGTGGCGTTAGCGGAGAAGGTGGTTTTGATCGTGGGGGCGGGGCGCGGCATCGGTCGCGCCTCGGCGTTGTTGTTCGCGGAGGCGGGGGCGAGTTTGATTCTGGCCTCAAGGAACGAACGGGAACTGGCGGAACTCGAATTCGAGATCGAGCGGCGACACGCGACGCCCGTGCTCTCCGTCCCGACGGACGCCACCGACGCGTCGAGCGTGGCGCGACTCGTGGCCGAGAGCGTCGAACGCTTCGGGCGCGTTGACACGCTCGTCTACACGGCGGGCGAGGGCGTGTTGAAGTCGTTCGCCGAAACGACGGAAGAGGAGTTTGAGCGTCTGCTCGGCGTCAACGTGCGGGGCGCGTTTTTGCTCTGCAAGGCCATCGTGCCGTTGATGGAGCGACAGCAGGGCGGCGGGCACGTCGTCGCGCTGCCCGGCATACTGGGGCGCGCGCCGATGGCGCAGGCCGCCGCCTACTGCGCGTCGAAATACGCGCTCACCGGGATGCTCAAGTCGCTCGCGTTGGAGACGAAGCGCGCGGGCGTGCGTTTCAGCCTGCTGCACCTTGGCGGCGTGGATTCGAGTTTCTGGGACAACATCACGATGAGAGTGCAGCGAGAAAAAATGTTGACGGTCGAAGCGGCCGCCCGCGCTGTTCTCTTCGCGGCGAGTCAAGAGGGCGAGGGCGTCGTCGGCGAACTCGTCTTGCAGCCGGAGTCGCACCAGTTGTAAACGCGCGCGGTCACGAGTCGCAGACGCGCACAGGCGCGGGCTGACAAGCGGGGTGCGGGGTGACAGTTTGATGTCGCGGGACGTTGAAATGATTTTGGACGAGATGGCGAACAAGACGATGAAGCGGGGCGCGTGCGGATGACGGCGGGCGCGCAGGTGTTGATCGTGGGCGCGGGGCTGGCCGGTTTAACTTGCGCGCGGCGGCTCGCGGAGGGCGGCGTCGCGTCCACGATTTTTGAGGCTTCCGACGCGGTGGGCGGGAGAGTTCGCACGGATCAACTTGAAGGCTTCCTACTGGATCGGGGCTTTCAAGTTTTCCTGACCGCCTACCCGGAAGCGCGGCGCGCGCTCGATGACGAGGGGCTTACGTTGAAGCCCTTCTATTCGGGCGCGCTCATCCGCGCCCGAGGCGAATTCAAAAAGTTTGCCGACCCGTTTCGCCACCCGCTCGACGGGCTGTTGACGCTCTTTTCAGCGGCCGCCTGATCACAAAGCAGTTTGAAGTAACTTATGCCCTCGCCCAACAGCAGTAGCAGCACACAGGAGAACGGAGGCGTCTGGACGCTCGCGGAGTGGGAGGCCGTCGAGCGGCGGACGCGCCGACGCACGCTCGCGGCAAACTCGGAGCGCGCGGCGTGGCTCGTCGTCACGAAAGAGGCGCGCGCCGTCATGCGCGCCTACACCACGAGTTTCTTCATCGTCAGTCGCTTCCTCCCCACCGCCAAGCGCGCGGAGGTGGAGGCCGTCTACGCCGCCGTGCGTTACCCCGACGAGATCGTGGACACGTTCCCGCTCGAACGCGCCGCGCAGTTGCGCCTCTTAGACGACTGGGGCGAGCGTTACGAAGAGGGACTCCGCGCGTCGTCTCTCCACGATGCACTGCGCGCGGACGTGCCGTGCTTTCTGGCGAGCTTCACGAAGGTCGTGCGCGAGCGCGGCATCCCGCCCGAACACTACCGCGCCTTCCTCGCAGCCATGCGACGCGACGCCGCGCCGCGCCCGTTCGAGACGCTCGACGATCTCATCGAAAATTACATCTACGGCAGCGCGGTCGTCGTCGGCTATTTTCTGGCGCACGTCTATGGCGCGAGCGCGGCGCACGAGTTCACGCGCGCCAAGGCGAGCGCACGCGCGCTCGGCATCGCCCTGCAACTGACGAACTTCCTGCGCGACGTGGGCGAAGACCAGCGGCGCGGCCGCGTCTACCTGCCGCAAGAGATGTTGCGCGCGGAAGGCATCAACGCCACCGCGCCGGACGTGGGGGACGCGCGGCAACGCCACGCGCTCGCACGCGTGCTGCGCGAATTGGCGAACTTCGCCGAGTCGTACTACCTCGACGCCGAGCGCGACCTCGACGCCTTCGGCCCCGATTGCCGGGTCGCGATCCGCGCCTGCATCGGCGTCTACCGTCGCCTCAACGAGCGCATCGGTCGCAGCCCGGACGGCGTGATGCACCGCGAGAGCGTGCCCGCGCGCGAGAAGTTCGGCGTCCTGCCGCCGAGCAAATACTGGCGCATCCCGCTCGCCTACTTGCGCAAGTGAAAGTCGGCTAGTGAATGTCGGATGGTGCGACCCGGTTAGCCAAAGTCAGGCGGTGAAACTCCGTGGGTGAAAGTCGAATAGTGAAAGTCAAACAGTCAAACCCGGATGGTAAAAGTCGGACAGTGAAGTTCGAATGAAGTTGACGACGGAAAAAAATGTCTTGATCGTCGGCGGCGGCCTCGGCGGGTTGAGCGCGGCGATCCACCTGCGTCTGGCCGGTTTCGCGGTTAGCGTCTACGAGGCGAACGCGCGCGTGGGCGGGCGCGCGAATTTGATCGAGCGCGACGGGTTTCGCTTCGACACGGGGCCGTCGCTCTTGAACTACCCGTGGGTCTTCGAGCAACTGTTCGCCGCCGCCGGGCGCAACCTGCACGACTACGTGAAACTGCTGCCCGTCGAGCCTTCGGTCAGTTTCCAGTGGGAGGACGGCACGCGCTTCACGCTGTCGAGCGACCTGCGGAAATTTCTGGAAGAGTGCGAGCAGCTCGAACCCGGCTCGCGCCCCGCCGTGCTCGCCTTCATGCGCGACGCGGAAGCGAAGTACCGCATCGCCTTCGAGAAGATGGTGAGTCGCAACGTGGACAACCCCTTGCGTTGGCTCGGCGCGCTCGGCGCGTCGGAGTTGCGACGCACGAGCATCTGGCGTTCGCTCGACGGCCAACTGCGTCTCTACTTCAAAAGCCGACACCTGCGCGAAGCCCTCGGCTCTTACGCGATGTACCTCGGCGGCTCGCCCTACACGCTGCCGGGCATGTTCACCATCCTCTCCTACGGCGAGATGGCTTACGGCCTGTGGCTGCCCGAAGGCGGCGTCTACGGACTCGTCGCAGGCATCACGAAACTGGCCGTCGAACTCGGCGTCGAAATTCACACGAACCGACCCGTGCGCCGGATCGTGACGGAGCGGGGGCGCGTCACTGGTCTTGAACTGGCCGACGGCGAGTTTCGCGCGTCGTCGCTCGTCGTCTCGAACGTTGACGTGCCGACGACCGACACGTCACTCGTCAACGCAGATGCGCGCGTGATCGCTGGCCTACGGCGCAAGGCGGAGCGGACGCGCATGACGCCGGGCGTCGTGACTTTTTACTGGGGCGTGCGCGGCGAGATCGGCAATCTCGGCCACCACACGATCTTTCTGCCGGACGACTACCGCGCCGCCTTCGACGATTTGATGAAGCAGGGTTGCATCCCGCGCGGTCTGCCGTTTTACGTGAGCGTCCCTTCGGCCACCGACCGCGCGCTCGCGCCCGCGGGCGACACGGCCGTCTTCGTGCTCGTCCCCGTACCCGTCTTGAGCGAGTTGCCCGACACGGATTGGGACGCGGCGGTCACAGACGTGCGCGCGCGCGTGCTCGCGACACTCGCGCGCCACGACATCAAACTCGACGCAGACCGCATCCGTTTCGAGGAAGTCTACACGCCCGTCGAGTGGCGGCGTCGCTTCGGCCTCTACGACGGTTCGGCCTTCGGCGCGGCGCACAACCTGATGCAACTCGGCCCGTTGCGCAGTAAAAATTTTTCCAAAGAGATCGCGGGTCTCTACTACGCGGGCGCAAGCACCACGCCGGGCACCGGGATGCCGATGGTCGTGCTCGGCGGGCGACAGGTCGCGGAGAGGATCGTGAGTCATGTACGTTGAACGCTACGGCGCGGGCGGGCGCGAGTTATATTTCGGCCTCCACGGTTGGAGCGGCGACCACCGGACGTTCGCGCCGCTCGCCGCGCACCTGCCCGCGTCGGCGTCGCTCTACAGCGCGGACTTGCCCGGTTGCGGCCGGTCGCCCGCACCGCCGGATTTGACCCTTGAGTCGGTGACGAACGAGATCGTCGCAGCCGTCCAAACCGTGCTCGACACTGCGACGCCACATGCTTCAATAACGACACCGCCGCGCGCTTCAATAACGACGCCACAGCGCGCTTCAATCACCCTGATCGGAAATTGCAGCGGCGCGATCCTTAGCCTGTTGGCCACCGAACAGATCAAGGCGCGCGTCGGTCGTCTCGTCCTGATCGATCCGTTCGCCTACTGGCCCTGGTATTTCCGCGTCTTCGTCGCAAAGAGTTTCGGCCGTCACGCTTACCGGACGACGTTCGCCAACCCGCTCGGCCGCTGGCTGACGAATCAATCGCTCCGAGGCCGACGCACGGCCGCAACCGATCTCACACATTCCTTCGGCCGCATTGATCACGACGTGGCGCAACGCTATCTAGCGTTGCTCGCGGAAGTGGGAGGCGTCGAAAGATTCGAGAGCCTCGGCGGCATGCCCGTTGACATCGTTTACGGCGAGCGGACGTTCAGCGCGGTAAAAAAATCCGTCGGCATGTGGCAGAGCATCTGGCCGCATGCGCGCGCGCACGTGCTCAAAGGGGCGGGACACCTGCCCATACTCGAAGCCACATCACAACTCGCTCGCATCGTCTTCGCAAATGATGACGACGGCGACGACGCGGAAAGTTTGACGGTGACGACAACGACGATGGAAGCGACGGCGGAACAGGCGAGAGAAAGCGAGGCGCGGGTTTGACAAAACGGCTATCACAGTTCATCGCACGACACGGCGCGGAGATCGAAGACGCGCTCCATGCGCACCTGCCATACAGTTCGCAGGCGGGCGCTGAGCGGCTCAACGACGCGCTCGACTACGCGCTCTTTCCCGGCGGCAAGCGTCTGCGACCCGTGCTCGCGCTGGCCGCCGCGCGCCTCGCCGGGGCGACGCACGAGCAGGGAGTCGTCGTCGGTTGCGCCGTCGAATTTCTCCACAGCAGTTCGCTCATCCTCGACGATCTGCCCGCAATGGACGACGCCGATCTGCGTCGCAACCGTCGCGCGCTCCACCTCGTCTACGGCGAAGGCTTGGCCGTGCTCGCCGCCGTCGCGCTGCTCAATCAGGCTTACGCGCTCCTGACCAGCGCCGCCGAAGCGTGCGGGCGCGCGGGCACGACCGGCGCGCTACTCAATGAAGCCGCGCGGGCGGTCGGCGCGGACGGCATGATCGGCGGCCAGGTGATCGATCTTGAGTTGCAGGCCGACCGAGCCAACGACCGCGCGCTCGCCAGCCGCGACTTGAAGACCGTTGCGCTGATGCGCCTGATGATGGTTGCGGGCGCGCACGCGCGCGGGGCTGACGGCGAGACAGTCGAGACGCTCGCCGGGTTCGGCGAACGCTTCGGTCGCGCCTATCAAATTTGCGATGACCTGTTGGACGAACTCGGCGCGAGCGCGCTGTCGGGGAAGACAGCGCGGCAGGACGCGCGCCACCTGCGCCCGTCGGCCGTGTCGGTGCTCGGCGCAGTCGCGTCGCGGAATCTGGCCGCCGCGCTGGTGCGCGAGGGCGCGTCGCTCTTGGTCAGGAAGTTCGGCGAGCGCGGCGAGGCGCGCGTGCTGGTGGAGGCGGCGGAGATGATGCTCTGTAAAGTGACGGCGGCGGGCGCGTCGCAACTCTCCGTCGTCGAAGGCGCGGGGCAATTCTCTATCGAAGGCACAGAGCAGCACACCATCAACGGCACAGAGCAACATTCCATCAAGGGCGCGGAGCAACATGCCGCCGCGGGCGCGGAGCAACTCTCCGTCGCATGATCTTTTTATTCTTCTTACTCGTCCCCGCGGCGTTGCTCCTGCTCTGCGTCGCGTTGTGGAACGCGCTGGCGTGGCCTCGCGTCTCGGCCGCAGTCAACGACGCCGACGCGGCGCGCGTCTCCATACTCATCCCGGCGCGCGACGAAGAACTCAACCTCGCGGCCTGTCTCGACGCAGCGCTCGCACAGGGTGAGACGGTGTTCGAGGTGTTGGTCTACGACGACCACTCGACCGACAGCACACCCGCCATCATCAACCACTACGCGACGCGCGACGCGCGCGTGCGCTCCGTCCCGTGCGCCGCGCTCCCCGCCGGTTGGTGCGGGAAGACTTTCGCCTGCGCGCAACTATCAACGGCCGCGCGCGGCGAGTGGTTGCTCTTCCTCGACGCCGACGCGCGTCTCGACGCGGGCGCGGCGTCGCGGATGATTGCCGAAGCCGCGCGTCGCCGCGTTACGCTGCTCTCCTGCTGGCCTGCGCTCGAACTCCGTAGCTTCTGGGAGCGCGCCCTGATGCCGCTCTTGAATTTCGTCGTCTTCACGCTCTACCCCGCGCCGCTCGCGCTCCGTCGCCGGAGCGATGCCTCGCTCGGCCTCGCGCACGGGGCGTGCCTGCTCACACACGGCGCGACTTACGCGCGCGTCGGCGGGCACGCGGCGGTGCGCGGAGAGCTTTTTGAAGACGTGCGGCTCGCGCAGTTGTGGCGCGCGCGCGGCGAAGCGGGCTTGTGTCTCGACGGGCAGGGCACGGTCAGCGTTCGCATGTACCGCTCGTTCGCGGAAATCTGGGGCGGCTTTCAAAAGAACTTCTTCCCGGCCTTCCGCCGCGCGTCGAGTTTCTGGCTTTTCATGGCGACACACTTCATGCTGTTTTTCCTCCCGTTCATCCTCGCGCCGTTATTTTTTTTGACGGGCAGCAACGGGACTGTGTTCGTGCTCGTCGCGTTGTGCGTTCTCGCGATGCGCGCGGCGTTGGCCGTGCGCTTCAAGCATCCGTGGTGGTCGGTTGTGCTGCACCCGTTGGGCGAGGGGATTCTGCTCGCGCTCGGCCTCTCGTCGTGGTGGCGTTGCAAGAGCGGGCGCGGCGTGGAGTGGAAAGGTCGGCGTTACCGCGCGGGCGCGGAGAAGAACGCGGAAGCATGAACGATGAAGCGAAGACTGTCAGTTGTCCGTGGTCAGTTGTTCAATTCAATCTTTAGCGACTCGGATGATAGTCACACGCAACTGACAACTGACCACGGACAAAGAACTGTCTCTGATTCACCGTTGACTTCCGCCTTCACCGCTGACTTCCTCCTATGAAACGAAAGCACGCAATCATCATTGGCGGCGGCCTCGGCGGGCTGGCGACGGCGTTGCGTCTGGCGCGCGCGAACTGGCGCGTCACCGTCTGCGAGCAGTCGGACGCGTTCGGCGGCAAGATGAATCGCTGGGAGCAGGGAGGTTTTCGTTTCGACACCGGCCCGTCGCTCATCACGATGCGGTGGGTCTTCGCCGAACTCTTCGAGGCCGCGGGCGCGCGCATGGACGAACACGTCGAACTCGTCCCCATGCACCCGCTCGCCGAGTATGTCTACGACGACGGCACGCGCTTTCAGTATTCCTCCTACCTGCCCGACTGGCTGGCGACCGTGCGCGCACTCGAACCGCGCGACGTGGACGGCTTCTTTCGCTTCATGCGGCTCGGCGCGCGCCTCTTTGAAATCTCGCAAGAGACTTTCTTTCGTCGCCCGCCGCTCGACTTCACGCCCGACCTGCGTGCGCTCAAGGCCATGCGTCACCTGCCGCTCAGGCACGCGTGGGGCAACTATCACCGCACCGTCGCCGCGCACTTCAAAAGTCCGCACCTCCGCCAACTCTTCGACCGCTACCCGACCTACGTCGGCTCGTCGCCCTACAAGTCTCCGGCGACGCTAGCCGTCATTCCTTATGTCGAGTACGCCTTCGGCGGCTGGCACATCAAGGGCGGCCTCTACCGTCTGGTCGAAAGCCTCTGCGCGCTGGCCGAACGCGCGGGCGTCACGCTCAGGGCGAACGCGCGCGTCGAACGCATCGAGCACGAGGGGCGCAGGGTGACGGGCGTCGCGCTCGCAGACGGCACGCGACTCGCCGCCGACGCTGTTGTGATGAACGGCGACGCGTCGCTCGCCGGAGCGATGCTCGGACTCATCGGACTCAAAGGCGACGCGCAACCGGCGCACGCGCGGTCGCTGTCCGGCCTCGTCTTCCTCGTCGGTGTCAAACGCACCATGCCGGAGTTGCAGCATCATGCGGTCTATTTCTCGCAGGACTACCGTCGCGAGTTCGCGCAGCTTTTCGACGAACGAAAGTTTCCGGATGATCCGACCGTCTACGTCAGCGCGCCGAGCCAGAGCGACCGCGCGCTCGTCCCCGCAGGCGCGGGCGAGACGCTCTTCATCATGGCGAACGCCCCCGCGAACGACGGCGACGAGTGGACGGAGGCGAAGATCGGTGAGGCACGCGCGCGTGTCTTCGCGCGACTGCGGCAAGGTGGCTTCCCCGACATCGAATCGGAGATCGCGGTCGCGGACGTGTGGACGCCCGACCGCATCGGCGCGCGTTACGCGATGCCGGGCGGGGCGATCTACGGGACGCACTCGCACGGCTGGCGGCGCGCCTTTCTCCGTCCGCCGAACAAGGACGCGCGCTACGCGGGTCTCTACTACGTCGGCGGCAGCACGCACCCCGGCGGCGGCACGCCGACCGTCCTGCTCTCCGCTAAAATCACTTGCGAACTGATCGAACGATGCGAGACCTGAACCACACACACGACGGCGAACACGGCGAACGCAGGGACGCGACGCGCGCGGGCGTGTGGCGTCGCGTGGTGCTCGTTGCGCTAACGGTCGTGTACGCAGTGTTGTGGGCGGGAGGCGTGGGACATTATTTATTCGTCGGCGCGGTCGCGGCCGAACAGAGTTGGCTCGCCTCGGCCTTCCTCACAGTGGCCGGGGCAATCGTCCTCTGCGCGACCGCTTCGCGCGTCGAGTTCATGTGCCTCTGCGCGGTGGCGGCGTTCGGGCTGCTCGTCGAGTTGTGCGGCGTGAGTTACGGCGTGCCGTTCGGGCGATACGCTTACACGGGCGTGTTGCGGCCGACCCTCTTCGGCGTGCCCGTCGTGATGGCGTTCGCGTGGGCGACGCTCGTCGCGTATGTGCAACAGGTGATGCTGCGTTTGCATCTGCCGACGTGGGCGGGCGCGCTCGTTGCGGCCGCCTGGATGACCGCGATTGATCTCGTCATAGACCCGCTGGCCGCGAATCAACTCGGCTACTGGCGTTGGGTCGAACGCGGTAACTACTACGGCATCCCACTCAGCAACTTCGCCGGGTGGTTCGTCACGAGCCTCTCGATCTTCGCGCTGTTACAGCGGCGGCGACCGTGGCGCGCGAACTTGTGGCATCGGCTGACGGGCGCGAGCATCATCCTCTTCTTCACGCTCATCGCGCTGTCCTTCCGGCTGTGGGCGGCGGCTCTCGTCGGCTTCGTCTTATGCGCGTTCGACGTTCTGCTCCACGCGCGGCGACGGCGTACCTGATAACTCTCGCCCCACATCATTCAGACGTTATTGACCGCGACGCGCGACGTTCGACCGCGGCGCGGCGTCGGATTTTATGCGCCGTCGTCGGCCTTTGTCACAGTTTCTTGAAATGAAGGTCATCATTCCGTCTCGCGGCAATCTTATCATCGCCGCGTTTCATCAAAAGAGGGCTAAATAAACATGTCATAAACTGCGGCGGCGGCGAAGCTCGGTTTGAGTCGCCGCCGCCGAGTGGACTTAGAGGGAAGTGAACGAGGGGTGAAAGTTATTCAGGCAGAATTTACGAGAGAGGGCGCGGCGTCGGCGGTAGTAGCGACCGCGCCGAAAAGTTTTCGGATGCCGGCGGCGTTGCGCTCGCTCGGCCACAAAAATTACAGGCTCTTTTACGGCGGGCAACTCATTTCGCTGACGGGCACGTGGATGCAGATCGTGGCGCAGTCGTGGCTCGTCTACCGTTTGACGGGTTCGGCGGCGACGCTCGGCTTCGTCGCGTTCGCGGGGCAGATACCGGGCTTCCTGCTCGCGCCCATCGGCGGCGCGGTGGCCGACAGTTTCAGCCGTCACCGGATTCTGGTCACGACGCAGACCGCCGCCATGCTGCTCGCCTTCGCGCTCGCCGCGCTGACGCTGACGGGGACTGTAGCCGTCTGGCACGTCTACCTGCTCGCGGGCTTGCTCGGCGTCGTCAACGCCTTCGACATCCCCTCGCGTCAAGCGTTCGTCGCAGACCTCGTGAAGCGGGAAGACCTCGTGAACGCCATCGCGCTCAACTCTTCGATGATCAACGGGGCGCGGCTCGTCGGCCCGGCTCTCGCCGGACTGCTCGTCGCCACTATCGGCGAGGGCTGGTGCTTCTTCGTCAACGCCGTGAGCTACGTCGCCGTCATCGCAGGACTTTTGCGGATGCGCGTCGCGCGGCGCGAGGCGAGCGCGGAGACGGAGCGTTCGCCCGTCCGTCGCGTCGTCGAGGGCTTCAGCTTCGTCGGGCGCACGGGGCCGATCCGCGCGCTGATCGTCCTGCTCGGATTGATGAGTTTGTTCGGCCTGCCCTACACGGTGCTGATGCCGGTCTTCGCCGACCGCATCCTGCGCGTCGGCGCGGGTGGCTTAGGCGTTCTGTTGGGCGCGGCGGGCGTGGGCGCGCTCGGCGCGGCGTTGCTGCTCTTGGCGCGACGCGGGGTGCGCGGGATGGGGCGTTGGGTGGCTCTGTCGTCGGCGGGGTTCGGCGCAAGTCTGGTGTTGTTTTCGCAGTTGGAGGATTTTCGTCTGGCGGTCGGCGTGCTGGTCTTCGTCGGCTTCTCGATGATCGTGCAGATCGCTTCGTCGAACACGCTGGTGCAGGCGATGGCTCCCGACGCGCTGCGCGGGCGCGTGATGGCCGT
Organism: Pyrinomonadaceae bacterium; assembly: GCA_030838445.1. Lineage (GTDB taxonomy): Bacteria > Acidobacteriota > Blastocatellia > Pyrinomonadales > Pyrinomonadaceae > JAIVJZ01. Next base: position 4,028 of record JAUZFQ010000243.1, on the reverse strand, counting down.
CTACTCGATGATGTTTCTCGGCATGGCTCCGGTGGGCGCGCTCTTCGCGGGTTGGATGGCGGAGCGGATGGGCGCGGCCAACACCGTCGCGCTCGGCGGCGTGGGCTGCATCCTGAGCGCGCTCGTTTTTAGTTTGCGCCTGCCCGCGCTCAGGCGCGAGGCGCGGAAACTATTGGTGGCAGACGAAGGCGGCACGGTTGCGGAATCGAGTCGCTGACGGCAAGATGAGTTGATTGAGAATCAGAGCGCGCAGTAGTTCCACGGTGTAACAACTGCGCGCTTTGGCTTGTTAAGCTGAACGAGAGAACGGGGGAGGGCGAATGAAGCAAAGAGGATTTCTCGTGCCTGCGGGCGAGAGGGTGCGTCTGAAAAATTACGACCCGGCGTACACCGGGGAGTTCGGGAGCGAGGCGGAGGCGGAGGCGAAGATTCGGCGCGACTGCGAGAGCCTCGCAAAGTATCAAGACAAGTTGTTGGCGGAGGAGCGGCAGTCGCTCCTGCTCGTCTTTCAGGCGATGGACGGCGCGGGCAAAGACGGGACGATCAAGCACGTCATGTCGAGCGTTGACCCGGCGGGCTGCGTGGTGACGATCAACGAGAAGCCGGGCGCGACGGAACTCAAGCACGATTACCTCTGGCGCTTCGTTCGCAACCTGCCGAAGCGCGGCCAGATCGGCATCTTCAACCGCTCCTATTACGAGGAAGTGCTCTCGACGCGCGTCCACCCCGAACGGCTCGAAGACCAGCAGTTGCCGCCGCGCATCCGCGACGCAAAGAACATCTGGCAACAACGCTTCCGCCAGATCAACGACTTCGAGCAATACCTGACGGAGAACGGCATCCACGTCATGAAGTTCTTCCTCCACCTATCGCATGAGAAGCAGCGCGAGCGGCTGCTGGAACGGCTCGAAGTGCCGGAGAAGAAGTGGAAGTTTTCGATGAACGACGTGACGGAGCGCGCCCGCTGGGACGAATATATGAGCGCGTTCGAGGACACGCTGACGCGGACGAGCACGAGCCGCGCGCCGTGGTACGTCGTCCCCGCAGACAACCGCTGGTTCAGCGCGCTCGTCGTCGCCGACCTCGTGCTCGGCAAGTTGAAGTCTTTGAACTTGCGCTACCCGCCCGTCAGCAGCGACGGCAAAAAGGAGATGGAGAAGGCGCGCAAGTTGCTCGCGCGCGAGGGCTAGGGAAGTTGGCGGCGGGCGTACTTCGGAAGAGGCGGCGCGCGAAAAGTTATTCTCGTTGAGCGAGGCGTTACGCGAAAAGTTATTCTCGTTGAGCGTCGCCACTGGCGGCGAGCATCTCGCGCGCACGCTCCAACACTTTGCGCTCGCCCGCGAAGGCCAGCATCGCGCGCGCCTCGTCTATCTCCACCCAGCGCGCTTCGTTGACTTCCGTGTCGTGGTCGCGCACGTCGCCCGACAGGTAGCGCAGCAGGTAGAAATGTACGAACTTGTGGAAGCGCACGCGCCCGCCGTCGCGGTTCGTCGCGTAGTACCAGTATTCGATCTTGTCCAGGGGCGCGACGAGTTCGGTCTCGACGCCCGCCTCCTCGCGCGCCTCGCGCACGGCCGCAGACTCCGCCGACTCGCCCGCGTCAACCAGACCTTTCGGCAACTGCCAGCGCTTCCCCTCACCGACCGAGATCAAAGCCACTTTGACGCGCCCGTCGCCGAGGCGGCGGAACACCACGCCGCCCGCTGAGATTTGCGTCTTGGTGTTTATCGCGGTCGTCATGCTTTCTTCTTGCGCGGACTCTTCCGGCCGTGGCGTTTTGCGCCGGGAGTTCCGGCGTCAGCCGCGGCGTTCTCGATCTCGGCGTTGACGCCGCCGCCGATTAGGATCGCGCAGCCCGTCAGGTAGAACCAGAGCATCAGGACGATGACCGCGCCGAGCGAGCCGTAGGTGATGCTGTAGTTGTCGAAGTAGCGCAGGTAGAGGCGGAAGACGAAGGAGACGAGCAGCCAGAGCGCGACGCCCGCGAGCGAGCCGGGCGTGATCCAGTACCACTTCTGATCGTGGAGGTCGGGCGCGAAGTAGTAGATCAGGGCGAAGGCCAGCAGCACGAACGCCAGCACAATCGGCCACTGCACAATCGTCCACGCCAGCGTGAACGCGCTGCTGAACCCGAAGCGGTTTGCCAGCGCGTCGCCGATCTCGCCGCCGTAGAGCACGAGCATCAACGCCGTGATGGTCAAAACGGCGATGATGACGGTGAGGCCGATTGAAGTCAGACGCACCTTCCACCACGCGCGCGACTCTTTGACGCCGTAGGCCGAGTTCAAAGTGTCGCTGATCGCGCCCATGCCGTAGGACGCCGCCCACACGGCGGTCAGCAACCCGAAGGTGAGTTTGCCGCTACCCGTGTTCTCGGCGATCTCGTCAACGGTGGTGCGGATGAGCGTGGAGGCCGTGCGCGGGATGACGGTCGAGAGGTAGCGCAGGAGGTTGGCGCGCAGCTCCGTGCCCGCCTCTGCGAAGTAGCCGAGCATGGCGATGAGGAAGAGGAGCAGCGGAAAGAGCGCGAGCAGGAAGTAGTAGGACAAGGCCGCCGCGCGCGTCAGCAAGTCGCCGTCGTAGATTTCACACCAGACGCGCCGCCCCAGCTCTCTCCAAGTCAACCCGCCCCGTTCCCAGACCGATGTCATCCCCCACACACCTCCTTGCACTGTTTCGCCGCCCGCCGCCGTATGGGTAACAATAGCAAAAAAACGTTTGAATCACAGTCCTTTTACGCCGCCCTGCGCCCGTCGCCGCGCCGCGTGCAGAGGCCACTCGCGCACGCGCTCAGGCATCTAAATTCCGCGAGAAAATATTATGACTGACATTTATCGAGGGGTGAAAAGAGCTATGAAAACGTTCAAAAATAGTTTGGCCGCAGTCGCGCTGTTCTTCGCGCTGGCGGCTTCGGCGGCGACCGTCGTCGTGGCGTCTCCCACAGCAGATTCCGATAAGAATCTCCAAGGGCAGCAAATGTTGAAACGCGTCCGCAAGGAACTCGTCACGCTGCCGCACTACGGCGTCTTCGACAACCTCGCCTACAAGGTCGAGGGCGACACGGTGACGCTCTACGGTCAGGTGGTGCGCCCGTCAACGCGTTCTGACGCGGGGCGACGCGTGGCGAAGATCAAGGGCGTCGGGCGCGTCGTCAACAACATCGAGGTGTTGCCGCTCTCCGGCTTCGACGACAGCATCCGCGCCGAGGCGTATCGCGCCATCTTCAACACGAGCAGCCTCTACCGTTACGCGTTGGGGTCGAACCCGTCGCTGCACATCGTGGTCAACCGCGGGCACGTCACGCTGGAAGGCGTCGTCGGCAACCGCATGGACAAGCAACTCGCGGAGTTTGCCGCGCGCGCCGTCCCCGGCGTCTTCTCCGTGACCAATAACCTCGTCGCCGAGCGTGACGAGCGCAAAGTTAGATAAGCGTTCCGCTTCTGATAGCGGTACAAACGAACAGAGAGCTGGACGGGTCAAACGCCCATCCGGCTCTCTTGTTTTTCATACGCACGTCCGGCTCTCTTAATTTTCATTCGCATGCACGCGCGACCGACACGCGCTCGCCACCTTTACCGCTTCAACTTCTCCAGATACTTCTGGCGAAACTTGGAAACCTTCGGCGCGATGACGGCGCGGCAGTAGGGCTGGCTCGCGTTGTTCTGGTAATACTCCTGATGGTAATTCTCTGCGGGGTAGAAGACGTTGAGCGGCGTGATCTCCGTGACGATGGGCGCGTCCCAGACGCGCGCCGCGTCGAGTTCGGCGACGACCGCGGCGGCCGTCTCCTGCTGTTCGGGCGAGTGGTAGAAGACGGCGGAGCGATACTGCGTGCCCACGTCGCCGCCCTGCCGGTTGAGCGTCGTCGGGTCGTGGATGGTGAAGAAGACTTCCAGCAACTCTCGGTAGGAGACGACGCCCGGGTCGAAGGCGACCTGCACCACCTCGGCGTGCCCGGTCGTGCCGTCGCAGACCGCCCTGTAGGTCGGTTGCTCGACGTGGCCGCCCGAATAGCCGGACACCACGCG
>JAUZFQ010000221.1 GCA_030838445.1 Pyrinomonadaceae bacterium | reverse complement strand
TTACGCTGGTGAAAAAAGTTTATCACAAATTCACGCAAAAATCAATGTAAACTATTGATACATAAGGAGTTCTTATACAAGTGAATGCGAAAGGCGCGTAAAATGTTGAATCAAAACCAGAGAAAGGCGAGTACTTCGTGCAGTGAAGCCCCGCCCTTTCCTGTTCTAACTCAATGTGGGAGACAGCTAAGCAGCAATCTGCACCGAATCTGATGAATTTGATGAATTAAGGTCGCATCTGCTTAGCCTCCCTTCATCAAATTCGCTTTCTTCACCGTTCGGGTCAGCATCAGCCGCGAACCACCTTTCCTCATCACGCCCCGCCGTAATGGTTTTGGTCTGGTAAGCCGCCCGCGTACTCTTTATCTCGTCGAGCAGGGCTTTCAGTTCCGTGCTCTTAAGTCTGCCGCCGAACAGGGCGTGCATCTGTGACTTGCTCATGCCGTCCACGCCCTTCGCGCAGATGGCGTCCAGCAGCTTTTGAGCCTTGTCGCTCAGCACACCTTCTCCGAAGATGTACCGCGCCGACTCTTCACAGAATTGCCACAGCGCAAGGGCAGCTTCAAGATGGACGCGCCTGATGACAGCCGAGCAGTCCAGAAGCGCGTAGATGAGGGATAGCCGGAGCACCTGTGCTCTTGCCCTCGCCGTCGCCCTGCCGAACGTCCCAGCCCTGTCAGCCGCCAACTGTGCATACACGCCCGCCCACAGGCTCGCGGCCTCTTCGTCGCGCCTCATCTCGTCAACGCCCTGCGCGAACTCTACGGCCTCCAGAAGCCGCTCCATCAGCCGCTCCCGTTCCTCCGCGCGAAGGTTGCCGCCTTCCGGCAGCAGCTTGGTTCGCCGCACACAGGCAAAGAGGAAGCGGTTTGCGTACCCGTTCGCTATCTCCGTAGCTCCGAGGTAACGCCCTAACTCCTCATGCGTTATGTGGCCGATGATGGAGACGTGGGCGTTATTCACGGAGACGGCGTTTTTCTTCGTCATCGTGCCGCCGCTCCCCTTGTCCCACAGGTTACGGATAACGCTGCTGAGCGTGTTGCCCTCGCGCCTGTTCATGTGAAGGACGGAGGCGAACTCCGTCTCAAGGACAAGAAGGCGTCTGTCAGTAGGGTTCTCTTCGTCGTCAACGGCCTTGAGCAGTCCTTCGCCCGACGACAGACCCCGACGCACGCGCTTCTCTGCCCAGGCGGAGTCCAGAGACTCAAGCTGATTCATTACGTGGGCGAGGGCAGAGCCTTTGGCCGAGCTTGTCTTGCCCACCACCAGAGCGAAGAGGTTGGTGTAGTGACGTGCCCCGTCTGCCACGTAATAGGCCGTCCGCCCGAAGACGTTACCGAATCCGGCGAGCAGTTGGACGAGCAGCCCCGCTTCGTCGGCTTCGGTGTGAGGGTAAATTGTCCTGACGAAATCTCCGGCGAGTCCGTACAGGGCTTCTTTTCTGAGCGTCGGAAAGGCCGCACGCCCCGCCGAATCCATTACTTCATCACCGGACTGCGAAGTTGATGAATTTGATGAAAGAAAAGTGTTCCCGGACGTTCCGGGAGCACGGCTGGCGACAGACGCCCTGTGAGCGAAAAGTCCTCCTTCCATGACGCCCTCTCGGGGCGTTAATCCGACCTGTGCTGACATTCGTAAAAGCCTCCTTTGTGTTGATAAACCTTCTGCGTCTTAGGCAGAGCTTCGCCAAAGCCGATATGCACAACAATCAGCGTGACATTTACTATTCGCCTGTATGGTTTGTGTGGTGAGGAAGGATTAGGTCTACTTGCCTCAACGACAAGATTAGTTTACCACAATCCGGTCAATTGTCAAGACGGAAATATATTTAGAATCAACGACTTAGCAGCTTTTTAAGTCATTCTGTGGCACGCGTCCTGCCCTCGGACGTGTAGGGAAAGGGTACACAACATAAGAGCTTATATATCGCCAGTAATATGGGACTTACCCGTTAAACGAGTAAGTGTTCGCAGTAGCAATTACTTGGTCTAGTACGGACTCTAAATTTATGACCTCTCATCTCAAACTAGAATACTACTCGTAAACAGGAGAATTTCTTACAAGTAAAGAGGATAGAAACAATGTGGCACACAAGCGGCACACAAAATGGTATATTGATTCAAGGCTATCCGGTGTAAAGCTAAAATCAAAAGAACTTAAAACGTATATGAGTTCTTATCACAGTGAGGTGGCTGCGGCCTGACCTCCGGACAGAAAACTTGAATTGGTAGGGTTTCCGTCCGTTTAGTCGCTGAAACAAAAGCGGCACACAGGCCAATCCCAACAGTTCACCGGAAAGCCGCTCACGTCAGAAGACGTGGGCGGCTTTCTTCTGTAGCGTAAGAAAAAAGAGTCTGCCCGACGTCGGGCAGACTCTTTTCTTTGGCAACTAAAACTTGTCGAACGACGAGCGGCGACTGCGACTGTTTATCGCTGCTGGTTCGACGCCACTTTGGCGAGGGCGATGGTGAGTGCGGCCGCGCCCAGACCTTGAATGAGCGTCGGGTGCTCGGCGTAGAAGTTGCTCGCCATGTCTATGATCGTGGGGTCTTTCTGCTCGGCGCGCTCGGCGATCTCCTGCACGGCCTCGGCCGGGACTTGCTCGGCCATCTCCGGCGTCACTTCGCTCTGTCCGCCGCCGAGCATCCCGGCGAGGCCGGACGCGCCGCGGTTGGCGAGAATCTGCGAGATGACCGTCGGGCCTAACGCCCCGATCAGCGTGTTAAGTATGCTGGCGCGCTGCGTGCCGTTCGACTGGCCGAACAGTTGGCCGAGCATGTTGCCGAAGGGCGGCGTCTGGTTCGAGCGGAAGGCGGCGGCCAGCCCGTCGGCCACGGCCGATTGCGGCGCGGCCTGCGCGAATTGCCCGAAGTCGTCCTGCACGTTGTTCGGCGTCTGCTGCGCGCTCGCGCCTTGATACTGTTGTAAGAGGCCGCCGATTTGGTCTAACCAACTCATGTTATGTCTACCTTTCGTCAGAGAAAATGATGAACCGGCGACGGCGTTCAAATGGAGTGCCGCCGCGTCGTTTGAAAAACTAGGAGTTGGGGGAAGCCGGAGTTTACTTCATCGGCCGCGTATTCGCTAAGGCTGACGCGAAGGCGGCGGGGGCGGCTTCGTCGCGTCGTTGGCCGGGGCAGTTTGTTCTGACGGCAGCAGGCGCGAAGGATCGGGCGCGGCGGGCGACGAGTGCGTGTGGACGATCTTCCAGCCGTTGTTGATGAGGCGGAAGGAGACGGTGAGCCGACCCGACGCGCTCTCAGGCGTGCCGCGAAACTCCTGCGTCTGCGTCCAGAGGCAGGAGACAATCGCGCCGCCCGCGCCGAGCATTGAGACGCGCACGTCGCGCACTTCGAGTTGGACGTTCTTGGCGTCGGGGTAAGAACTCGCGCGGTTCGCGCGCACCTGCTCCCAAGTGCGCGTGACCGTGCCGTTGTTGTTGAAGATGACGAGTTGCGGCGAGTTCCAGTAGACGCTCATCACCATCTCGACGTCGGACTTGCGGATGCCGTTCAGGAGCGTGTCGAACGTGGCGCGGACGGCGCGCTCCGCCGGACTAACTGCCGCTGCGGTTGACGTGGTTTGCGTCGCGCCCGTCCGGCGCGTGCGCGTGGGCGCAGCAGCGGCGGGCGCGTCTACGACATCCGGCTCCGGCGTCGCGCCCGGCAAGACCTTTTCCGTGCCCCCGGTCGGCGTCGGGCGCGGCGCGGGGCGTCGCGTGGCCGGGCGACGCGCGGCGGGTGTCTGCGGCGCGACCGTAGTCGAACTGTTCGTGTTCTGCGCCGAAGCAGTGGCGGCGAACGACAGTGCGAGCGCGGCGGCGATGAATGATTTTTTGAACATGATAACTCCTCTTGCAAAAGGCGCGGGCGGCGGACTCATCCGCGCCCCGACGGTGTTGCCGTAAACTTGAATTTCTAGACGAGGCGCGCGGCGTCGCGCAGGCGTTGCGCCGAAGCCTCGCGCCCGATGAGATCGAAGACCTCGAACATCGAAGGGCCGACCGACTGGCCGGTCAAAGCGGTGCGCGCCGCGTTGATGAAGAGACCGGCTTTGACGCCCGCCTCGTCCGCGTAGGCGCGCAGTGTCGCCTCGCACGTCTCCAACGTGAACGGCTCGGTCTGCTCGATGCGTACGGCGAGCGCGGGCAGCAGTTCTTTGAGGCGCGGCTCTTTCTGCAAGTTCTTCTTGACGGCCGCGTCGTCGAACTCGAACTCGTCGCCGAAGTAGGCGCGCCCCTGACCGGAGAAGTCTTTGAGCGTGTGGAAGCGTTGGCGGATGACTTCAATCGCGCGCTCGAACCACGCGCGCGCAGTCGTCTCGTATTCCGGCTTCCAGAGTTCGGCCGCTTCGAGTTCCGCGCGCACCATCACGGCGAGTTCGGCGACGGGCATCGTGCGGATGTACTCGGCGTTCATCCAGAGGGCTTTTTGATCCGTCCACTGGCGCGCGTCCGTCTCGTTGAAGTTGAAGACGGCGGGCGCGCGGTGGATGCCGGAGAGCGAGAACTTTTCCACGAGTTGCTCGCGCGACAGAATCTCCTGCTCGTCGTCGGGCGACCAGCCGAGGAGCGCGAGGAAGTTGCGGAAGGCGGCGGGCACGAAGCCGCGGTCGCGGTAAGTCGTCAACGAGACCACTTCGCCGTGCTTGCGCTTCGAGAGTTTCGCCTTGTTCGGCGCGAGGATGAGCGGGAGGTGCGCGAAGCGCGGCACGGGCGCGCCCAGAGCCTCGTAAATGAGAATCTGCTTGTGCGTGTTCGTCAGATGATCTTGCCCGCGGATCACGTCGGTGATACGCATCTCGATGTCGTCGCAGACGACGGAGAGGTTGTAGAGCGGGTGGCCGTCGGAGCGCAGCAGCACGAGGTCTTCGATCTCGGAATGGTCGCGCTCCTGCGCGCCGTAGACCGCATCCTCGAACTTGGAGAGACCCTCGCGCGCCACTTTGAGACGCACGGCGAAAGGCTCGCCCGCCGCGGCGCGCGCGTTCGATTCTGCGGGCGAGAGATCGCGAAACGGGTTGCTGCGATGATCCGTGCCCGCGTGCGACGCGGCGCGCGCGCGTTCGGCGATCTCCTGCTTGACGTTCGCGTCGGCGCGTTCGGCCTTCGGCGTGAAGTCGCGATAAGCCTTGCCCGCGTCAATCAGTTGCAGCGCGGCGGCGCGGTGCTTGTCGGCGTTGGCCGACTGGAAGACCATCTCCTCGTCGTAGTCGAGACCGAGCCATTGAAGACCTTCGATGATCGAGCGGGTGGATTCGTCGGTCGAACGCTGCGTGTCCGTGTCCTCGATGCGGAGCAGAAACGTGCCGCCGAGTTTGCGCGCGTAGAGCCAGTTGAAGAGCGCGGTGCGCGCCGCGCCGATGTGCAGGTAGCCCGTGGGTGATGGTGCGAAACGAAGTCTCATAAAGCAGTGATAAGTGACGAGTGACAAGTGACCAGAGAAGAAGGTGAATCGTGAATCGTAAATCGTGAATAGAGAAAACGAGTTCTTTCTATTTACGATTCACGCTCTTTCTCTGGTCGCTAAAAAAGTAACGAGTGACGCCTGACGAGTCTGGGACAAGTTTGCTGCAACTTGTCACTCGTCACTTGTCACTCGTCACTGCAATTTAATGGCGGAGATAGCAGGATTCGAACCTGCGATGGGCTTTTGACCCATAACGGTTTAGCAAACCGCCGCCTTCAGCCACTCGGCCATATCTCCGCAAAGGCTCGCCGAAACAAGTTTGATATTCTAGCCCGCAAAGGTTGATTGTCAAGCGCGGGCAACAAGGAGCACTCCAACCGAGAAGTTATATATGGTTATGGCCGCCGTTTACCGTCATTCTTGGTATCTCATTACTACACTATTAGCGGTCGGAAATATCAAAAATATCATTAGAAAGCGGTAATGACTGTTGATATTCTGCCCAGAATTTCCTAAATTCTTCAAACCTGATCCTAACCGCGTCCCATTTGTCTACGTTGACATTACCAGCAAGAGTGGTGGGACTCTTCCCAGCTTTCATCTTGCTGACCTCTTCTGCTGTTACCGTTCCCTGTAGAGTTTTTGGCTTCACCATATCGTAGGTTTCTAACATCCAACTCCCAACTTCGGTGTCAGGGTTTTTCCGACTCCATTCGGCAAGAGCATTGAGTGCCATCTGCGGGGAAGCGTCCTGAGGTGGTATATCGTGGTCACTTAGATATTCGGCAGCTATCCTAACTGCATCGTCAAAAGGTGTGAGCTTCGGCATAGCTATCTCTCCTTACTAAGAAGTTAAGAGAATCATAGCATTCTTCTCGTCTAGACAACTCTTGCCGACGGGCAGGGTTGCCCCGGCAATAAATGGCGTGTGTCTTCTGGCTTTAATTATTTCGCGCCCGCGTGTGTTGGCCGCGAAAGGTGCGGGCGGCGAAAGGCGGCGCGCGGTGGGTGCTACAATCGGCGGCGCGATGACGACAGTTAATCTCACGCGGCGGCAATTTTTGCGCGGCCTCGCGGCGGCCGGACTCGTCGGCGTGTCGGCGACGGCCGCCTATGCGAGCCTGTTCGAGATTCACGATTACGAGTTGACGGAGACGGAAATCTTCCTGCGCGAGTTGCCCGCGGCGTTCGAGAACTTCCGCATCGTGCAGGTGTCGGACGTGCATCACAGTTCGCTCGTGTCGTTGGACGAAGTCAGGCGCGTCGCGGAGTTGGCGCAGGGCGCGCGCCCGGACATCGTGGTCTTGACGGGCGACTACACGACGGCGCGGCGCAGTTACATCGAGCCGTGCGCGGAGGTCTTGGGCACGCTGCAAGCACCGGCGGGCGTGTGGGCTGTGCTCGGCAATCACGACTACTACACGGACGGGGAACTGACGCGCCGCGCGCTCAAGAGACGCGGCATCGGCGTGCTCGACAACACGCACACGGAAGTGACGCGCGGCGCGGACGCGCTGCAACTGGCGGGCGTGGACGATTGGTCTTGGGGCTACGCGGATTGGGCGAAGGCCGTCGGCAAACTCGACCGCAGTCGTCCGTCGGTGCTGCTCTCGCACGAGCCGCAGGTCTTCGATCTGCCGGAGGTGGCGGGCGTCTCGCTGATCTTGAGCGGGCACACGCACGGCGGGCAGGTGAGTCTGCCGTTCGTCGGCGCGCCCGCGCGTTTCCTTGAGGAGTTCAAATACCTGCGCGGGCGTTACGAGCGCGCGGGCGCGCAGCTTTACGTCTCGCGCGGCACGGGCGTCGTCGGCCTGCCCATACGCTTCGGCGCGCGCCCGGAGATCGCCGTGCTGCGCCTGCGCCGCGCGCCGGACGCGAGTGACGGTGGATAACTAGTGCAAGGTGCGATGTGAGACTTAACTTCGTAGTCGCACCGCGACGCTTAACTTTTGTCGTCGCACCGCGACGCCCGCGATAAGTTCTATCGTGAACGTTCAAACAAACTGGCTTCCATTTTCCGACTACGCGCTGCACGCCGCCGTGTGCGCCATCGTGGCGGGCGCGTGGGTGGCGTTCGAGGTGGTGCTCTTTCTCTTCCTGCGCCGCAGGCCGAAGCCGGAGGCGGGAGAGCGCGTGCGCGACGCGCGTTCGAGAGTCGGCCTCGCGCTGCAAAGTTTGAGTTACGTCGTGGTGCTCGTGTTCACGCGCGAGCGTTTCACGCACATCGCGCCGGTCGGTCAAGTGTTGGACGTTGCCGTCTCGATCATCATTGTGGTGTTGGCCGTCGGATCGGTGTGGCTCGTCGGGTCTGCGTTCGGCACGCTCGGCGCGCAGTGGAGTTTGACGGCGCGCGTGTTGGAAGGTCACAAGTTGATCACGAAGGGAGTGTACGCGCGCGTGCGCCACCCGATCTACACGGGGATGCTCGGCATGCTCTTGGCGACGGGGCTGGTGGAGAGCCATCGGGTGGGACTACTCGCGGGCTTGATCGTTTTTTGGGCGGGGACGCTCATCCGCATCCGCAGCGAGGAGCGACTGCTGCGCGCGGCCTTCGGCGCGGAGTACGACGACTACGCGCGACGCGTCCCGGCCGTCGTGCCGAGGATTTATTAAGACGGGGAAAGGGGAAAGGGTAAGGGGGAAAGGGTAAGCGGAAGAAGGGAGCGACCGGTTGAATGTCACTCCCTACTCTTCCCTTTAACCTTTACCCCTTACCCTTTCCCCTTCTTTATCTATTGTTCGTCGTTCGGCGTGCCGAAGGCTTCACGACGTTGTTTGCGGCGCGCTTCGCCTTCTTCGCGCATCCGCTTGAGTTGGTCGCGCTGTTCGGGCGTGAGCAGGGCGAGTAGTTCGGCGTGCATCCGCTCCGCGCTGTCGCGGAGTTCGCCGCGCAGTTGTTGTGCGCGCTGCTGCTGTTCGGGCGTGAGCGTCGCGCCCTGCTGCTGGCGCAACTCGATCAGTTGGCGCATCTCCTGTCGCTGCGTCTTGAAACTCTGGCCGTAACGCGCTTCTATCTCGCGCAGTTGGTTGCGCTGCGCTTCGGACAAGTTGAGACGACGCAGCGCGCGCCGCCCCATCATCCCGTGCTCGCCGCCACGCTCGCCGCGCTCACCGCGCTCGCCGCGCAGGAGGCCGCCGCCCTTCCCGCCGTCCTTCATCCGTCCGTGACGGCCGACGCGACCCTCGCCGTTCGCGCCGCCCTGCTGCTGTTGCGGCGCGTTCGTCTGCTGCGCGAACGCCGCGATTGAGAGCAACGCCGTCAGACCCGCGATCAAACTCACGCGCGTGAAAATATTCTTCATCCGTTTAACTCCTTATCCGAATCTTAAATTTACGATTGCCGCCGTGCGGCGCGAAACTTCGCGCGCACGCGCCTGCCGGACAACCCACACACCTTCCGAGTCGCCCCACTTCACTCACGCCACTTTAGACGCGCGCCCCGCGCGGTTGGTCTGAAAAAGACAAAGGTCGGGTAAGGGGGAAAGGTAAAAATAAAGCGGCGCGTCCGTCGTGCGCTGCTTGCTTTAACCCTTCCCCTTTACCCTTCCTTTCTACTTCCCGGCGTGCAACGCGGGCGCGTCTCGCGCTACAATGCGCGGCGAAATGAGATTGCTTCAGCACATCAATTCGCCCGCCGATTTGCGTCGGCTCAACATCGAGCAGTTGCCGGAAGTGGCTGCCGAAATCCGCGAGTACATCATCGAGACGATGGCGCGCGTCGGCGGCCACACGGGCGCGTCGCTCGGCGCGGTGGAACTCGCCGTCGCCCTCCACTACGCGTTTGAGACGCCGCAGGATCGACTCGTCTGGGACGTCGGCCACCAAGCCTACGCGCACAAGATTCTGACGGGGCGGCGCGACCAACTGCCGACCATCAAACAGTACGACGGCCTGAGCGGTTTCCTGCGCCGCGACGAATCGGAGTACGACACGTTCGGCGCGGGTCACGCGTCCACGTCGCTGTCGGCCGCGCTCGGCATGGCTATCGCGCGTGACCGCGAGGGCAAGTCGCACCACGTCGCCGCGCTCATCGGCGATTCGAGTCTGGCGGGCGGCATGGCGATGGAGGCGATCAATCAGGCGGGTCATTTGAAGACGCGCCTCGTCGTGCTCCTCAACGACAACGAGATGTCCATCGCCCCGGCCGTCGGCGCGCTGACGGGCTACCTGAACCGCTTGCGCGAGGCGCAAGGCTATCACCGTTTCAAGGACGAAGTGGGCGACGTGCTGCGCGCCGTGCCGTCGTTCGGCGAGCGGTTGCATCAGGCGGCGAAGACCGTCAAGGACGCCATCGCGGCGGCCGTCCTGCCCGGCGCGCTCGTCAACGAACTCGGCTTCAAGTACATCGGCTACGTGGACGGCCACGACACGCAGGCGCTCGTCCACGCCTTGCGCGAGGCGCAGCAGATCACGGACAGCCCCGTCATCGTCCACGCGCTGACGACGAAGGGCAAAGGCTTCCCGGCGCGCGAGAAGAACTATTACGCGTGGCACGCCACGGGGCCGTTCGATCCGAAGACGGGCGCGGCCGTCAAGTCGGCTTCGTCCGCGCCGAGCTACACGTCAATCTTCGGCCGCACGCTCTGCGAGTTGATGGCGCGCGACGAGAAGATCGTCGCCCTCACCGCCGCCATGCCCGACGGGACAGGGATCGATCAGGTGTTGGAGAAGTTTCCCGAACGCTCCTTCGACGTCGGCATCGCCGAACAGCACTGCGTGACGTTCGCCGCCGGGATGTCAACCGAAGGGTTGAAGCCCGTCTGTGCCATCTACTCGACCTTCTTGCAGCGCGGCTTCGACCAACTCGTCCACGACGTCTGCATTCAAGACTTGAACGTCAAGTTCTGCATGGATCGCGCCGGGATAGTCGGCGGCGACGGCCCGACTCACCACGGCTTGCTTGACATCGCCTACCTGCGCGCCGTCCCGCACATCGTCGCCATGGCTCCGAAGGACGAGGGCGAGATGCGCGACATGCTCTACACGATGATCGAGCACAAGGGCGCGGCGGCGATGCGTTACCCGCGCGGCAACGGCGTCGGCGCGGACATCGCGCGCGAGCCGCAACTGTTGGAGATCGGCAAGGGCGAACTGTTGCGCGACCACGGCGGCGACGTCGCCATCGTCGCCTACGGTTCGATGGTTCACCCGTCCATGCAAGCGGCGGAACGTCTGGCGAAGGAAGGGCTGGAAGCCACGGTCGTCAACGCGCGTTTCGTCAAACCGCTCGACGCCGGTCTGCTGCTCGCGCTGGCGCGCACGAAGCGTCTGCTCGTGACGGTGGAGGAAGCCTATCTCGCGGGCGGCTTCGGCTCGGCCGTGATGGAGTTGCTCGAAGAGAACGGCCTGCTCGGACAGGTGCGCGTCGTACGCATGGGCGTGCCCGACCGTCTCGTCACGCACGGCGACGCGCGTCTCCTGCTCGCCAAGTATGGCCTCGACGCCGACGGCATCTACACGCGCGTCAAAGAGTGCGTCGCCGAGAGCAGTCGCGCGGGGATGCCTTTCTCCTCCGCGCGCCACTCGTAACAGGCGACGCGTCCCTCATCATCATTGATGTAATAGTTCCGGCAGAGAGTAATGCAGTTGAGTTTGCTGTGCTTATGCAAACCTCGATGAAACGGTTGTGGTGAAACGGACGCTGCCACAAACGTCACTTAACAGATCATCGAAGCGTCCTTCTCACACATAGGAGAAAATATGCTGAACACAATGCTTGAATCTTGCTTGCGTTTTTTCAGTAACCGTTTAAATGGTTACTACGGTACATGTAAGAGATGTCCCTGCGGGCAATATGATGATGCCGGAAATGACTACTGTAACTGCGGTCATTCCAAAGACGACCATAATTATTAACAAAGGTTTCACAAGGCAACATTTCTACTTTCACTGCCGCCCAACAAGTCATTCGAGCCGACTGCCTGATAGCATGGGTTTCATCGTGCTTTTCTCCGGTCGGCTCGAATGCTTTTCGCGAGCCGCGGCTCGACTCCGGCGTTGAGCGTCTCCGCTGATCGAAGCCTGACGAGGCAAATTTTAATTGACAGGCAAACTGATCTGGCATAAACATCTTGCGCTCTGCGGACTCCAATCCACGCCCTGAGCGGATGCCCTCGCGTCGCCCACATCATAACCGCCCCGGCTCATGTCTAAACGCGTCACAGTTAATCCGCCGCCGCCGCCCGCGCTCTATCTCGCGCCCCTGTTCACTACCTTTTTAGTCCTCCTCACGTTCGGCATCTTCTACTGGCTGTTTCTGCAATGTCCAAGCGACGGGTCTTACCAGTGTCTGCTGAGCTTCAAACTGCTCTTTCGGGAGATCCGGCCGGAGGTGGCGACCAACGCGGCGGGCTACATTGACCGCGTGACGTGGACGCTCGCCGGGGGTTTGCATCTGGTGGTGAGTTTGGCCGCCATGACGGTGAGTTGTTTCATCATCTACAGCGCGCTCGACGGCCACCGCGTGCGGGATCGTTGGCTGCTCATCATCGTGACCCTGCTCGTCGCCGCCAACATAGGTCTCTGCGTGGCGATCTTGACTGCGGCGGACGTGTCGTCGCCCGCGCAGTTGATGTTGGAGCGGACGGCCGCACGCGTCATCCCGCGCATCAATTTTTACAACCGCGGCTTCGACGCGCTCGGCCTGACGGTGGGGATCACCCTGGCCGTCGCGGCCTGCACGATCATCTGGCGCAACCCCGGAGAGACGCAGGACGAACGGGAGTTGACGCGACGCCAGCGACTGCTGCGGGCGTTGCTCTACGCGGGAGCGGCGGCGCTCGTCATCGGCGTGTTGCGGCTCGGCACGGCGGTCGGCTGGGGCGGGAGTTTCTGGGCGGCCAACACCCCGGCCGGTAAGGAAGCCTCTTCGCTCATCACCGGCATCGTCTCTTCGCTCGGCATCTCCTACACCTTGATTCTGGCGTCCATGTACCTGCCGACCGTGCTCGTGCTCAACGCCCGCGCCCAGACGTTGGCGGAAACGGAGTCGCCGGATAGGCAGGACGAGTGGCTGAAAAAAAACGGGCTGTCGCTATCGCTCCTCGGCCATTTGCCGCGCATCCTCGCGCTCCTCGGGCCGGTGTTGGTCGGCCCGGTCGGTGAACTCCTGTCCAGACTGGCAAAACTCGCGACCGGCGCAGAATGAGCCGGCGACGGGACGACGGAAAAGCTTATGGTTAAAATTGAGGGTAAACACATGACTCTCGTGATCGTTGGTTTGATAATAGGACTTTCGGTCGTCCTGCTATGTCTTCTCTTGCTTGTCCTCCCTCGTCAAGCCGACTTAACCGCAAACGCGCAACGCCCGCCCGTCCGGGCGACGCACGACCTGCCCGCCTTTCACCTTTTGACCCCGGCCGACGTGGACGTCAGAACTCTGCCAAAAGGACAGGCCGCGCCCGCCGGGGAGAAACCCGAAGATTTTGTGAACAACTTACTGGCGGGCGAGGTGAAGGAAGGGGAGGCGCTGACGGTTGATATGTTGGTGAAGCCCGAATGGAAGACGATTCTGGATAACGCCATTCAGGTCGGGCTTCCGGCCAACACGAGCACGACGCTCGGCGGCACACTCAAAGTCGGCGACGTGGTGGAACTCGTCTGGTTCCCCGGCACGAAGAGCGGGGGGCAGTTGGGAACCGACCCGGCGCAGATCAAACCGGAGTACGTCAAAAATCTCGTCGTGGTCAGCGTGCCTGCGGGAAAAGTGCCGGACGCGCCGTCGCCTCCTGCCGCCGCCGCCTCGACGGCCGCCGCGGCTCCTAAGAATGAAAAGCCGGGCGAGGCCACAGCTACGACTGAGGCGGCCGCGCCTGCCGAGAAGAAAACTACTCCGCCTCCGTCGCCGTCGGCCGTGCTCGTCCTCGCGCTCGACCAGGCGGAAATAGGAAATTTCGTCGCGGCGACCGAGAGCGGCTCAAAGTGGATCTTGACGCGCAAGTCAAACGTCAGCATTCACAAATAAACGCCGGGCGAAAAGCAGCGAAAGCGAAGGAGAAAGAAAGGGCGTAGAAGGCGAAATAAACTCGCGGCGGTATGGTTTGATTTGGCTGTGCGGGCGTTCGGGCGCGCGTCGCTTCCGGTGGACGGGGGCGGCGCGTTTTTCGTGCCGGGAGACGCGATTCCGAACACGATACGCGGGGCTGCTATCCCAACTCGGACGCGCGGCCGCGGCGTGCACGTGCAACGAATTTGCAATTTATTTAGGACAGCAGCGACGTAAACCGGGGCATCAAAAGAGTTGACGCGCGCATGCGTCCTTTCGCCTCCGGGCTGGCGCGACCTCGGTCGTGGCTGGCCTGTAATTTGCAATTAGGTCTGGCAGCCGGGTTTGTTTGAGTAGGTTTGTAGGACGCAGAAAGTTCGGGAGAGTAAATGGAAGAGTCGCAAAAATTTTTTGAGCCGACGCCGGGACGCGACGAGAACCTCGTCAACGAACCCGACCGGACACTCGTGACGCCGCGCTTCGACGAGGTTGAGGCGCAGGTGGCTCGCCCCGTCGTGCCGCTCGCGGGTCGCCCCGCGGCGCGCGGTAGCGGTCGCCGCCGCCAGTGGCCTATCGCGCTGGTACTGATTTCGGCTCTGGCGGGCGGTGTGGTGAGCCTCTTCGCCTTCCGCCTCTACCAGCAGCGGCAGCAGCAGGAGGCGCAGGTCGTCGCGTCGGAAGTTGACGGCCGGACGCCCGAGAGCGCCGACGCCGCGCAGTCGTCCGAAGCCGCGCCCGAAGGCGTGGCGGAGACGGGCGAGCAGGCGCAGTCGCAGTCTCCGGTGGTGTTTGAAGAGTTCGACCCGGCGAAAGAGGGCGGCGCAATCAGCGACGCCGCGCCGTCGCGCCCGAAGGCGACGGTAGAGACGGCCTCCGCCACCACGCCGGCCGCGCGCCCGAAGGAAGAGCCGAAGGAAGAGCCGAAGCCCGCCCCGCGCGCCGCCGAGCCGAGGCCGCGTCTCGTCGAAACCATCTCATCGCGTCAGGTCGAGGCGAGACAGGTGGAGGTGCAGCGCAACGACCGCCGCGCCGAAGACGACGAAGACTTCATAGACCGCAGGCGCGAGCGCCGCCGCCAGCGACGCGAGGAGCGGCGCGGGCAGCGTCGCAACATTGACCGCATCAAAGACATCTTCGAGGGCGCACCGCCCAGTTAAGTTTTCGATTCAACTTTCGATGAGAGATACGGCCGGACGATTAAACGCGTCCGGCCGTTTTTCGTGTCCGTCCCGCCAGCCGTCAGGGGGCGTGGGCGGGCGGAGGTTTTCGCGTTAAAGTAGCGGTGGGATGAAACGTGAGCGGATAGACAAGTTGCTGGTCGAGCGCGGCCTCGCGCCGTCGCGCGCACGCGCGCAGGCTCTCGTGATGGCCGGTCTCGTCCTCGTCGGCGAACAGCGCGTGGAGAAGTCGAGCGAAAGTTTTGCGCCGGACGCGTCGATTCGCGTGCGCGGCTCGGACGACCCGGCGGCGCGTTACGTCGGGCGCGGCGGGTTGAAAATGGAGGCCGCGCTCACGGCGTTCGATCTCGACCCGCGCGATTCCGTCTGCCTCGACGTAGGGGCTTCGACGGGCGGGTTCACCGACTGCCTGTTGCAGCACGGGGCGCGTCGCGTCGTCGCCGTGGACGTGGGACACAACCAACTCGACTGGCGCATCCGCAACGATGCCCGTGTCGAGGTGCGCGAGGGCGTCAACGCGCGCTACCTGCGGCCGGAAGATTTCGAGACGCGTTTCGATCTCGTCGTGATGGACGTGTCGTTCATCTCCGCGACGAAAGTGCTGCCCGCGCTCGTGCCGCTCTTGAATGAGCGCGGGCTGATCGTGTTGCTCGTCAAGCCGCAGTTCGAGGTGGGGCGCGGCGAGGTGGGCAAGGGCGGCATCGTCTCGGACGCGGCGCAGCACACGCGCGTCGTTGAAGAAGTCAACCGGGCGGCGTTAGACTTGGGACTCGCGCGGCGCGGCCTGATTGATTCGCCCATCACGGGCGCGGACGGCAACCGCGAATTTCTCGCCTGCTACGAACGCGCGCGGGCGGCGGACGACTGAATGAATTTGTGCTTGCGATGAAGAAACTCTCCGAGGCGTCCGCGCTCGCGCGTTTGCAGCGGGGGAAGGCCGCCTTCCAAAGTCACATCAAGGTCAACTACGAACCGGCGGCGCGCGACTGCCGCGTCTGCCCGACGCCCGGCGTCTGCTGCACCGACGCGCACTTCGTCAACGTCCACATCACGCGCCTCGAAGCCGTCGCCATCCGCGAGACGCTCCAGCGCACGCCGCGTCTCGACGACGACGCGCGCCGCGCCGTCTACACGCGCGCACGCCTCGCGGTCGAACGCTATGGCCTGCGCACGACGACCGCGGGCGACACCTACGCGCAGACTTACTCATGCCCGCTGTTTGCCCCCGGCACGGGCTGCCTCGTCCACGCGCGCGCCAAGCCCGCGCCGTGCGTCCAGCACGCGTGCTACGACAACTGGGAGGAGATGCCGCCCGTCGCCTTGCAGTGGCGGACGGAGCGGCGCGTAGAGTTGTTGAACGAGCAGACTTACGGCGCGGCGTGGGCGTGGCTGCCGACGCCGCTCTGGCTGACGCTCGTTGACCCCGAAGCGGACGGCGCGGAACTCGCGCGCCTCGCCCGCGCGTGGGGCGAGAGACGACGCCCGGCGACTCAGAACAACTCCGCGCACCACGCCCGCGCCCGAAGTCGCAGCCTGCCCGTCATCGCCGCGCGCTGACGCGCCCTCACCGCAGTTAACAATCGCCGCAGTTAAAGCATCTGCCGCAATTAAAATCGCTGCCGCAAGTCATGTGTTAACGATTCCCGCCCCTGTCGCGTCTTACCAACCGAACGCGCAAACGCTCCGGTGTGAGCGAGTCGAAAGCGTCGAGTGAGGTTGTGGTTGAATGTATGAAGTAGAGGCGACAGCAGCAGGCGGCATGCTCCACGCAATCGGAACGAATATGTCCGCGACGGCCTCCTCTCCGCAGGTAGAGATTTCCGCCGACGCCGCCCTCGTGGCGGCGGTGCGGGCGGGCGACCGCGACGCCTTCGGGCGGCTCTACGACGCCTACTCGCGCATGGTGCACGGGATACTTTTGGCGCGCGTGCCTTACGGCGAAGTGGACGATCTGGTGCAGGACGTGTTTCTGGTCGCGCTCAGAAAGATCGAGTCTTTGCGCGACGCCAACCTCTTCGGCCCGTGGCTCGCCATGATCACGCGCAACCGCGCGATGGACTTTCACCGCCGCTCGCGCGACACGGCCGAGTTGACCGACGACATCGCCACGGCCAACGTGACCGCGCCCGAAGCCGAGGCGACCGAAGTGTTGAATTTGATCCGGCAACTGCCGGAAGCCTACCGCGAACCTTTGATCCTGCGTTTCGTCGAAGGCATGACGGGGCCGGAGATCGCGGAGCGCACGGGACTCGCGCCCGCCTCCGTCCGGGTCAACATCCATCGCGGAATGAAACTGCTGCGCGAGCGTTTGGGCGGGACGAAGATCGAGAGGGAGCATTAAGCCATGAGCGATTACCTGTGGGACAAAACCGGCGAACCCGAAGATGACGTAGCGCAACTCGAAAACTTGCTCGGCGCGCTCAAGTACCAGCCGCGACCGCTGGACATCCCGGCGGACGCCATGCCGCAGACCGCGACGACGCGCTCGACGCCGATGTCGATCTTTTCACGCCCGCGCTTCGCCCTCGCCGCCTCGCTTCTTCTGACGTTGCTTGCGGGAGCGTGGTTGATCACCCGCGATGGTGAGTCGCCGACAAAGGAACTGGCGAAGGTGGAACAGGGCGGCACGACAAGCGAGAGTAAACGGACGGAGGCGGCGACAGCAGCTATCGCCCCGAACGCCGCGACTCCCAAGAGTGTTTCAGTTGACAACGCGGTCGCGCCGAAGCCGCGAGAGAATAAAGCAATCGTCGTCGCAGCAGCGGCGAAGACACATCGCCCGTCGCCGCGTCAGTTGGTCGCGCGGCGACAGAAGTTAACCCCGCGCGTGGATCGGAGAATGAACGCGCCGCTTGAGGAAGTGGCCGCGAACGGCACGATGCGCTGGCAGGTCGAGCGGCCGATGACGCCGCAGCAGCGGGAGGCGACCGAGCAGTTGATGCTGGCTCTCCGGCTGGCGAGCGCGAAGCTCAACTACGCGCAACGCGAGATGCTGGAGATCGGTCGCTCCGGAAAGTAGCGCGCCGGGAAAGAGCGCACCACGCGAAACGAATTACAGTCCACCGCCGCGAAGCGGATTAGAGTGCAGACGAAACGGAGTAATTATGAGAACGAAACTTAATTCATGGACGAAACTTTTATGCCTCGCCGTCGCGCTCGTCGCGGCGTCGGCGACCGCCGGGCGCGCGCAGCAACAGCCGCAGGGCGCGGCGCGGTTACAACTCGACAACGAGGCGTCGCTCGCGCAGAAGTCGAGCGAACTCATTGACGTGAACCTCGACGAAAACTTGCTGCGCATCATCCCGAAGAAGATCATCACGACGACCGACACCGGCGAGAAGATAGACATCGGCAAGATCGTCGGCGGCCTGCGGGGCGTCTACGTGCGCAGCTACGGCTTCACCAACGAGGGCGAATACAGCGAGTCAAACTTGAACGGTGTGCGCGCGCAGTTGCGCTCGCCCGGTTGGGCGCGGCTCGTCAACATCATTAAGAAGAAGGCGGGCGAGAACATGCACGTCGAGGTCTACATGATGACCGCCACCGGGCGCATTGACGGCATCGCCATCCTCGCGCTCGAACCGAAGCGGCTCACGCTCGTCAACATCGTCGGCACGATTGACCTCGAAAAGCTGAGCCAACTCGAAGGCCAGTTCGGCATCCCCGAACTCGGCATCGGCAACGGCGGCGACGACGACAAAGACAACAAGCCCGCGCCCAGGAAACAGTAGGGGAGGAACACACGATGCGCCGGACACACATCCCGCTACTGCTGCTGCTCGTCGCCTTGATCATCGCATCGCCTGCGCCCGTCGTCGCCGCCGCTACGACGGCGACGACGGAGAAGGGCGCGGAGTACAGCGCGGTCGTCAAACTGATAGAGACGCATTACAAGGTCAAGCATCGCGGCATCCCGTTCGTCGCCAACCTCGGCGTGAAGACGGCGAAGGTCGTCTCGAAAGACGCGCGGCGCGTGCTCCGCTTCGGCACTTTCAAACTGGCGATCTTCGAGGATCAGGATTTTTCGGGGCGCGACAGCGCGGCGGGCGACATCCGCGCGCGCTTCCGCCAGACGCTCGAACCCGAATGGCATCCGCTCGTCGCCGTGCGCTTGGAAGAGGAAGGCCAGACCTACACCTACACGAAGGCGGACGGCGACAAGTTCAAAGTCCTCATCGTCATTATCGGGCAGCGCGACGCGACCGTGCTGCAAGTCAACCTCAACCCGGAAGAGTTTGCGAAACTTTTGTTGAACCCCGAACGCGAGAGCCGCGAACTGACGAACGAGGCGACGAGCGTCGAGCAGTAAAAGCGTCCGGACGAAGGCGCGAGGATGTGGGACGAAACGGCGTTCCGGCGAGACGCGTTCAGCCTGTCCTTCGTCCTCAACCCTCATCCTTCATCCTTTAATTCGAGACGGAGCATTCACGCCATGAGCAGCCACAACTTTTTCTTACGCAACATCAGCAAGACTATTTCACTCGTGCTCTCGCTGCTGCTCGTGTGCGGCGGCGCGTCGCTCGCGGCGGCGCAAGAAGCGACGGCGCAGGACGAGGTGGTGAAAGTCAGAACGCGCGTCGTCTTCCTCGACGCGCTCGTGACGGACAAGAAGACGAAGGCGTTCGCCTCCGGCCTCGCGCCGGAGAACTTCGAGGTGCTCGCAGACGGACGCGCGCGCCCCGTCTCCTACTTCACGCGCGAAGGCGACCGGAACCGTCGCCCGCTCGCGCTCGCGCTCGTCTTCGATCTCGAACGGCTCGGCGCGGGGCGTTACATGCGCCGCACCGAAATCCTCGAAGCGATGGCGGCCGAACTCTCCAAGCTGCCCGCCGAAGACGAGGTGGCCGTCATCGTGCTCGACCCGAACGGCGTCGAAGACCGGCGCGAGTGGTTGACGCCTTTCACGCGCAACCGCGCGCAGACCGCTTCGGCGATGGCTATCGTCCCGACGCTCGTCGGCGAGGGCGCGGGCGGCGAGGGCGGCGACGAGAACGAGTCGGACGATAAGCCGCGAGTGCCGGTCGAGCAGACGGCCGAGAGCGTCGAGGGCGCGGCGAAAGAGATCGGGCAGCCCGCGAAAGAAAAAGAGAAGCAGGGGAAAGAAAAGCAAGAGAAAGAGAAGCAAGAGAAAGAGAAGAGCGAGAAGGGAACTTCGATCACCATCGGGTCGGGCGGCGTGAAGGTCGAGTCGGGCAGCGAGAAAGACAGGATCGTTGACGAGCAGGACGAGAACGTCGAGATTGAGTACATCAAGGACAAGAAGGGCAACACGGTGAAGCGCATCGTCAAACCGGACGGCGCGATGATCATCGAGCGCACGAACAAGGACGGCTCGACCACGTCGGATTACCAAGAGCCGTTCGATCTCGCGGCGGCGGCCGTCGAGATCACGAAGCGCGTCGCCGTGGAGCGTCCCAACTCGCAGCCCGCCGTCGTCTACATCACGGACGGCATCGCGCCCGTCTTCTACACGCAGCGGGATTACGTCGAGTCGAAGCTCTTGAAGTCGAACGTCATCTTCAGCGCGCTCGTGACGGACATGAAGACGGGCTTCAAGTTTGCGATGCCGCTGCTCAAACCGCTCGGCAATCTGGCGGGCATCAGCATTTCGGGAAGCGCGCAATATCTGGCGAAGGCGACGGGCGGCGAGTCGGTGCGCGTGCGCCGCCCCGCCGACTACGCCAACGGACTGAGCCGCATCGTCGGCAATCTCAACTCGCGTTACAGCCTCGGCTTCGCCATCGCCGAGACGGAAATTGACGACGGCCAGATGCACCCGCTCGAAGTGCGCGTGCGCGCGCGCGACGCCAAAGGTAAGGAGCGCAAGCTCGAAGTGAAGGCGCGACGCGGTTACTACATGCCGACCGACGCGAAGCCGAAGCCTGACGCCGAGGCCGCGAAGAAGAACGAAGGCGGCGAGGCAAAGCCGGACGAGCGTGTGAAGAATTGAGAAGCCGTTCAGTCGTCCCTATCGGGACTTCCTAGAGTTTTTATCAGAGGCGCATGATGAGAGACGCAAAGAAGATGATCGCCGCCGTCGTGCTCGCGCTCGCGGTGCTGCACGTCACGGCGCACGCGCAGCAGACGGCGGGCGCGTTGGCGGCGAACGGGCAAACTTCTGTTAGTGGCAGCGCGGCAACAAGCGGCGGCGACGCGGTGACGCCCGCCGTCTCGAAGTGGAAGTTCAAGACGGGCGGGAGCGTCTATTCGACGCCCGCGATTGAAAATGGCGTCGCATATTTCGGCAGTTACGATCAGCACCTCTACGCGATAGACAGCACGACGGGGCGCGAGTTGTGGAAGTACAAGACGGGCGGGCGCATCCTCGGCTCGCCCGCGCTCGCGGGCGGCAGCGTTTACTTCGGCAGTCAGGACACGCGCATCTACGCGCTCGACGCCGCGACGGGCAAAGAGCGTTGGAAGTTCAAAGCCGAGTACGCGGTGAACTCGACGCCGGTCGTGAGCGGCGGCGTCGTCTATTGCGCGGGGACGGTCGGCCTGCTCTACGCGATTGACGCCGAGACGGGGCGGCAGCGTTGGCAGTTCAGCGCGGAGGCGGGCGCGCCCACGTCGCCCTTGCTCGCGGGTTCGACTCTTTACGTCGGGAGCGGGCGCGGCCTCCACGCCGTTGACGCCGCCACGGGTCAGAAGAAATGGACGGCGAAGACTTCGCGCCCGGTCGTCTCCGCGCCCGTCGGCGACAGCG
Source organism: Pyrinomonadaceae bacterium (assembly GCA_030838445.1). Taxonomy (GTDB): domain Bacteria; phylum Acidobacteriota; class Blastocatellia; order Pyrinomonadales; family Pyrinomonadaceae; genus JAIVJZ01. The sequence goes on along the minus strand of JAUZFQ010000221.1, from coordinate 14,448 downwards.
CGCTCGTTTACTTCACGAGTCTCGACAATCAACTCCACGCGGTTGACGCCGCGACCGGCGAACAGAAATGGAGTTTCAAAACCGAGGGCGGCCTGCCGTTCTCGCCCGCGCTCGCGGGCGGCCTCGTCTACTTCGGCGGCATAGACGGCAACCTCTACGCGGTTGATGCGGCGACGGGCGCGGCGCGCTGGAAGTTTGCCGCCGAGCAGGGCATCACCTCCGCCCCTGCCGTCGCAGGGTCGCTCATCCACTTCGGCAGCCTCAAAGGTCTCTACACGCTCGACGCCGCGACCGGCCAACTCAAGTGGTCTTTCACGACCGAGCGCATCGTCACCTCGACGCCCATCGTCTCCGGCGGCCTCGTCTACTTCGGCGGCTGGGACGGCAACCTCTACGCCGTGAAATAAGCTGCCGCGCTCGCTTTAAAAGAAGGTGAGATTTTTCAAGCTGCGGATGAGCAGCCAGAGGAGCACGGCGAGCGATGTGGGGATGAAAATGTCGAGTGAGGCTAAGGTCGTCGCCGCGAGTATGTCGCCGCGCTTGAGCGAGTACGCGCCGCGCGACCAGCCCGCGAGGACGGCCGACAGCACGCCGAGTCCCGTCACCAACGCGATTCCCGGTATCGCCACGCACGGCGCAAGTTCGGTCGTCACATCCCACCACGCCCGCGTCCAGTGGCCGTAGACCATCAACGCCATCAACGCCAGCGGCACGGCCGCCACCATCCATATCCGGTTCATCTCGTTTGCACCTCTCAACGTTTAGCGCGCCGCACGTCGCGTCTCATGCACAGACAGCTTAGACGACGCGTGCGTCCGCGCGCCGCCGTGCGTATGACACTTCTTCGTGTGTCACACGCGCCGGAAAAAATCTCCGCGTTGACACTCGGAAAGACGCGCCTGTATCATCCGTCGCAGCTTTCTTTCACGCGTTAACGAACCTGACTTTGCCGGACTGAATGTTGCCGTCGGGAGCGTCCCGGCGCGCGGCGGACGCGCCCGCCCGTGCGTGCGCGGTCTCTACCCCCGGACGTGTGTGGCTGATGGATAAACTTACCGTGCGACGCGTCGGCGTGCTCGTCAAACCGCATCACCCGGAGGCGGGCAAGAGCATCTGTCGCCTGCTCGAATGGCTCGCGCCGCGCGGCATCACGCTCGTCGTCGGGCCGCGCGTCGAAATCGGGGAGATCGCGCGCGAGACGGGCTGCGCCGTCGAGACTCTGGAACATGAGGAACTCGCCGCCAGCGTGGACATGATCGTCGTGCTCGGCGGCGACGGCACGATGATCGCCACCGCGCGCCTGCTCGATAACCGCGACGTGCCCGTCGTCGGCGTCAACTACGGCACGCTCGGCTATCTCACAGAGGTGCGCGTCGAAGAGATGACCGACGCGCTCGCGGCCATCCTCGCGGGCAACTACCACCTCGACCGCCGCGTCATGCTCGCCGCCGAACTCCATCGCGGCACGGAGAAACTCCTGCGCAACCGCGTCCTCAACGACGTGGTGATCAGCAAGTCGGCCTTGGCGCGCATCATCGAGATCGAGACGTGGTTCAACGGCCAACTCGTCAACTGCTTCCGCGCCGACGGCCTCATCATCTCCACGCCGACGGGTTCGACGGCCTACAACCTGTCGGCGGGCGGCCCGGTCGTCTACCCCTCGATGAACGCCATCGTCATCACCCCCATCTGCCCGCACACGCTCTCGAACCGCCCGCTCGTCGTGCCCGACGACGCCGAGATCGAACTCATCCTCAAGACGCCGAAGGAGGAAGTCGTCCTCACGCTCGACGGGCAGGTCGGCTACCGCATGGAAGTGGGAGACCGCGTTCTCATCTCCAAGAGCCGCACCACCTTTAACCTGATGCAGCCCCTCAACCGCAACTACTTCGAGGTGCTGCGCGGAAAATTGAAATGGGGAAGATGATCAAGCAGTGACAAGTGACGGGTGACAAGTGACAAGTGACAAGAGAAGAAAGTAAATCGTAAATCGTAAATAGAGAAAACGAGTTCTTTCTATTCACCATTGACCATTTACCATTCACCGCTTTTCTAACTTGTCACTCGTCACTTGTCACTAAGGAGAACAAATGGCTGACGATAGACGCGACGAAGATGTGACGCCGCCCGTAGTTCGCGCCGACGCTTACGAGCGCGAGGCGACGACCGACCTCAAGGACATGACGCCGGACAGGCCGAAGGGGATGCCGCTCCACACGCGCATTCTGATCGGGTTGGTGGTGGGCGTGGTGGCGGGCGTCGTGGTGAACCGCGCGTTCGGCGGCGACCATCCCGGCGTCGCATGGACGATCCGGCACATCACCGAACCCATCGGGACGCTCTTCCTGCGGATGCTCCTGATGGTGGTGATCCCGCTCGTCTTCTCGTCGCTCGTCGTCGGCGTCGCCGGGATCGGCGACATCCGCAAACTCGGCCGCGTCGGGTTGAAGTCGTTCGCCTACGTGCTCGTCATCTCCGGCATCTCGGTGGTCATCGGGCTGACGCTCGCCAACACGATCCGCCCCGGCGAGCGCATTGACGCCGCGACGAAGGCGGGACTCGAAGCTCGCTACGGCACGGACGCCTCGAAGCGCGTCGCCGACGCGACGAAGGCGGCGACGACCGACTCGCCCTTGATGCAGGTGGTGACAACCATCGTGCCGTCGAACCCCGTGGCGGCCGTCGCCGGGATCGTCGCGGGCAAGGAGACGCAGACCGACACGCCGAACATGCTCCACCTGATGTTCTTCGCCGTCATCCTCGGCGTCGCCGCCACGCTCATCCCGGAGAACGTCTCCGCGCCGCTCCTGCAAGGCTTGCAGGCGCTCTTTGAAATCTCCGCGAAGATCATTGACATCATCATGAAGATCGCGCCGTTCGCCGTGGCCTGCCTGCTCTTCAACAACACGGCGCGCTTCGGCCTCGATCTCTTGCAGGCGTTGGGGTGGTTCATGCTGACGGTGCTCGGCGGCCTCGCCATCCACATGTTCGGCGTCTACTCGCTCTCCGTCTACTTCCTCTCGCGCATCTCGCCGCTGGAGTTCTTCCGCCGAATCAAGACCGTCATGCTCACGGCCTTCTCCACGTCTTCATCCAACGCGACGCTTCCGACGGCCTTGCGCGTCTCGGAGGAAAACCTGGGCGTGCCGCGCGAGATCAATAGCTTCGTGTTGACCGTGGGCGCGACGGCCAACCAGAACGGGACGGCTCTCTACGAAGGCGTGACCGTGCTCTTTCTCGCGCAACTCGCGGGCATTGACCTGACGCTCGGCCAGCAACTCGGCATCGCCTACTTCGCCATCCTCGGCGGCATCGGCACGGCGGGCGTCCCTTCCGGCTCGATCCCTTTCATCATCGTCATGCTCGTCACCTACGGCATCAACCCCGCGCTCATCGCGATCATCCTCGGCGTGGATCGCATCCTCGACATGTGCCGCACCACCTTAAACGTCGCGGGCGACATCACGGCGGCGACCTACGTCGCGCGCTCGGAAGGTTACGAACTCCTGAAGCCGCACATTCCCGAACTCGAACGGCGCGGCGTCGTCGCGGGCGGCCCATCGAGTCACGACTTGATAGATTGAAGGGGTCAGTCGTGCGGCGATTAAAGAGAAGCCATCGTGTAACGAAAAAGAGAAGCCATGCGGAAGTCGTAAAGGCGACTTCCGCATGGCTTCTTGACGATGCCGGACGACGTGTTGGCCGACCGCTAGCGCAGCACGAAGTTGTAAGTGACGACGCCTGCAACTTTGATGGGCTGCCCTTCGAGCCGCGTCGGCGCGAAACGCGCCTTGCGCGCCGCCTCGACCGCGGCCGGGCGCAGCAGTTCGTGCCCGTAAGTGGCTCGCGCAAATTTCACCGTGCCGTCTTCGTTGACGAGAATCTGCACCGTCACCACGCCCTGCGCGCGAGCGGCGAGAGCTTCCGCCGGGTAGTCGGGCGCGGGTTTGTGTGTGGCCTTGCCGTTCAGCACGCCGCCGGAGATGGGCATCCGCTCGGCGAGTTCATAGTCGGGCAACTTCAGTTGCGCCGCGTCCGGCTCGCCGAAGGCGATGCTCGTCGGCTCTGTGACGCTGAACACCTTGCCCTGCAAGTAGTCCACCGTCTTGAGCGGCACGCGGCCGAGTTCCGCCGTGAAGTAGTAGTCAATCTGCGGCGCGCCCGTCTCGTCGTCCTTGATGCGGTGGAGGTAAGTCGTCCGGCCGAGCACCTCTTCCGTCCTGACGAAGTTGGGGCTGGCGCGCAGTTGCTCGACGGTGGGCGGCGGCGTGGTCGCCGTCTCAGGCGGGCTGCTGCGGTTCTTCACGATCATGCGGTAGCTGTGGTGGACGTTGAAGAACCCGCGCCCCGGCTCGAACACGCGCTCGGTGTAGGGCGAGCCGTCCTCGTTGATGTAGACGGCTCGGAAGCCGCCGCCCGACGAGACGTAGCGGACTTCTTTCAGCGTGCGCGCGTTGCCTTCTTTCAAGTACTGTGTGACGCGGCTATGGAGGGTGAAGGCGGGCTGCTTCGTCTCCTGCGCGCGAGCGGGCGCGTGGAGTTGGGCGGCGAGTAGAAGCGACGCGAGTGTGAAGATTATTTTTCTCAAGAGTGCCTCCGGCGGGAGCGTTGCGTTCGGGCGCGTCAAAGCGTACTGCCACTCGCGCCGCGGGTCAACGGCGGAGTGAAAGCGTGCGGCGCGGATGTACGGGAACGATGCTGAATGCGAACGTCACACCCGCACGCTTCGGTTGGGCTGTGACGTTTTTGGCGGTGAAAGGGGGCGCGTGTCGTTTGTCGGCGCGCGTGCCGCGTTGGGAACGTGAGATGCAGGGAATATTCCTTAACTTCTCGCATCGGCTTTGCAACATTATCGTGTGAAGATGCGCGCTCCATAGAATCGAGATGACGAGAGCGCCCGGGCGCGGCGGCGAACCTTCATCGTCAATGCCGTGCGTCGCGGGCGGAGGTTTAAACGACTATGTTTCCCATTGGCGATGACAACAGCGACCGGCACACGACGCCCGTCGTCAACTATCTCCTGATCGCGGCGAACATCCTCGTCTTCGTCCTGTTTCAAGGGTTCGGCTCGAACGACCGCTTCACCTACGCGTGGTCAACCGTGCCCGCAGAGATCACGACGGGGAAGGACATTGATCGCCCCGTTGTGGTGACGAGTCCGTCGGGCGATGCGGTCGGGCGGATCAATCTTGAGCCGACGCCGGGCAGCGTCTATCTCACGCTGCTGACCTCGATGTTCATGCACGGGGGACTCGCGCACCTGTTCGGCAACATGCTCTTTCTCTGGATTTTCGGCGACAACCTCGAACACCGCATGGGGAAGGTGAAGTACCTGATCTTTTATTTACTGTGCGGCCTGATCGCGTCGCTCGCGCACGTCTTTTCGACGACGGCGTTCGGGCAGAACCCGTATGTGCCGAGCCTCGGCGCGTCGGGCGCGATCTCAGGCGTGCTCGGCGGCTACCTGCTGTTGTACCCGACGCGCGGCGTCCACGTCATCATCTTCAGTTTCATGGTACGCACCGTGCCCGCCTTCGTCGCCATCGGCCTCTGGTTCGTCTTCCAGTTGATCAACGGCCTCGGCATGCTGGGGCAGGGTTCGCAGGAGGGCGGCGGCGTGGCCTACGCCGCGCACATCGGCGGCTTCATCGCCGGACTCCTGCTCGTCAAATTATTCGACTCCGGCGCGAGCGGCGACCCGACGCAGACGTGGCGGGGCACGCGCGCCGGTTATTAGTGAAACGACGGCGGCGCGTTGAGTTGAAAGGCGAGAGGCGTGCCGCGCAAACTTCAAAATAGGGAGAACTAAACATGGCTGATAACGATAACGTGATTTCCGTACTTAATAACCTGATCGAGACTTGCAAGGACGGCCAGAACGGTTTCCAGACTGCCGCCGAAGGCGTGACGCGCAGCGATTTCAAGTCGCTCTTTTATCAATACTCGCAGCAGCGCGCGCAGTTCGCAGGGGAGTTGCAGGCGGAAGTGCTTCGTCTCGGCGGCGACCCGGAGCAGGCGGGCAGCGTCGCGGCCACGCTGCACCGCGGCTGGATCAACATCAAGTCCGCCGTGACGGGCGAGGACGAGAACGCGGTGCTCGCCGAATGTGAACGCGGCGAAGACTCCGCCGTCTCGAACTACAAGGACGCGCTCGCCGACGCGAACCTGTCTGCGGACGTGCGCGCCATCATCGAACGCCAGTACGCGCAGGTGCAGGAGGCGCACGACCGCGTTCGCAATCTCGAACGCGCGACCGACGTCGGCGGCCGCGCCGCGAACACGGCGGGCGCGTAAGCGTCGAAACATTCACGTGAGGGGGCGTCGAAAAAACGTCCCTCTCGCTTTTCGTCAACTGACTCAACCAACTCAACAGAGAACAAGCAAAGGGAGAACGAACATGGGAACAGGTAACAGGCTCGGCTACGTGCTGAGCGCGGCGGTGATGTGCGTGGCGCTTCTGGCCTCGACGGCGGCGGCGCAGAACTCGAACTCAAGCACGACGGGCATGGGCGTCGGCATGGGTCAGACGGCAACGGTCAGTTCGTCCGACCGGAAGTTCGCGATGACGGCGGCGATGGGCGGCATGGCCGAAGTCGAGACGGCGCGGCTCGCGCTGACCAAGGCGTCGAGCGATTCCGTCAAGCAGTACGCGCAGAAGATGATTGACGACCACACGGCGGCCAACGCCGAGTTGATGCAGATCGCCTCTGCGAAGGGCATCACTTTGCCGAGCGCGCCCGACGCGAAGATGCGGGCGATGATGGCGAAGATGGAGAGACTCTCCGGCGCGGCGTTCGACCGCGAGTACATCATGATGGCGGGACACAAAGACCACCAGAAGATGGAGAAGCTCTTCCGCGACGAGAGCATGCGCGGGCGCGACACCGACTTGAAGGCGTTCGCCGCGAAGACCCTGCCGGTCGTGCAGATGCACTTGCAGATGGCGCGCGACCTGCACGGCACGATGTCGGGCATGAAGGGCATGGATCACAGCAAGTAGACGCGCGGTCGGGCGCGAAGCCCGGCGGCACGAACGGCGAGGCGGGAGCGGGGGCGGCAAAAGATGCCTTTCGCTCCCGCCTTTTGCTTTCGCGCGCGGCTCGGTTAACATCGTCTGTCGGTTAATTTCAGAGGAGTTATTCAAGTCATGTCAGCCATCGAAACGGGCGCGCCGCCCGTCAACCAGCAGGGTTTGGAGATTCGCCCGACGCCGCGCGCGGAGATGAACCTCTACCCGCTCGACACGTTCCCCTACGAGTTCGTCGGCCGCGAGATCACCGTCAGCTTCGAGATGCCGGAGTTCACGGCCATCTGCCCGTTCTCCGACTTCCCGGACTTCGCCAACATCAAACTCGCTTACGTGCCCGACGAGCGTTGCGTCGAACTGAAAAGCCTCAAGCTCTACATCAACTCGTTTCGCGACGTGAAAATTTTTCACGAGCACGTCATCAACGTCATCCTCGAAGACTTCGTGCGCGCCTGCCAACCCCTCAGCGTCGAACTCGAAGGCGACTTCAACATCCGCGGCAACATCAAGACGGTGGTGCGCGCCAGTTACAAGAAGCGGTAAAGCTGTCAGTTGTCCGTGGTCAGTTGTCAGTTGCGTGTGGTTCGTCAGCCGACAACTAAAGATAAAAGTTTCAGCTTAGTGAAGAGACAAAAACAACTGACGACTGACAACTGACCACGGACGTTTTTATGACTACCGGACTCATCGGCATCGCCTTACTCGTCGCGCTCGTCGTGCTGTTTCTGGTGTGGCGGACGGTGAAGGTGTTCGTCAAACTCGCGCTCGTCGGCCTCGTCGCGCTGCTCGTCGTCGCCGCGCTCGTGTGGTGGAACTACTCCGGCGGCGCGCGGAGTTCGACGCCGAACGCGAACCGCCCCGCCGCGAACACGCGCCGCACAACGACGACGAACCGCTGATTCGCCCGCGCGCGACCGTTACGACGCCGACGCCGCGCAACCACCGCTCATGGCCGAGACCGACACCGACCCCGCCGACGAGTTCGACCGCTCGACCGAGACGGGCGCGCTCGACGACAAGACGGGTGTGCTCGGAGAGCGCACGCCCGGACTCTTCCGGCGTTACCGGCGACTCCCGCGAAACGTCCTCGTCATCAGTCTCGTCAGTTTCCTCAACGACGCTTCGAGCGAGATCATCTACCCGCTGCTGCCGGTCTTCCTCGCGGGCGCGCTCGGCGTGACGCCCGTCGTCATCGGTCTGATCGAAGGCGGCGCGGAGTCTGTGTCGAGTTTTCTGAAACTCTTCGCGGGCTACTTCAGCGACCGCAGCGGGCGGCGCAAAGCCCCGGTCGTCTTCGGCTACGCGCTGGCGAGCATCGTGCGCCCGCTGCTCGGCTTCGCGACGAGTTGGCCGCAGGTCTTCGCCGTGCGCTTCGCCGACCGCGTGGGCAAAGGCATCCGCAGCGCGCCGCGCGACGCCATGATCGCCGACTCGGCCACCCCACACGAACGCGGCCTCGCCTTCGGCTTTCACCGCGCGATGGATCACCTCGGCGCGGTCGTCGGCCCGTTGCTCGGCTTCACGCTGCTCGTCTTGATCGCGGGCAACCGCAACGCCCCGACGCTCGCGGAGTATCGCTGGATTTTCCTCGCCGCCTCCGTCCCCGCGCTCGCCGCCGTGCTCGTCGCCGCCTTCGCCATCCGCGAGACGCGCAAAGACCGAGACGACGGGCGCGCGAGCCGTAAGGCGGAACGCGAACGCGCCGACGCCTTGCGCGCGGAAAGTAGCGACGACGTAGAAGTCGCCGCCGTCACTCCGGTTGACGCGGCCGTCGCCGCACCGCCGCGTTTTTCGCTGCGCGGCTTCGACGGAAACTTCAAACGCTTTCTCCTCATCATCGCGCTCTTCACCCTGTCGAATTCTTCGGACGCGTTTCTGCTCCTGCGCGCGCGCGAGGTGGGCATCTCGACGGCGACGATCCCTCTGCTGTGGGCTGCGCTGCATGTGACGAAAGTTTTAAGTTCGCTCGTCGGCGGCGACCTCTCGGATCGTTTGGGGCGCAAGACTCTGATCGTGACGGGCTGGCTCTTTTACGCTGCCGTCTATCTCGGCTTCGCCTACGTCTCGACGGTCGGGGGCGCGTGGGTGCTGTTCCTCGTCTACGGCATCTATTTCGGTCTGGCCGAAGGCGCGGAGAAGGCGCTCGTCGCCGACCTCGTGCCCGCCGACAAACGCGGCACGGCTTACGGCCTCTACAATCTCGCGTTCAGCATCACGGTCTGGCCTGCGTCGCTGTTGATGGGCGCGCTGTGGAGTTGGCGCGGCGCGTCCGTGGCCTTCGTGGCGAGCGCGTGCGTCGGCACGCTGGCCGCGTTGCTGCTCGCCACGGCCGTTCGCCCCGGCGCGCTGAACATAAAGGTGAGAGGGGCGTTGAAATAATGATATAGTGCGCGCGTTTTCGCCCGCCGCGCGTGCCCTCTCGCGACGCGCCCGCGCGCCGAACTTTCATCTTGTGACAGGAGCTAAACATCCCCAATGACCAGCGAAATCACCGACAACATACTGCGCGACATCATGCCGAATCTGCCCGCCGCGAAACGGCAACTCTATCTCCCCTTCCTGAACTCGGCCATGCAGGAGTTCGAGATCGCCACCTACCTGCGCGCCGCGGCCTTCCTCGCGCAACTCGCGCACGAGTCGGCCGAGTTGCGTTTCTTCGAGGAGATCGCTTCGGGCAAGGCTTACGAGGGGCGCAAAGACCTCGGCAACACGCAGCCCGGCGACGGCGTGAAGTACAAAGGCCACGGGCCGATCCAGATCACCGGCAGAGCGAACCACGCCGCCTGCGGCAAGGCGTTAGGCTTAGACCTCATCAACAACCCCACGCTCATCACGCAGCCGCCCAACGCCTTCCGCTCCGCCGGTTGGTTCTGGGACACGCGCGGCCTGAACGCGCTCGCCGATCAACGTCTCTTCAAAGCCATCACCAAGAAGATCAACGGCGGCCTCAACGGTCTCGACGACCGCCAGAAATATTACGACCGCGCGCTGCGCGTCATCCCCGAAGATTTAGACATGGTGGCTAAGAACCTGAACGTCCCGGCGGACGAGGAGCACGGCGACGTGACCCCGGCCGTACTCGCGGCTGCCACGAACACGCCGCCCGCCGCGACGCCGACGACGACCGTGACGACCACCGTCGTGACGACTTCGACCGACGCGACGCCCGAAGTAGCGGGCGCGGCGGGCGCGGAGTTTGTAGCGGGCGACGCGACCGCAGACGCGTCGGCGTCGGACGCAGACTAAACCGGCGGACGCGTTCGCATCAGACGCAGACTAAACCGGCTGACGTTTCCCCGCCGCACGCGTCACACGCCGCCGCACGCGTCGCGCCTTGCCGCACTCGTCATGTGTCGAGTCGCATGTCGCGCGACGTTGCGAGCCAGCCCCGGCTTGACTTCCGACCGTCGTTCTCTGTATCACGGTCGAGTCAATTCATTCAGGTGACATCGAACGCGGGGGCAGAGGCTAGTCCCTGCCCCCGCGTCAATTTTTTGCAGTTCACAACTCGCGTCACGCGGGCGCGGAGAAGTTTCGTCTCCGTCGCCCTGCGCGCCACCAATCAAAATCTGTCGGGCGTTTATTCCGGCATCAGCAATTTTCAAATGGACTCATCCAACTATCGTTTCATCGACACCCCTGCGGAACTCGCCGCCGCCTGCGCCGAACTGTCCGCGCACACGGCCGTCGGCTTCGACACGGAAACCACCGCGCTCGATCCTTACCGCGGCCGCATGCGGCTCATGCAGTTCGCCGCGCCCGAAGGCGTGCCTTACCTCGTTGACCTCGATTGCTTCCGCACGGGCGACGACAACGCGCCCGACCTCGACGCGCTCGCGCCGCTTCTCGAACTGCTCGCCGCCGCGCGCCCCGTGAAGGTGGCGCACAACGCGAAGTTCGACGCCAAGTGGACGAAGCACCAATTCGGCACGGAACTCGGCGGCATCTTCGACACGATGCTGGCGAGCCAACTCGTCTCGGCCGGCGAATCGGAAGACCGCCACTCGCTCGCCGCCGTCGCCGCGCGTTATCTTGACGAGACCGTGGACAAATCCGAGCAGCTCAGCGATTGGGGCGGCACGCTCTCTGCCTCGCAACTCGAATATGCCGCGCGCGACGCCGCCCTCATGCTCCCCTTGCGCGAGCGGCTCATCGAACTGCTCAAACGCGACGGACTCTTCAATGTCGCCCAACTCGAATTCGAGTGCGTCGTCGCCGTCGCCTGTCTCGAACTCAACGGGATTTTTCTCGACGCCGCGCGCTGGCGCGAGCAGTTGGCTATCGTCGAAAAACGTCGCGCCATCCTCGCCGAAGAGTTGCAGGTGATGCTCGCCGAAGAGTCCACGCAGCAGTCCTTCTTCGGCCCCACGCGCAACGACATCAACCTCGACTCGCACGTCCAACTGACCAAAGCCCTCAAGCGCGTCCTCCCCAACGTGGAACTCCCCAGCTCGACGCGCAACTGGAAACTGCAACCGCTCGCCGCCGAGCACGAAGAGATACGCGTGCTGCTCGAATACCGCACCGTCCAGAAGGCGCTCACCAGCTACGGCGAAAACATCCTCAACGAGATCAACCCCGTCACCGGCCGCATCCACGCCAACTTCCACCAGATCGGCGCACCCACCGGCCGCTTCGCGTGTACAAACCCCAACGTGCAACAAGTGCCGCACGCGGTCGAGTACCGGCGTTGCTTCCGCGCGCCGGAGGGGCGGAAACTCGTCATCGCGGATTACTCGCAGATCGAACTGCGCATTCTCGCGCACGTCACGGAGGACAAGGGCTTCATTGACGCGTTCAATTCGGGCGCGGACTTGCACCGCGTCACGGCCGCGCAGGTCTTCAACACGCCGCTCGAAGAGGTGACGAAGGAGCAGCGCGATTTTGCCAAGCGGCTCAACTTCGGCGTGGTCTACGGCATCGGCGCGCAGCGTTTCTCGATGATGACGGGCATCCCTTTGACCGAGGCCGAGAGCATCCTCGCGCGCTACTTCCAGACCTATCGCGGCCTCGACACGTGGCTGCGCGACGCGGCGCGCAAGGCTGTGCGCGAGCGCATGGCGCGCACCATGTCGGGGCGACTCGCGCGGTTTAACTTCGACGCCGAAGACCGGCAGGCGGCCTCGCTCGCGCAGCGCAACGGCAAGAACATGCCCATTCAGGGCGCGTCCGCAGACATCCTCAAACGCGCCCTGCGACTCCTGCACGACAGGTTGAAACAGACCACGGCGCGGCTCGTCAACATCGTCCACGACGAGATCGTCGTCGAAGCCGACGCCACAGACGCCACGGAGATCGCGCGGCTGGTGGAAGAGGCCATGTGCGCGGCGGGCGAAGAGTACGTCACGCGCGTCCCCGTCAAAGTGGAGACGGAAGTCGCCGACGAGTGGGTGAAGTGAAATAGGGATGAGGGCAGAGGGATGAGGGATGAACGGAGCGCGCTGACAGGTGTCCGGCTCGGCTGACGATAAAGATAAATATGGCGCGCAAAAAGGAGAGGGGCATTGAGCCGCCTCTCCTTTTCGCTGTCACTTGATTGAAGGGCGCGACGGGCGCGCGCGTTCTAGTTGCTACTTACCTACAGCCACCTTCTTGCTTCCCTTCAACAGATCAGTTTTCATCCGCGCCAGGGTGGCAGCCTGCGCCGTCATCGAGTCAACAAGCGCTGACACAAGAATAAATTCTGCCGGGGTTGTCCAGCCGGGAAACCTGATGATGCGTATTAATTCTTTGAAATCATCTTCGCTGTTGAGATTGGCGAGAGCTTTGCTGAGGGCGGTGATCTTTTTTCCGAGTCCGGGGATGTCATGTTCAGGCATGAAGATGCTCCTTTGTCAGGGTTATAAGTGGGAGTCTGACGAAGTAAATCTCGTCAGCGCAAATGTGCAAACGTGATAGCGTGCGAGGCTGGTGGAAGATATGTCCGCCGGTCTTAAAAGTCAATAACAATTGCCCCGCGATGTGCGCCTGACGTGCCTGAGAGGCAGACGCGCCGACGCTGTGCGTAGGCATCGCGTGCGCTCCTGCAACGTTCGCTTCGGTGTTGTTTCGGTATCGCTGCAAAGAGGTGTATTATCCGCGAGCGTTATCGTTCGTCCTCGCTTCTGTTCCTTTAACTCACAACCGCGCGAGTGCATCACCCGCCGGTATCCCACAGGAGTCTGCTCATGTTGAATAAATCAACGCGCCGCGCCGTCTTAAGTGCGCTCGTGTTCGTCGCCCTGTTTCTCTCGCCCTTCATTTCGCGCGCCGCGGATTTCCGGCGCGAGGTCGTCTACCAGATCATCACGGATCGCTTCTTCGACGGTAACTCAGCCAACAACAACCCGGCGCAGAGTTCGGGTCTCTACGACTCGACCAAGACCAACTGGCGCGCCTACTGGGGCGGCGACCTGCAAGGCATCCAGCAGAAGATGTCATACCTCGCCGGGATGGGCGTCACCGCCATCTGGATTTCGCCGCCCGTGGACAACCTGAACGCCAACATCCCCGACGGCAACGGCAACCCCACCGCCTCTTACCACGGCTATCAGGGGCGCGACTTCAAACGCATCGAGGAACATTCCGGCAGCGCGTCGAACGCGTGGACGGACTTCGACAACCTCGTTACCGCCGCGCACGCGAACGGCATCAAGGTCATCGTTGACTTCGCGCCCAATCACTCGACGCAGGACAACGCGGGCGAGTTCGGCGCGCTCTACGACAACGGCACGTTCCTCGGCAATTACACCAACGACACAAACGGCTACTTTCACCACAACGGCAACATCTCCAACTGGGACGACCGCTATCAGGTGCAGTACTACACGCTCTTCAACCTCGCCGATCTCAATCAGGAGCACGCGACGGTTGACGCTTACATGAAAGCCTCCGCCCTGCTCTTCCAGCAGCACGGCGTAGACGGCTTCCGCATTGACGCCATCAAGCACATCACTTGGGGCTGGCAGTATTCGCTCGCCAACTCGATCTATGCGAACGGCGACAGCTTCCTCTTCGGCGAGTGGTATCAGACGAGCACCGCCGACCCGCTCTACCGCGACTCTTACAAGTACACCAACAAGAGCGGCATCTCCATGCTCGACTTCCCGCTCAACACCGCCATCCGCAACGTCTTCGGCTCGAACGCCAACTTCTCCGACATTGACGCCGTGCTCACGGCCGAGGCCGCCAACTTCACTTGGGACGAAGACCTCGTGACGTTCATTGACAACCACGACATGACGCGTTTCCTCACGCTCCTGAACAACAACAACCGTCTGCATCAGGCGCTCGCCTTCATCCTCACGCAGCGCGGTGTCCCTTGCATCTACTACGGCACGGAGCAATACCTGCACAACGACACCACGGGCGGCGGCGACCCCTACCATCGCCCGATGATGAACGCCGTCACGACCACGACCACCGCCTACACGCTCACCAAC
>JAUZFQ010000216.1 GCA_030838445.1 Pyrinomonadaceae bacterium | reverse complement strand
TTGATGTTCACTTGGCATTCGACATCACGCATATACTCTTCATAGTCCGCGCTGTCGTGTGTGTCCCAGAATTCGGCGGCCTCTTCAATCGTGGCGAAACGCTCCGGCAGCGGGTCGCGTTTTTTCGCAGTCTTATTTTTTGCGTCTGCCATAATTCTTACGCTCCCCATGACTGACATCACGCGCGGAAATCACTAACGCGCGCCCACGCCCTTTGTAAACGAAAAAGACCACAAGGAAACGTCCAGCTTCCGTTTGCCCGGTCGCACGATAAAGGTCTTCGCCCTCTAAAACTCCGCGCTCGACTCGTTGAATGCGCGGACGATTATTTAACACCTCTTCAACTTCGTCCGTACTGACACCATGCTTACCTTCCAGCTTATCAACAAACTGTGTAAGCCAGATGATGTCGGTAATGTTCATCTACTCCACCCTCCGCGCCACGCACACGGCGGAGACGCCGAAGGGAAAATTCAGACGACGTTGTAACCAGAAACGCTCCGCGCCGAAGATGTGGCCGAGCAGGCCGTTCAAGGCCGACACGTTGATGTTGTTTTCCGACGCGGGTCGCGCGCCCGTCGCGCGCATCAAGAGGCGTCCCGCGAGGATCGGCGCGAAGAACGTCACGTTCGCGTAAGTCGCGCGCTCGACCGCGAGACCGGCAGCGGCGACGCGCTCTTTGAGTTGCGGCAGAGTGTAACGGCGGCGGTGATGGCTCACGTCGTCCTGCACGCCCCACAGCCACATGAAGGCGGGGACGAACAACAGAGCGCGCCCGCCGGGACGCAAGACCCGGCGCATCTCCGCAAGGCCGCCGAGGTCGTCGTCCAGATGTTCCACCACGTCGAGCGCGGTGACGAGATCGAAAGAAGCGTCGGCGTAAGGCAACTGTTCCGCCGCGCCGAGTTTCACTTGAGCGAGACCGCGCGCGCGGCAGAAGGCGAGCGCGTCTTCCGACACGTCAACGCCCTCGGTTTCGCCGAACTGCGCGAGCATCTCCAGGTTCGCGCCCGTGCCGCAACCCACGTCGAGGATGCGCGGCGTGCGTCCCTGCAAGTTCAGATCGGCGACGATTGCGCGCACGAAACTTTCTAGGATGCGCCGCCGCCCCGCGAACCACCAGTGCGAGCCTTCGACCTCGTACATGATCGCGTAGGTGTGCCGCTCCATCTCGCGCGGCAACGCGCCCGTGAGGTCGCTTGTTTTAACTTCACTCGCCATCTGCTTCACTCTCGCCCGCGCCTGCCGTCATCCGACCGAAGCCGCGCCAACTGTTCTGATTGTGCCAACCGATTTCGACCTCGGCCGCCTTGATCTCGCGCCACCATTCCTCGAACTCCGCGCGCGAGATGTAGAAGGCCGTCGGCGCGACGAGGTGATCGAAGACGATGGTGTGTTGCTCGCGCCAGCCGAACGGGGCGATTGATTTCAGGTAGTCATTGTAAAACAAATGGCGCGCGAGTGCCGCGCCGCGCGCGCTCGCGTTCAAGGGCGCGTAGACGAGTTTCGTCGCGGCGTAGACGAGCGCGGTCGGCAGTTTCGACAGGTGGAGCAACGTGCGGCGACTGATGCGCGACGTGACGCGCTCTCTCAGCGGCGACACGAAGCGCGTGATCCACTCGTTGTTCTCCGCGCCGTAGACCCACGCCGACAGGTGGCCGCCCGCGCGCACGCGCGTCGAGAGCGCGACGAACCCGGCGCGCGGGTCGGGCAAGTGATGCAGCACGCCGACCGAGAACGCGTAGTCGAACGCGCGCCGCCTGACCGGCAACTGATAGATGTCTGCCTGTACGACGTGCGCGTTCGGCACATCAAGCGTCGCGGCGTAGGCCGTCTCCACCGCGTCGCTCAAGTCCACGCCGACGACATCGCGCGCGCCCCACGCGGCGGCGAGTTGCGTGTGCCGCCCCTTCCCGCACCCGCCTTCGAGTACGAGTTTATCCTTGAAGAATTCCGGCCGGACGGGCGCGAGCCAGCCGCGAAACTGCTCGTCGTAACGTTCATCAACTTGCGTGAAATGCTGCCACTGCCAGCCGAAGTTCTCGGCGGTCGCCGCCTTCTCCCGCTCGATCTCGCCGACGTCCGCGAAACGCGGCACGCCGCGCCTGACGGCAAACTTGCGCGCGCAACCAGCGCACGCCAACTCACCCTCCAAAATCTCCGACCACCCGCGCGACTCTTCCCGCGCGGCCACCGACGCCAACGCCAACTCGCCCGCACACGCCGGGCACGCGAGATACTGCAACAGACGCTCTTTCATAAGAAGACAGTGACAAGTGACGAGTGACAAGTGACGAGTTAAGAAAAAATGAAGACAAGTTTTCGCTTTAACTTGTCACCCGTCACCTGTCACCCGTCACTGTCTTTTAAACCATTGGACGAAGCGGCGGAGGCCCTCTTCGATCTGGGTCTGCGGGTTGTAGCCGAGCAGGCGGCGCGCTTTGGAGATGTCGGCGAAGGTCTGCGGCACGTCGCCGGGTTGCATGGGCTGGCGTTCGATGACGGCCTCGCGGCCGAGTTCGCGTTCGAGCAGCGTGATCAGTTCGCGCAGTTCGACCGTGCGCGACTCGCCGAGGTTGATCGCCTCGTAATCGCTCGCCGTGTAGTCGATGGCGGCGCGCACGCCCGCGATGATGTCTTCGATGTAGGTGTAGTCGCGCCGCGTCGTGCCGTCGCCGAAGACCGGAATGGGCTGCCCTCGCGAGATCAACTTCGCGAACTTGTGGATCGCCAGATCGGGACGCTGCCGCGCGCCGTAGACGGTGAAGAAGCGCAGGGCGACGCAACGCAGCGGGTGCAGGTGCGCGTAGGTGTGGCAGAGCATCTCGCCCGCCGCCTTCGTCGCCGCGTAGGGGCTGATGGTCTGCCGGATCGGGTCGTCTTCCGCAAAAGGCACTTTCGCGTTGATGCCGTACACCGACGACGACGAGCCGAAGACGAACTGCGGCACGCCCGTTTGTCGCGCACATTCGAGCAAATTGAGCGTGCCCGTGATGTTCGTCTCCGCGTACAGAAACGGCTCGGTCAGCGAAGGGCGCACGCCCGCGCGCGCGGCCAGATGCACGACGCAATCGAAACGCGCCTCGTTGAAAACTCTTTCGAGCGCGCCGCGGTCGCGGATGTCCGCTTCGATTAACTCGTAGTCGTCGCGGCCGAGGTGCGGCGCGACGTTGGCGCGTTTGAGCGACGGCGCGTAGAAGTCGTTGAAGTCGTCCAAGACCGTCACGCGCCACGCGTCTTCCGCGAGCAGGCGTTCGACGAGGTGCGAGCCGATGAAGCCCGCGCCGCCCGTCACCAGAATGTTCCGCTTCTTCGTCAAGCCGTTTGCGCCTCCCCTTTGCGCGCGTAAATCCACAAGTGCCAGCCCCAGCGCGCGGCGAGTCGCGCCTCAAGGCCGCGCGACAACATCCGGCCGACGACGGGCAGCCAGCGTTTGTTCAGAAAGTGCGTCGCCGTCTCGACCTCCGCGAAGTCGCGGAACAACTCGCGCGCCTCGCGTCTGGAATAGACGCGCGCCAAAGGATTCCCCGCGCCGTCCGTGTTGCGGTTCAAAAACTCACCCGGCGCGAGATAACTCTCCGCGTCCGCTTTGACGCGCGCCGCGTGCTCGCGCAAAGACGCGACCGGCTCGCCCGTCAAACGATGCGCCAACGCCAAGCCCGCCTCGCGTCGCAACAAGTGCGCGCCCGCGCGCCGCAGCACGTTGATGTTCACGCGGTAGTTGTAAGAGTTGCGATGATAGAGCATCACGACGGCGCGACCACGCGGCCGGAGCACTCGATGCACCTCTCGAACAGCCCGCGCCGTGTCCGGCGTGTGGTGCAGGACGCCGTGCGAATAGACGAGATCGAAAGAGCCGTCCGCGAAATCCAACTGCTCCGCATCCGCCGTGCGAAACTCGCCTTTGAGGCCATACACCTCGAAACACTTGCGCGCCAGACCGACGGCCGCGTCCGTCAAATCCACGCCCGTATAATCCGCGCCCGCGCGCGCAAACTGCGCCCCGTCCGTCCCCAACCCGCAGCCGATCTCCAACACCCGCAACCCGCGCGCCCGCCCGAACTCCGCCGCCGCCGGGATGTGCCACTCCGTCCCGTAACGATGCTCCGCCACGCGCTCGTAAAACTCACGCGACCCCTCCTCGGCGTCCGTAAACTTCGTCCCGCACGGGTTCGCCTGCCAAAAGGCGCGCACCTCGTCCTTCAACTTGTTCCCGTTATCACTCATGGAAAGCCCGGCCGGAAGCGACGCCGAAACGCGCCCCTTCACGCGCCCTCACGCCACAGAAAGAAACACCCGCTCCACGCGAAACAGTGAAATTAACACGCCCCCTCCGCGCCCGACAAGCACGCTACGGGCGAACCTTTTCGCTCTCGCCCCGCGCTCCCGCGTCTTCCTTTCGCCACGGCCGCCGGATAAGTTTTCCTTCCGCCGCAATGCCCTCAAGGTTTATGCTCTCCGACGCCGCCACCACCCGGAGCGGCAGAGCGTCAACGCCGTCGCCGACAACTTCTTCACCATTCACCCGGCGCAACATTTCTCAAGGGAGACTGACGTGGCGAGAATCTACATCTCCTCAACTTACAGCGACCTCGCGGAGTGCCGCGAGGCCGTCTACCGCGCGCTGCGCTCAATGGGTCACGACATCGTCGCGATGGAAGATTATGTCGCCGCCGACCAACGCCCTCTCAACAAGTGCCTCGCCGATGTCGCCAGTTGCGATCTCTACGTCGGCATCATCGCCTGGCGTTACGGTTTCATTCCGGCCAGAGACAACCCCGAGCGGACATCCATCACCGAGCTAGAGTTTCGTCACGCCGTCACCAAAGGCATTCCCCCCTTGCTTTTCCTGCTCGACGAAAACGCCCCTTGGCCACGCGCCAAGATGGAGCAGGGGGCGGGCGCTCAAAAACTCAAACGCCTTCGCACCGGGATGAGCGCGGACTACACAGTCAGTTTCTTCAAGGACTGCCAACAATTAGCCTTGAAGGCAAGCGCAGCGGTCGCCAACCAGAGCACGACAAAGACGCCTTCAACCGGCAGCCTCTCAAAGTCCGCCCTGCTCACGCCCGACAAAATCTCCACCAGCCGCCTCCCCGTCACGGGGCGCGAACTGTTCGGCCGCGATGAACAGCTAACAAGACTGGACGAGGCGTGGAACAGTCACGACACGCACGTCCTCAGTCTTGTCGCATGGGGCGGCGTCGGCAAATCCGCCCTCGTCAACCACTGGCTCGCGCGCATGGCGCGCGACGATTATCGCGGCGCACAGCGCGTCTACGCATGGTCGTTCTACAGTCAGGGCACGACCGACCGCGTCGTCTCCGCCGACCAGTTCATCGAAGCCGCGCTCAACTTCTTCGGCGACTCCGACCCCAACCAAGGTTCGCCATGGGACAAAGGCGAACGACTGGCGCGACTCGTCGGCGCACAACGCGCCCTGCTCATTCTCGACGGCCTAGAACCGCTCCAACACCCTCCCGGCACAGACGAAGGCCGCCTCAAAGATCAAGCCCTCCAATCGCTCCTGCGCCAACTCGCTGCCTCCAACAAAGGCTTATGCCTCATCTCCACACGCGTCGCCATCACCGATCTCAATTCCTTCGAGAGCACCACCGCCCCGCGAATTGACCTCGAACATCTCTCGCCCGAAGCAGGTGCGCAGGTGCTCCGCGCGCAAGGCGTCAAAGGCACACAGGCCGAACTAGAAAAAGCATCCGAAGAATTTGGCGGCCATTCCCTCGCGCTTACACTTCTCGGCAGTTATCTCAGCGATGTGTACGGCGGCGATGTCAGCCGCCGTACAGAAGTGAGAGGGCTTGAAGAGGATGAGAAATATGGCCGCCATGCGCAAAAGGTCATGGCCTCCTACGAGAAATGGTTCGGCGAAGGTGCGGAGCTATCCGTGCTGCGCATGCTCGGACTATTCAACCGCCCCGCCGACGGAGACGCGATAGGCGCGCTGCGTGCCGCACCTGTTATTTCCGGCCTAACCGACGCTTTGCAGGGTTTGAGTGAATCAAAATGGCAGCAAGTCTTATCTCGCTTGCGCCGCGCCAAACTCCTCGCCGCGCCAAGTCCCAATCAACCCGCCACACTGGACACACACCCGCTCGTGCGCGAACACTTCGGGCAGGAACTCAGGCGCACCCGACCCGATGCTTGGCGCGAAGGCAACAACCGGCTCTACGAACACCTTAAGAACATGACTAAAGAGTTCCCCGACACCCTCGAAGAGATGGCTCCGCTATACATAGCAATTATTCATGCCTGTGAGGCCGGCAGGCATCAGGAGGCACTTGATGAGGTTTACTGGCGGCGCATTCGGAGGGGCAAAGAGGCATTCAGCACCAGAAATCTAGGTGCAGTCGGCGCTAATCTTACAGTCTTGAGCCGTTTTTTTAGTGTCTCGTGGCAACAACCCGTATCTGGACTTACAAGGGAGACAGCGATATTTGTAATGGCAGAAGCCGGGTTTGCCCTCCGAGCATTGGGTCAGCTAAAAGAATCAACACAACCAACGCAAGCTAGCTTGGAGGTTTACATTTCGCTGAACCGCTGGATAAATGTAGCCATATTGGCGGGTAATCTAAGCGAAACCTATCTCACTATGGGTGATCTGCCTCAAGCACTAAAGTATTCTCGGCAGAGTGTAGAATTTGCTGACCGAAGTGACAGCAAAGCCCAATCAATGAGCAAAAGAACTACATTGGCCAATGCTCTCCATCAAGCAGATTCCATGACGGAGGCAGAGAATTCTTTCCTCGAAGCAGAGAAAATGCAAATGGAGTTGGGAGGAAATATCTCTATTCTCTATTCACTTTGGGGCTTCAGATATTGTGACTTGTTGTTGGATCAAGGAAAGTATCAAGAAGTGCAAACCCGTGTCGAACGAACTCTCAAATGGGCAACACCGGGGGGTGTACTTCTGGACATCGCGCTTGATTGCCTTTCGATGGGGCGAGCTTGGCTGCTTAAAGCTTGTCAAGAATCCAGCAACAATTTAGATGAAGCCACCGACTATCTCAAAAGAGCCGTTGATGGTCTGCGTAAATCAGGTATTTTGCGCCATTTACCGAGTG
This sequence comes from Pyrinomonadaceae bacterium, assembly GCA_030838445.1. Taxonomy (GTDB): domain Bacteria; phylum Acidobacteriota; class Blastocatellia; order Pyrinomonadales; family Pyrinomonadaceae; genus JAIVJZ01. Next base: position 7,244 of record JAUZFQ010000216.1, on the reverse strand, counting down.
GGTTGATGGCGCAAGCTGAACTACATTGTTTTAAAAGGGAGTTTGAGCGGGCACAAGCTGATCTTGATGAGGCGATGGGTATTGCTAAACGTGGGAGCATGAGACTCCACGAAGCTGATTGCCTTTTGGGATACGCGCGGCTTTATCTGGCGCAGGGTGAAAAGGATTTGGCGCGCGCGAGTTGGGAGAAGGCGCGGGAGATGATTGGGCGGATGGGGTATCACCGGCGGGATAGGGATGTGGAGGAGATTGGGCGGGAGTTGGGAGAGGCGGGGGCGAGTGAGTGAGTGGGCGTCAATGAATGGGCGGGGCGTCAGTGCGTGGGCGGGGCGGTTAGTCCATGAATTCGCGTTGCCAGAGTTCGAGGGTGAGGAGTTGGAAGACTTGGAGGTTGTAGTCTTCGCGGCCGGAGAGGTTGGCGTTGATGATGCGGCGGACTTCGGTGGGACGGAAGAGGCCGCGGCGGCGGATGGTGTCTTCGGAGAGTAGGTCTTCGACCATGGGGCGGAGCGCGCCGCGGAGCCAGGAGCGGACGGGCGCGCCGAAGCCCGCTTTTTTGCGCCAGACGACATCACGCGGGAGGAGGCTCTCGGCGGCGCGTTTGAGAATGTACTTGCGTTTGAGGCCGCGCAGTTTGAGGTTGACGGGCATGCGCGCGGCGAGTTCGACGAGTTCGACGTTGAGGAAGGGCACGCGCACTTCGAGGGTGGCGGCCATCGAGGTCTTGTCGGTGTAGGCGAGGTTGAGGCAGGGGAGAAAAGTTTTCAGATCGACGTAGAGCAGGCGGTTGAGGGGCGCGGCGTCGCGGACGCGTGCGAAGTGGCGGCGGTGTTCGCGATAGGCGTCGAAGTTTTGTGTGGCTTCGTTTAAGTCGTCGGTGTAGAGGCGGCGTTTGGCGGTGTCGGTGAAGTAAGTGCCGAAGCCGAGGTAGCGATCCTCGAAATCGAGCGCGGCGGAGCGTGCGAACTTCTTGGCGTTGCGTAAAGGGGCGGTGAAGCGTCCGGGCAGGCCGCCGGGCAGCGCGTGCGACACGGCGGACATGAGCGGGCGGCGCAGGATGCCGGGCACGGGGTCGAACGCGCCCGCGAGTCGCATGGCGAGTTGGCGCGGGTAGCCTGCGAACACTTCGTCGCCGCCGACGCCGGAGAGCAGCACCGTCAGGGTTTCGCGCGCGGCGCGCGAGACGAGGTAGCTGCTGATGACGGCCGGGTCGGCGACGGGTTCGTCCATGTGCCGGACGAGTTTCGGCAAAAGGTCGCACACGTCCGGTTGGAGCATCAACTCGTGATAGTCGGTGTCGAGCAGTTTGCCGACCTGTCGCGCCCAGCGCGCGTCGTCGGGGATGATGTCGAAGCGCAAGTCTTCCGCCTCGATGCCGACGGTGTAGGTGGAGACGCGCCGCCCGTCGCTGTGGCGATTCATCAGCGCGACGATTGAAGACGAATCCACGCCGCCCGAAAGGAACGCGCCGAGCGGCACGTCCGACACCATCTCCATCTCGACGACGCGTTCCAGCGTTTCCAGCACGCGCCCGCGCCACCACTCTTCGCTGTGCCCCTCTTCGATCTCGTCAAACGACACATCCCACCACTCGCGCACTTGTACCTCGCCAGCACGCCACGTCAAAACGTGCGCGGGCGGGAGCTTGTGGATGCCTTGAAAGACTGTGTGCGGGTCGGGTGTCCAGAGGAACGTGAGGTATTGATTGAGGGCTTCCGCGTCGAGCGCGCGTGCGACGAGTCCGGTCGCAAGTATGGCTTTGATCTCGGAGGCGAAGACGAACGAATGATCCGGCGAAGATTCGGACGCGCCCGCTGCGACGGGTTGCGCGCCGCTTTCGTCCGGCGAGCCGAACGCGTAGTAGAGCGGCTTGATGCCGAGGCGGTCGCGCGCGAGGATCAACTCCTCTCGGTGCGCGTCCCAGAGGGCGAAGGCGAACATGCCGTTCAGGCGCGCGAGCGCGTCCGCGCCCCACTCGGCGTAGGCCGCGAGCAGGACTTCCGTGTCGCAGTCGGTGCGAAAGCGATGGTTGCGTTGTTCGAGTTGCGCGCGCAGGTCGCGGTAGTTGTAAATCTCGCCGTTGAAGGTGACGGAGTAGCGACCGTCGGCGTACTGCATGGGCTGATGCCCCGCCTCGCTCGTGTCGATGATTGACAGCCGACGGTGGCCGAGACACGCCTGCCGCCCCGCGGCGTCCACGGCCGCAGACGCCCACACGCCCTCGTCGTCGCGCCCGCGATGCTCGATAGACGCGAGCATCGCGCCGATGCGACGTTCAGGACTGCGACCGATGATTCCGGCAATTCCACACATGAGAAAGCAGTGACGAGTGACAGGTGACAAGTGACAAGTTAGAAAAGCCGTGAATCGTAAATCGTGAATCGTAAATAGAGGAAGACAGGTTTTCTCTATTCACGATTTACGATTTACGATTTACGATTCACTTTCTTCTTACGATCCACGATTTACTGTCTTCTCTTGTCACCTGTCACTCGTCACTTGTCACTGTCTTGTTCTGACTTGTCACTCGTCACCTGTCACTCGTCACTTCTACGACCTGTCCGGTGCGCAGGGAGTCGCGGATGCGGAAGGTGGCGCGCGTGGTGGCGGCGAGGTCGTGGAGGGCGATGGGCGCGGCGTCCTCGTTCGCGCCGACCATCGCGCAGAGGGCGCGCATCTCCGCGGCCTGCCCTTTGTCCTGCGCGCGCAGTTTCATCCGGCGACGCTCGCGCCCGCCTTCGTAGAGCGTGGCGGAACTGAAGTCTTCGATGACGAAAGTTTTGCCTCCGCCGAACACTTCGACGCGTTCTTTCGGGAGCGCGCGGTCGCCTTCGGCGAGATAGGCGATCTGACCGTTCGAGCCGTCGCTGAAACGCAGCGTGATGAAGACCGAATCTTCGTCGGGCGTCTCCGCGTTGCGCCCTGCGACCGGCTCGGCGTAGACGCGCGTCGTTGTCGCGCCGGTCAGGAAGTGCATCAGGTCTATGAAGTGGCAGACCTCGCCGACGATGCGCCCGCCGCCCTCGCGCGCGTCCTGAATCCAGTGCGTGCGCGGGATGCGCCCGGCGTTGACGCGGTACAGGATGGACAGCGGTTCGCGCCGCGCGGCGAACGCTTCGGCACACGCACGCGCGTGCGGCGAGAAGCGCCGGTTGTAGCCGACCATCAAGCGACCTCCCGCCACACGTGCCGCTTCGAGCACGCCGTCCAACTCTTCGTCCGAGAGCGCGAGCGGTTTTTCGACGAAGGCGTGCCGCCCCGCTTCGAGCGCGCGGCGTGCGAGGGACGCGTGCGAGTCGTGACGCGTGGCGATGACGACAAGGTTCACCGACGCGTCCGCGATGACATCATCCGCGCTGGCGACGACGCGCGCGAAGTCGTACTTCTCGCCGATGCCGCGCGCGGAGATGCCCGAAGCCGTGGCGATTGCGTGGAAGGCCGCGCCGTTCGCCTTGAAGTTCGGCAGCAGAAACTTCTGCGCGTAGCTGCCCGCGCCGATCATGCCGACACGCACCGCCGCCGTCGTCGCCGATGCGCTCGTCGCAGTCGTCTCGCCCGGCTGCGAGGACGCATCGCGGCCGCTTCGAGCGTCGCGCGTGGGGCGACGTTCGATGCTGCGCACGAGTTCGCGCTCCGTGTCGTAGCCCAGCACGACGCCGAGATAAGGCTCTTTCGTTTCGCCCGCGATCAAGTTGTACGCTCGCTCGCCGTCTTCGATGGAAAACCTGTGCGTGATGAGCGGCGCGATCCGCACCGCGCCCGCCGCGACGAGATCGAGGAAGGCTTCGATGTTGCGCCCCTCCGTCCAGCGCACGTAAGCGAACGGGTAATCGTGGCCGCGCTCCTCGTATTCGGGATCGTAGCGACCCGGCCCGTAAGACATCGAAACTTTGAGCGTCAGTTCGCGCTCGTAATAAATCTTGCGCGGGACGTTCATCCCGACGAGGCCGACGGCGACGACGCGCCCCTTGAGCCGCGACATCTCGCCCGCCAACTCGATTGGCTGATCGGAAGAGGTCGCCGCCGTAATCAACACCGCGTCCGCGCCGCGCCCGCGCGACCATTCCATCACGGACTGCAACGTGTCGCCGCCGGACACGCAACCGTCGTCCGCGCCAAGCGTGCGCGCGAGTTCGACTTTCGAGGCGTCGAGATCAACGCCGAAGACGCGGCAGCCGTTCGCTTTCAAAAGTTGGACGGTGAGTTGGCCTAAGAGGCCGAGTCCGATGACGACGACCGCTTCGCCGAGCGTCGGTTCGGCGAGCCTGACGCCTTGCAGTGCAATCGCGCCGAGCGTGCCGAACGAGGCCGCCTCGAAGTCAACCGCGTCGGGCAAGCGCACGCATAAATTTTGGGGCACGGATAAGAGTTCGGCGTGCGATGCGAAGCCCGCGCCCGCGCAGGCCACGCGGTCGCCCGCGCTGAATCCCGACACGTCGTCGCCCGCGCCGACGACGAAGCCCGCCGCGCTGTAACCGAGCGCGTTCTGTGCGTTTAGTTTCGACTGCACGGCCGTGAAGGTGTTCATCAAGCCCTCGCGCTGCGCCTTCTGGATCACCTGCTTGACGAGATCGGGGCGTTCGCGCGCCTTGCCGATGAGACTCTTGCGGCCGAGTTCGACGGCCATGCGCTCCGTGCCCGCGCTGATGAGCGAGGCGGCCGTGCGCACGAGCACGCGCCCGCGTTGCGCGATGGGCGGCGGCACGTCAGCGACGGAGACTTCGCCCGTCTTATAGTTTTGCAGAATCTGTTTCATCTTGCGGCGAGCCGATTATATATTTCCAGATACTCCGGCGCGACCGACGCGGCCGTGAACGCCTCGGCGAGCGCGAAGTTATGGCGTCGCATCGCCGCGCGCGTGTCGGGTCGGTCGAGCAGGCGCGCGATCTGTGCCGCGAGCATGCGCGGGTTACGCGGCTCGACCCAGAGGCAGTTGTCAGGCTCGCGCAAGTAGTCTGCGGCGGCGCGGATGTGCGTCGTGATAACGGGCAGCCCGGCGGCGATTGATTTGAAGATGACCATCGGGAAGCCTTCGTAATGATACGTCGGGAACACGAGCATCGTGCTGCCCGCGTAAAACTCCGGGGTCTCCGCTTCCGGCACGTACCCGAAGAAGCGCACGCGTCCGTCCAACTTCAAACGCGCCGCTTCCGCTTCGGCCGCCGCGCGCGCCTCGCCGTCGCCGAGGCAGAGCAACTGAAACGCGCGCCCCTCGTCGCGCAAGGTCGCACAGGCGCGCAGCACGTCCGTCAAACCTTTCGCCGGGATGAAACGCGCGATAAAGAGCAGCAGCGGCGTCTCTTCGTCAACGCTCAGCCGCGCGCGCAAGTTTGTACTCGACGCAGCAGCGGCGTCATTCAACGATGCATCGTTGTGCGCGCTGGCCGACGGGTTGGCTTCCACGCTTGGCGACTCAACACCTTCTGCCGTCGCCACCACGTTTTTGACGACGAAGAGTTTGCTCCGTTCGACGCCCGCGCGCGTGAAATTCTCGCGCTCCTCAGAAGAGAGCAGCCCGATGCCATCGGCGCGCGCCAGCACGAACCGGACGAGCGCGCGCAAGGCTGTGTTCTTCGTTTCAAACAGCGCGGCGTCGGAGCCGTGAAACTTCAAAAAGATTTTCGCGCGCGTCGCGGGTCGCAAAAGTTGGATCGTCGCGGCGTCGCGCATGAGCGCCATGCGGTCGAACGAGGTGTTCAAATGAACCACATCGAACGGCTCGCGGCGCAGTCGCCCGCGCAAGTGCCGCGCCGTCGCGACGACGCGTGCGACGCGTTGCTTGAGCGTCGTCCCGCCCAACCTCTCGCCATAGACGTAAGTCTCTTCCGCGACCTCCGCGCCGAGCCTGCGCAACTCTGCGACGAAGGGCGGCTCGCACGCCGCCGGGCCGCCCAGCGACTCGCGGTCAGGCATCCCCATCAATACACGCACGCGTTGCCGTTCCCCGTTCCTCGCACCGCCGGATGTGTGAAGCGAACTCGCGGGCGCGATCATGGCACGCCCGCCAGAGACTTGTACAGTTTGAGCAAATTCGCGACGTGCGTCTCTATCCCGAACTCGCGCGCCGCCCAACGCCCCGCTTCGTCCACGAGACGCACGCGCCGCGCGCTGTCGGTCAGGAGTTCGACGAGACATCGCGCCAGATCGTCCGCGTCGCCCGTGCGAAACACCGCGGCGTACTCGCCGCCGTTCGACACTTCCAACAGCGCGCCGATACTTGAGACGACTGCGGGCACACCCGCGAGCATCGCTTCAACAACGGCCACGCCGAACGAATCCTTGCGTGACGAGAAGACGAAGAGATCGAGCGCGCGTAAAACGTCGGCCACGTCGGCGCGCTGGCCGAGAAAATGCACGCGCCCCGCGATGCCCTGCTCGCGGCAGTAGGCGACGCACTCCTGATAAATGCGCGCCGCGCCGTCGCCGTCGCCGTGCCCTCCCGCAAACGCGAAATGCGCGTGCGGCACTTGGCGAAAGACGGCGGGCAGCGCGCGGCACACCGTCAGTTGATCCTTGCGCGCGTCCGCGTAGAAATTGCCGACCATGCCGAGCAGCAAGTCGCCCGGCGGCAAGTTCAACTCGACGCGAAGGTCGCCGCCCGCCGTCGCACGCCGGAGTCGCGCGGCGTCCACGCCGTTGTAGATGACGTGAAAATTATCACTCGTCGCGAAGCCGCCTTCCGTGCCGAGACACGCGAGCAGTTCGCGGCTGACGGCGACGTTCGCGTCCATGCGCGGCGCGAGAAACTTCAAGGCCAGACGGTTTTTCGCGTCTGCCCCGCAGAGGTGAAAACTGAGCACGCGTTTGGCGCGCCGACCAATGCTGCTGTTGTTGACGCTCGTCGCCAGATACGCGTGCAGGGCTTCGACCGCTTGATGACAATGGACGACTTCGATCTCGCGTTCTTCAATCAGCCGACGCAGTTGCCCGACCAATTTCAGATCGAGCGGCGCGCGGCGAGAGAGACGGACGAAGTGTGCGCCGGAACGTCGGAAGTCGTCTTCGAGCGCGCCGCCGCCCGTCGCCGCGAACGTCACATCGAGTCCGTTCGCGCGCGCGTTGCGGCACACGTCCAGAGCGAGCGTTTCCGCGCCGCCGCGGTTGAGCGAATCGAGTAGGTGCAAGACTCTCATGGAAGACCGGACTTGTTTTAATATAGTGACCGAATGCCAAAAGCGCTAGCCACCACGCCGCCCGCGACGGAGTCGTCGCAGTATGCGCCGGGCGTCTCGGTCGTCGTGCCG
>JAUZFQ010000214.1 GCA_030838445.1 Pyrinomonadaceae bacterium | reverse complement strand
GAGCCGGTCAGGCGCGAGACGATTGAGACGGCAGCCATGCTCGTGCGCATGTCCGAGAGCCACGTGCGCTTCGGCACATTTGAAGTCTTCTACTACCGGCAACAGCCCGAACGCGTCCGCGAGTTGGCCGACTACGTGATCAGCAATCACTTCCCCGAACTCGCCGCGGCCGCTGAAGACAAGTATCGACAGTTTTTACTCGAAGTGGCGCGGCGCACGGCGCGGCTCATCGCGAAGTGGCAGGCGGTCGGCTTCGCGCACGGCGTGATGAACACCGACAACATGTCCATCCTCGGCCTCACGCTCGACTACGGGCCGTTCGGCTTCCTCGACGACTACCGCGCCGGGTTCGTCTGCAACCACTCTGACTACTCTGGGCGCTATGCCTTCGACCAGCAACCCGCCGTCGGCCTCTGGAACGTCAGCCGCCTCGCGCAGACGCTTGTCAACTTGATCACGGTGGAAGAGGCGACGGCCGCGCTCGGCGTCTATCAGCCCGCCTTCGCCGCGCACTACGGCGAACTGATGCGCGCGAAGCTCGGCTTGACGACCGACGCGGACGAGGACGCGGAGTTGCTGCTCGACCTGCTCTCGCTGCTCGAAGCGAACGGCGTTGACTACACGAACTTCTTCCGCCGCCTCGGCAACTTCGAGACGGCGACGGACGCACGCCACGACGAATTGCGCGATATGTTCGTAGAGCCTGACGCCTTCGACGCGTGGGCGGCGCGTTACCGCGCGCGTCTGCTGGCGGAAGCGAGCGCAGACGCCGCACGTAAGAGCCGCATGGATGCGGTTAATCCGAAGTACGTCCTGCGCAACTATCTCGCACAGGACGCCATCACGGCCGCCGTCGAACGGCGCGACTACACGGAGATCGAGCGCCTGCGCGAAACACTCAGCGCGCCTTTCAAGGAGCAGCCGGGCAGGGAACGCTACGCCGGGTCGCCGCCCGATTGGGGCAAGCGTCTCGCGGTCAGTTGCTCGTCATAAGTGTGCCTTTGCATTTCGGGCGCGAGGCTCGTAGAGTTCCGGTTGATCCCCGGCAGACATCCGTAGTGGAAGCGGTGCGCGTATCTACGGGGCACGCAGCCGTCAACGGTTCGCGTTGAGTTTTTTGTGACGGGGAGCGGGCGCGGAGATGTTGATTAAGAAGCCGGACGACATCAAGAGCAGCGAGATCACGGACAAGAAGTTGTACCTCACGCGGCGCAACTTCATGCGCGCGGCCGCGCTCGCCGGGACGACCGCCGCCACCGGACTCGTCTATCGCCGCTTCGCCGTCCCCGCGCCGCCCCCCTTGAAGGGCGAGCGGATCGAGAATGTCCAGACCGCCGACTCGACGACGAACTTTCCACCGCCGCCCGCCGAGGCGCGCACTTCTTACGAAGAGATCACGAACTACAACAACTTCTACGAGTTTTCGACGGGCAAGACGGAAGTGGCGGGCGCGGCGCGCGGGTTCGTCACGCGCCCGTGGACGGTGGCGGTCGAAGGCATGGTGCAACGCCCGCGCGTCTTCGACCTCGACGATTTGTTGAAGATCGCGCCGCTCGAAGAGCGCGTCTATCGCATGCGTTGCGTGGAGCGTTGGTCGATGGTCATCCCGTGGGTGGGGTTTCCGCTGGCGAAGTTGCTGGCGCAGGTCGAGCCGCTCGGCGGGGCGAAGTACGTCGCCTTCCAGACGCTGCTCGATCCGAAGCGGATGCCGAACCAGCGGAGCGGCGTGCTCGACTGGCCTTACGTCGAGGGCTTGCGGCTGGACGAGGCCATGCACCCGCTCACCATTCTCGCCGGCGGCCTCTACGGCGAGACGCTGCCGCCGCAGAACGGCGCGCCGCTGCGTCTGGTCGTGCCGTGGAAGTACGGCTTCAAGGGCATCAAGTCAATCGTCAAGATCACGCTGACGGACGCCGTGCCGCCGACGACTTGGAACATCACCGCGTCCGACGAGTACGGGTTCTACGCGAACGTGAATCCGCGAGTGCACCACCCGCGTTGGAGTCAGGCGAAGGAGCGGCGCATCGGCGAGTTCAGTTTGCGCGACACGCTGCCGTTCAACGGCTACGGCGAGCAGGTGGCGCAGCTTTACGCGGGGATGGATTTGAAGGTCAACTACTGACGCGGGGAGTGTTGAATGTTTTCGCCCGACATTAAATACACGCGGTTCGTGCTGTTCGTGAACGGCCTCGTGCCCGCCGCGCTTTTGGCGTGGGACGTCTACCACGGACGACTCGGCGCGAACCCTATCGAGTTTGCGACGCGCGCGACCGGCGCGCTCACGCTCATCTTCCTCTTCGTCACGCTCGCCGTCACGCCTCTACGCAAACTGACGGGCGCGAACTGGGTCGTCAAACTACGCCGACAGGTCGGCCTCTACGCGTTCTTCTACGGCTGCCTGCACCTTTTGACTTACGTCTGGTTCGACAAGTTTTTCGGCGCGCGCGAGATCGTCGCGGACGTGTGGGCGCGGCCGTTCATCACTATCGGCATGGCGAGTTTCCTCCTGCTCGTGCCGCTTGCCGCCACCTCTACCAACGGCATGATCAAACGGCTCGGCGGCAAGCGTTGGGCGAAACTCCACAAGCTGTCTTACGTCGCGGCCGTCGGCGGCGTCATACACTTTTACATGGGCGTCAAGGCCGACACGACGATCCCCATCCTGTTCGCCGTCGCGCTCGCGCTCCTGCTCGGCTACCGCTGGGTGAAGGGGCGCATGGACGCCACCGCGAAGGGCGCGACGCTCGGCATCCAGACCCCGCCGCGTTAACTAACCCACGCGCGTTAACTTCAACTCCCAAGTAAAAAGTCCAACACAATCGGGTCGTGATCCGAGAGCACCGCGCCGTCGCCCGCGTCGCGCAGTTCACCGACGACTTGCGGGCGCGTGTGCGGGGCAAGTGTGATCTCTTTACCGGCGAACCAGTCGAGCTTGAGCGAGCAGCGGCCTTCGTGTTTCTTGAGCGCCCAGTTGATGAAGGGGAAGCACCACTGCGGTATCCAGTCGCCCATGTTCGTGTTGACCGCCGCGTCGCCCACGTCGTAGTGCAGCGTGCAGACGCCGAGCGCGTTCAACTCGCGGTAACTGTAGCCGCGCCGCTCCAACTCTCGAAACAGCGCGCGCTCGAACCAACGCTCCGGGTACGGGTAGTGATTCCTGACGACGTTGCCGACGCCCATCGCGACGCGGCGCGCGTAGCCGAGAATCGAATAGACGGCGCGGCGCGAATTGTAGGTCGAAGTGTTCCAGTCGCCGCCGACGAGGACGGGCAGGCGCGGCGTGAGACTGTCGAGGTGGTCGAGGATGAGCCGCATCTGCCGTTGGCGATGCCGCTGCGTCGAGTGCGCGTCGAGGTGTAGGCTGACGGCGCGAAACTCGCCTAACGGGTGTTGGACGTCGGCGACGACGGCGCGCTGCTGCCCCAGACGCTTCTCCTTGCCCGCCATCTTGTCTTTGCCGTTCGGCAAACTGACGGCGTGGACGCGCCTGAGCGGGTAACGCGACAGGAGCGCATTGCCGTGCAGCGCGCGCTCGTTCTCGCCCTCCACGTCGGCCTCGACGCCGCTCCCCTTGTTCAGCGCGAGATAGCACGGCGCGAAGGCGTAGTTCATCCCGAGCGCGAGGGCGATCTCGCGCACGACGTGCGCGTTCGCCGTGCGCGCCATGCCGTAGTCCAACTCCGTCAGCAGCAACACGTCGCTCGCGCGCAAGACCGGATGATCACGGAGCGCGCGGATGATGCCGTCGAGTTGTTTGCCGCGCTCGATGTTCCACGCGGTCGCGCGCACGACGGCGGCGTCGGTGTTGTCAACGGAAGCTACGGCGTGGTGCGTGCCCGCGTCCGCCAACTCTTCCTGCAAGACGTGGCCGAGCACGCGCTCGATCTCCGGGCGGAGTTTCGCGTAGAGAGACGAGGCCGCGAGTGTCTTGGTGGAATCGAATCCGGCGAGCGCGTGGAAGTGCGGCGTCAGACGGTGGTCGAGAGGCGAAGCCGCCTCTGTTTCTGGTTCGATGGTGTAACTCAAAGCCCGTCGATGTTACAGGCGCGGGCGGGCTTTGATCAAACGCGCGTCGCCGGTTAACCGCGCACGACGCGTCGCCGGTTAACTGCGCGCGACGCGCCACTGATTAATCGCGCACGCCACTTCTTAACTACCGGCCACGCGCCGCCACACGCCCGCTTCGCCCCCGGCGCGGATGAGCGCGCCCACTTCGCGGAAGGCGGCTGCGTAGAGCGCGCGCATCTCTGCGCGCGAGGCGGGCGCGGCGAGTCTCTTGTCCAACTCTTCGCGCGTCCATTTTTCGCGCGCGGCCTCTCGCGAGAGCGCGCGGCCTTCGCCCGCGACGTGCGCGGCCAGTCCTTCGGAGAGCCAGAGCGGGGCGCGCGAACGCGAGAGCGCGTTGATGACGGCGTGCGCGTATTCGTGCCGGAGCGTCGGCGCGAGCAGGCCGCGCTTGACGAGCGTCGCGAGCGGTTGCAGTTCGATGCGACGGCCGCGCGTGGTGGCGGCGACCCACGCGGGCTGTCCCGTCGCGCCCGTGAAGTCGCCCGTCGTCTCATGGACGAACGCCTCAAGGACGCCGAGCGCGGGCGCGGCAACCGAGGCCGCGGCCAGACGCGCACGCACGTCCGCACGCGCCGCTTCGAGCGCAGCCAGCGCGCCCTCGACTTCGCGCCGCGACACGCCGCGCGCCGGGTAACTCACGCGAAAATTTTCACTCGACAGCGTGAGACGCGCCCCCGCAAGCGACGGCGACACGACGCTGACGTGCGCGAATCGCCTTTGATGATGACCGTCGCGGGCATGAGCAAAACTCGCCTGAACGAAATCGGCGCGCGCGGGCGACGCGGGATGCCGCGAAACATTTTCGATAGCGGCTTTCTCATGCAACTCCGTCGGCGCGCGGCGCGCGTGCGCTTGCAGCAGCGTTGTCGTCGCATGCGCTTGCATCGTCGTCGCGTGCGTTTGCGGCGTCGTGTTCGTCTGCGCTTGCGGCGATAGTCCCGTCGTGCTGACGTTGGTGGCGGGGAAGTAGTGGGCGAGAATCTGTCTGTAGGACGCGCCGCGCGCGGCCATTACGTGCGCGCCCGATTGGCAGAGGCCGAGGCCGTGGCCGAAGCCGCTCCCGCGAAAGACGAATTGTCCGCCCGCGCGCATCACCTCGAAACGCGAACTCTTGAGCACGCTCCAACCGAGCGAGCGCCCGACGATGATCTTGAAGTCCCAGCCGCGCACCACGACGCGACGCCGCTCGCCCTCAATCGCCAACTGCTCGACGCGCCCCGTGGCGTCGCGCCTGACGACCGACAACGTTTCGACGCGCGCGCCGACATCCGTGCGCGCGTCTTCGCGCAAGGCTTTGGCGAGACGCGCGGCGGGGATCGTGTCAGTCCAGCGCCGGTGCGGCATGGCGGCGCAGTAGTCGTCGCGGACGCCGCCGCGTTGGTAAGGCTCGCGCGCGGGCGTGCCCCAGAGCGTCTGGAGGTTGGCCGTCTGCCCGCCGCAGGAGGTGGAGAAGAACACGTCGGAGGCGAGCGTGCCGCGCGCGTCGCGCAAGACCTCGCCGGAAGTGTCGGCGACGGCGCGGCGGACGAGCGCGTGAAAGTCCGTGCGCTCGTTGGCCTGCGTCACTTGAAGAAAACGCTGGCAGTGGGTGGTGTCGCAGAAGTCGTAGTTGTCGCGCGCGTGGCGTCGGAGGTTCGAGAGCGCGTAGGTGCGGCTGACGACGGCCTGCGCCTTCAACGCCGCGAACTCGTCTTCGACGCTCGCCTCGGCCGCGAGCACGCCGAACAGGTATTCGTCGAGCGGGAGCGTGCGCGTCAACTCGTCGCGCGTGTGGCGAACGCGTACGAGCGCCGCGCCGTTCGACGCGCGCGACGCGCTGTTGAAGTCGTCGTCAGTGTTCGTTGGTGAATCGTTACCGCGCGCGGCGTAAGAGGCGGTGTCGCTGGTCGTGAGGCGCGCGTGTTCGGCGAAGACGGTGCGGGCGACCGCGGCGCTCTCCTTGCCCTGCCCGCGTTTGAGAAAGACGAGGACGGCGAGTTTGACTTCGGCGGGGGCGGGCGCGTCGGCCGTCGGGGTCGTGTGTGAAGCGACGGGGCGCGCGTCGCGTTCGGAGGCGAGGCCGACGAACCAGCCGTGTGTGTGGTAGCCGTCGGATTGGTCTGTGGCCGTGCCCGTCTTGCCGAAGACGTGGGTCGGGAGCGAGGCGAGATCGGCGGGCGAGGCCGTGCCGTATTTGACCGCGCCGCGCAAGCCGGAGAGCAGGAGCGCGCGTTCGTCCGGCGTGATGTCAAGCCGCGCGATCTCGTCGGCGCGGAAATTTTCGGACGCGACGACGTTGGCGGCGTGCGTGCGGTAGAGGCGGCCGCCGTTGAAGAGTGCGGCGTAGGCGGCGACGAGTTGCGCGGGCGTGACGAGCAGTTGGTCGCCTTCGCCGAGCGCGGTCTTGACTTGCCACTCGCCGCGCGGCAGTCGCGGCGTCGCCGTCGCGGCCGTCTTCACATCGACGCGAGCACTCGCGTGCTTGAACGTCGCGGCGGTAGACGCGGGAGGCGCGCCGAAGCCGTAGGCGGCGAGCGTGTGTGTGAAGTCGGCGGGCGGGAGTCGTTCGGCGAGGCGCGCGAAGTAGTAGTTGCAGGAATGCGCGAGGGCTTGCACGGGGGTGAAGGGCGGGATGTAGACCGGGTGCGAGCAGGTGAAGTCAGCGCCGTGGCGCGTGTAATGCTTGCGGCAGGAGAGGCGCGAGTCGGCGTTGATGACGCGTGCGCGCAAGGCCGCGAGCAGCGTGAAAGGTTTGATCGCAGAGCCGGGAGGGAAGGCCGCTTCGTCCGCCAAGCGCGGGTTGACGGCGGCGCGGACGCGTCCCGTCTGCGCGTCCGTGACGATGATCGCGCCCTCGCGCGAGCCGAGCGCGGCGACGGCGGCGCGCAGCAAGGCGGCGTCCAACTCGCTCTCGCTCACGCGCGCGAGTTGGATGTGTTCGACGCGAACCGCGTCGGGCGGAGAGGGGATTGACCACGCGCAAAAGAGGGCGAGGCACACGCAGACGTGCGTCAGCCCGTGGCGCGCGCCGTCGTGTGTGGGGAAGAGAAAGTTTTTAACTGCGGCGAGCACGGCGTTCATCCGACTGACTGCGGCGAGCACGGCTGTCATCCTGCGGGGACGTTAACTCGTCGTCGCCGCCGTCGCGGGGGCGTTGGGCGATTGGTCGAGCAGGGGTTCGGTGGTCGCCGTCGGTGCAGTCTGCCCGTCGAAGCGCGCGAGCGCGGTCATGGTCATCACCCAGCCGAAGAGCATGAGCGACGCGGCGACGAGGATGCGCACACCGAAGACGAGCAACTCGAACGTGTTGCTTGAGAGGGGCGTGCGTTTCGTGATCAGAAAGTAGGGGATGAGCGCGAAGACGATCATGCCGACGCCGTAGGTGAGGACGCTGCGGGGGGAGAAGGCGCGCAGGAAGTGGCGATGGAAGCGCGCGAAGGCCGAACCGAGGCCGTCGCGGGCGGCGGCGATCCAGAGGTGCATCGCGGCGAGCGGCAGGAAGAGGCCGAGCACTAGCAGGCGCAAGGCCGAGACGAAGAGATACTTCCAACGCACGGGCGGCTTCGGCTTCGACTCCTCTGACGACGACGATGAAGACGACGACTCGGCCTCTTCGTCGTCCGACGTGTTGCGCGCGTATTCGACGCTCGCGCGTTCCTGCGGCGTCAACTGCGCGCGCTGCTCAAGTTTGTCGAGCAAGTAGACGGAGAGCACGGCGAGCAGGATGACGGGGACACTCACCAAGAGCACTTTCAGGAAACCGCGCGCCGTGCGCCTGAGCAACCCGGCCGCGCTTCTCTCGCCGACGGCGTAAGTTGCGCCCGCCGCCTGCACGACGAAGAAGAGGAGCGGCACGAGCAGCACCGACGCGCCCGTCACGAACAACTGCCAGAGGGTCGCCTCGCGCGTCGTGATGAAGAAGAAGATCGCGGCGATGAGCGCGAGGTAGAGCGCAAACAGTACGGCGAGCGCGCGGGGCGCGCGCACGAGGTCGCGCGCGGCGGCGAAGATGGAGGCGAGTACGTTCTTGGTCATGTCGTCACCTTAAAGTTCAAACGATTCACTGTCTGTCCAGAATGGTCAACTTCCCGCTCGCCGTGTTCGACTGCACGGTCGGCTGGTACATCAACTCGACGCGCGCCGGGGCGACGCGGAAGTCGCCCGGCTCCTGCACGCGCAGGGCGTACTGGAGCACGGCGCGGCCGTTGAAGAAGTTGAGGAAGAAGGCTGTGCGCTGGTCGCGGAACTCGCGCGCGCTGTACCAGTCGCTCCAACCCTGCTCGCGGTAGTTGAGGTCGAGGCCGCTGACGTTCTCGACCTGTTCCGCGCCCGCCGGGATCGGGTCTTCGATGAGCAGGTAGGGCGCGGGCGTGCCCTCGATGACGAGGCGCGAGACGATCTGATCGCCGGAGCGCAACTCGCCGGAGAGCGGCTCGGTCTTCCACTTCAGACGCCCCTCTTCGCCCTCCTCCACGCGCAGGCGCAGGTACTCGCGCGTGATCTTCAACGCCGCGGTGCTCTGCGGCGCGGTCTGCTCGTCGTTGGTCGCGTATTCGAGCGTG
This sequence comes from Pyrinomonadaceae bacterium, assembly GCA_030838445.1. Lineage (GTDB taxonomy): Bacteria > Acidobacteriota > Blastocatellia > Pyrinomonadales > Pyrinomonadaceae > JAIVJZ01. The sequence continues at coordinate 10,817 of JAUZFQ010000214.1, read as the reverse complement.
GCCGTCGCGTAGAGCACGCCCGCGCCGCGTTTGACGAAGCGCACCTGCGTTGTCCCGCCCACCTGTTCGTTCTTGCGCGTGACGACGAACGACTGCGCCTTCGCAGCCTCCGCGCCCGTCACCTGTTGGGTCAAGACCTGCTCGTTGTTGACGTAGACTTCGAGCGCGTAGTCGGGCGAGAGTTCGTTGCTGACCTTGAGGTAGTCCGTCAGGCCGAAGATGACGAAAGCGGTCTGGCGTGTGGAAATCCAGTAACGGTCGCCGCGGCGTCGGCTGGCGACCGTCCAGCGCACGGCCTTCGGCAAGACGCCGCTCTCCGGCGCGATCTGCGCGAGGGCTTTGATCGAAAGCGCGGTCGCTTCGACGCTGTTCTCCTCTACGTAGTTCTCATGCTTTTCGCTCTGCGATTCCCAGTGGGCGTCGAAGTCGCTCTGCCGTGCGGAGCGTTCGATCTCTGAGGCCAGCCCGCGCGCGCGCCCGTCGCCGCGCTGTTTCAAGGTGAGCGCGAGCAGCGCGCGGCCGTAGGGTTGCAGCCGCCCACGATTGTTGTAGAGGTCTTCGACGTGGCGCGGGTTGACGCCGCCGCTCGCGTTCAGGGCATAGGCGATGTAGGCGCGCGTCTCCATGCCGATCTCTTTGCCGTCGTCGTTCTTGGCCGCGTCGAGCAGGCCGGACAACTTGCCGCGCCCCTTCTGGACGCGCGCGTCGTCCGTTTGATAACCGGCGCGCGACGCCATCGTCAGGCCGTCAACGACGTAGGCCGTCATCCACGGGTCGGTCGGGTCGTCCTTCCACCAGCCCCAGCCGCCGTCGTCGTGCTGGAAGTTGTAGAGGCGGTCGAGACCTTTACGCACCTTCTTGTTGATGTTGTTCGTGTCGCGGATCGAAGCCTGATCCACATCGCGCAGGGTGTTGGCGACGATGATGGTCGGGAGAAACTGCGACATCGTTTGTTCGACGCAGCCGTAAGGGTAGCCCGTCAAATAGTCGAGTGCGCCGAAGAGCGTGGCGGCGACCGACGGGGCGGCCTCGACGCGGAGCGTGCGCGCGCGCGGGTCGGCGTTCGGCGGCAGGTTGATGGTGATGGTGCGCTCGGCGTCGCCGTCGCCCGAAAGCGTGGCGGCCTCGCCCGCGGTCTGTTTCAGCCCGCGCGGGACGATGGGGATTTGTAACTCGACCGCGTCCGAGTCGGTGTCGGTCAGGGCTTTGGCGAGCAGCGTCACGCTGCCGGTCTGCTGCGCGTTGACGCGCCAGTTGATGCGGTGCTCGCCGTTCTTCGGGATGGTCACGGTCTGCGCGGGCGGGTCGAGCAGTTGCGCGCCGTTGACGCTCAGGGAAATCTGCGTCGTCTTGTCGGCGTTCAGGTAGTTGTGCGCGATGCCGGAGAGCGTCACCACGTCGCCCGAAGTCATAAAGCGCGGCATGGCGAGACGGATGATGACATCCTTGCGCTCGACGATCTTGCTCGTCGCCGCGCCGACGCGCGTGTCGGCGGTGACGGCGCGGGCGGTCGCGCGCCACGTCGTCAAATTGTCGGGCAGTTCGACTTTGACGTTGGCCTTGCCGTCCGCGCCCGTCACGACGGCGGGCTGCCAGTAGGCCGTGTCTTTGAAAAGTTTCCGGATCAGCGGCTCGACGAAATCGCCCTCGTTCTTGAAGTCGGCGAGTTGCTGCGCGCGACGGTTCGCGGCAAGTTGGATCGCCTTCTTGCCCGCGTAGCCGTTGAAGTAGTAGTTGACGGCGAAGGTCGTGTTCACCTCGTTGTAGCGTTGCGCGTAGAAGTTCTTGCGGATGTCGCCGACCGTCTCCGGCGAGATGCTGTAGATGGCTTCGTCAACGACGCCGAAACTGACCTCCGCGCCCGCCGCCGGACTCCCGTCGCCGTTCTGCGCCGAGATCGTGTAGGACGCGGTTTCGCGCGGCTTGAACTCCTTCTTGTTCGGGACGATCTCGACTTTCAAGAGACGGTCGCGCGGCGGCACGACGAGCGACGTGGAGGCCGAATACATCTCGCTGTCTTTGACGTAGGACACGTCGAGAAAGAAGTTCGGGGCGTGGCGCGCTTCGATGGGCACGTCGATCACGACGGCGCGACCCGTGGCGCTGATCTGGCGCACGCTCATCACGCTCAACAGTTCGGTCGTGACGAGCAGGTGCGCCTTGTCCGTCGGGAGCAGGGCGAGGACGTGCGCCGTCTCGCCCGCCTTGTAAGACTTCTTATCGGGGACCAGTTTGACGGCCTCGCTCTCCTGATACGAGTAGTCCGCGAACTGCTCGTTGCGGTCGGCCACCCAGACCGAGCCGCCCATCGAGGTGACGGGGCGGCCGTTCTCCCAGACGGTCGTCTTGATCTGGATGTTGCCCGGCCGCTCGATGCGGTAGTCGTAAGTGGCTTCGCCCTGCGCGTTCGTCTGCACGTTGGCCGTGGACAGATCGCGCTCGTTCAACTTGTACTCGAAATACCTGTAGCCGTAATCGTTCTTCTCGATCTTCTCCCAGGTGTTCTCGACGAAGGTGAGCGTGACGCCCGCCGCGACCTCGCGCCCTTCGTAGTCGCGCGTCTGGACGATGACTTTCGCCGTGTCGCCTTGATAGTAGACGTAACGATCCGTCGTCGCGTCGGCGACGGTCGAGCCGCGCGTGCCGACGAACTGCGCGCTCGATTGCATCATGCGGCGCGAGGCGTCCGTCACCTGCGCTTCGAGGCGGTAGGTGTAATCCCAACGCTCGCGCGCGGTCGGCTGCGGGACGGCGAAGTCAACCTGAAAATTGCCCTGCGCGTCGAGCTTGCCCTCGCCCTCTTTGACGAGCGGGTCGCCGTAGTCGCCGCCCGCGTCGTAGCCCCCGCCCTCCTCTTCTTCCTGCACGCCGAAGTCGTCAATCGGGTCGCCTTCGGGGTCGGCGAAGTAATGATAGTAACGCTCGCGGTAGACGTAATACTTCACGTCGGCGCGCGTGACGGGCGAGCCGAAGAAGTAGCGCGCCGAGACGTTGAACTTGACCTGCGAGCCGACGGGCGCGAAGCGTTGCGGCACGGCGACGGCGACTTTAAACTCCGGCTTCTTATATTCCTGCACCTCGAAGTTGCCGATGGCCTCGCCGCCCTCGGCCGTCACGGCTTTGACGTTGTAAGTGCCGAGCGGCGCGTCTTCGGGGATGTCCACTTCGCCGCTGAACGTGCCGCGCGACGAGAGCGTCACCTCGCGCTCGAACAACTTGCCGCCGTTCGTGTCCTCGACGCTGACGGTGACTGCGCCGCCCGGCGTCTGGTAGCCGCGCTCGCCGAGGCGGCGCAGAATGCCTTTGAAATAAACTTTCTGCTGCGGGCGATAGACGGGGCGATCCGTGTAGATGTAGCTCGTCAGATTGTCCGACTCGCCGCCGTAGCCGCCGAAGATGTAAGAGTCGAGATCGGAGATGGCGAAGTTTTCGCGCTCGGTCGCCATGACGAGGTAAGAGGGCGAATCCCCTTCGTCGCTGCCGCTCTCGTCGCCGCCCGCTTCGCCGTCGCCTTCCTCCGCGCCTTCGTCGGCGGGCGTCTCTTTGCGGGCGACTTTGGTGCGCAGGATGCCCTGATTGTCGGTCGTCCCAGTGGTGAGCGTGTTCTTGCCTTCGACGACTTGCACCTGCACGCCCGCGCGCGGCGCGCCCGTCTGCCGGTTGACGGCGTAGACCATCAACTGGCCGTCGCGCGAAGTCTTCTCGATCATCGTGAGGTCTGTGACGATGGCGACGGAGAAGGCGCGCAGATCGCCGTTGACGGCTTCGACGAGATAGACGCCCGGCTCGCGCTGGCCGAGCGGGATCGAGCGGCGGTCGTACTCGTTGTCGAGCGGCGGGAGTTTCTCGCGCCAGCCGCGCACGAGTTGGTCGTCATTGAGAAGCGGCACGCGCGCGTAGTCGGCCACGTTCAGCGGCGTGCGCTGCACCTCGGCCTCTTTCAGTTCGTCGGGCGCGCGAAAACGCTGGTTGAAACTGCGGCGCGAAGAGTTTTTAAGTTGCGCGCGGAAGTAGTCGCGGAAGCCGTTATAGAAATAGCTCTTGAAGGCGCGGACGCGTTCGAGGAACGTGGGCTTGCGCTTGCGGTAGTAGTTCTGGAAGCCGCCGTCTTCCTCTTCGCCGAAGCGGTGCGGGTCGTCGAGTTGGCGGAAGAACTTGACGGGGTCGTTGACGCGATAGACGCGGAAGTCAATCGCGTCTATGTCGCGGTAACTGAGCCAGAGGCGCGGTCGCTCGTTCGTGCCGTAGGTGCGGTTGGCGGCGAGCGCGAAGTAGGGCTTGGCCGGGAGGGTCGGATCGCGTTCTTTGTACTCGATCTCGCCCGCGTCGCCCGCGGGCACGCCCTCGGCCAGCATGCGCAGCCGCCAGAACGAGAAGGAGAAAATGACAAAGATGACCGCAAGGTAGATCAGGATCGAAGTCAGGGGTTTTCGACTGTTCATAAAATCAGCCCTTCGCCGGCATTCAACTCAATATCTTCACGCATGAAATCGCAGAGCATTGTTACGGGTCGCTAACGGAGAATCTTGAGGCGGTAGAAGCCCAAAAAGTTGCGGTTGGTTTCGACGGGTCGCCAGCGGCGGTCAGGGTGCTCGTCAAGCACGGCGAGCCGCACCTTTTTGATCGTGCCGCGCTCGTTGGCAGACGTGCCCGTGTGATAGACGACCCAATCGGCCGCGCCCTCGGACGCCTCGCGCGCCGCGCCGAGGAAGATCATGACGTGGTAGGGATAACGCTGCGCCCACGGTTGATGAAAGAAGACGAGATCGCCCGGTTCGGCTCGCCTGCGGTCGCGCGAGACGAACTCGGCGTTGAACTCCTTGAGCGTGCGCGCGTCGGCGAAATCGGAGAAGGTGTCGTCTGTCAGATCGTTTTCCTCGAACGCGCCGGGGCGCGTGCGGAAGAGTCGCTCGCCCAAGGGGCTGCCGCGTCCGAGCGTGTAGGCGCGCACGTCGGGCGCGACCGACTCGTAAGCGCCGCCCATGCGGCGCAGCCACGGGCGATCATGCGTGCGCAGAGCCTCGCGCCAACTGAAACGCACCAGCCCGGCGCAGTCGCGCTGGTCGGCGTTCCACTGTGTGCTCGGCTCGTAAAACTGCGTCTCGGCGAGGGCGGTGAACCAGCGTCGGAAATTTTCGCGGTCGCCGTAGGAGCGCAGTTCGGCGCGGTCGGGGATGCCGTCGTCGTCGCCGTCAATCGAGCCGACGACGTGGGCGGTCGCGCCGGGGGCGCGCGTGGCGATTGTTTTCGGCGCGTCGGGCGTGGGCGGGGAAGTTGTCAAGACGGCGGGCGCGTCGCCGCGTTGGTGCGCTTGAGACGCGCCGCCGCACGCCGCTTGCGTGAAGCAGAGCGAGCCGAGCAGGCAGATTGTGGAGAGGGTGAAGCGGTACACTAAACGGGGCTACCTCGCGTGGCAATCGAAAATCCCCGGCTTGGTCGTCAACGGAAGTTGGTAGAGCGTCATGCCTGTAAATGAATTACGCGCGCATCATACTCCGCGGATGCGTCCGCGGTCACGAACTTTTCTTGGCGCGGCGGAAATCAACCCGCGCGGCGTGCGTTTTCGTGGCGGCCGCGCGGGGCGGTTGAGCCGTTCTGTGCTACTCTGCTCGCAGGTTCACTCGGAGCAGCCGGGAAAATAAGTCAAAACTTACGGGTGGGCGGCGACGAATGTATGAAGCTGTACGTTCGCGGGCGGCGTGATTGTATGCGGCCGCGCGTTTTCTGTTATACTCCGCCCCGAAAATTCACCGCTCGACATGTGGCTGTGAGTCCCCTAAACTCCCCTGTGTGCCGTCTGTTGTTTATTCCGTCATTATCTCAAGCTAAAAAGCATCGTCCTGTTTCTCGAAAGGGGAAAGTAACTCTTGAAAATTCTGTTGTATAACCCGGACAACGGCGTGACGCGCAATTTCATGCCGCACCTCTGGATGTTCCTCTTGCAAACGCTCACGCCGCCCGGCCACGAAGTGCTGCTCGTTGACGGCAACGCGCACGCGATGGACGAAGAGGAGTTGGTAGCCTACGTGCGCGAGCAGGGCATCGGGCTGGTCGGCATCGGCGCGATGACGCGGATGGTGGCGAAAGCCTACCGCATGGCCGACGCTTTGCGCGCCGCCGGGGTCAAAGTGGTGATGGGCGGGCCGCACGTCACTGAATGCCCCGACGAAGCCCTGGGGCGCGACGGGGGCACGCGCCACGCCGACGCCGTCGCGCTCGGCGAGGCCGACGAGACGTGGCCGCGCATCGTCGAAGACGCCGCGCGCGGCGAACTCCAAGAAATTTATCTGCCCGTGGGCGAGGACGGGAAAGACAAAAAGCCGAGCCTGCAACCTTACCCGCTGATCCCTTGGGAGACGCTCGACCTCGATCAGTTCAACCTCGTGCCGAAGATCGCGCGCCCGCTGCTCGAACGCATGGGCGGCGGCTGGGGCACGTTCCGCGTGATCCCGATTGAGTCGGGGCGCGGTTGCCCCTACGGCTGCGAGTTCTGCACCGTGACGGGCTTCTTCGGCGACTCGATCCGCTTCCGCTCCAACGAGTCGGTCGTGGACGAAATCCTGCGCCTCAAGGCGCGCGCGCGTCAGGACGGCGGGCAGGTCGCTGTCTTCTTCATTGACGACAACTTTGCGATCAACGTCAAACGCACGAAGTCGCTGTTGCGCGACATGATCGCCGCGAACGCGCAGTTGCCGTGGGTCGCGCAGATCAGCGCGAACTTGTTGAAGGACGAGGAACTCGTTGACTTAATCGCCGAGTCGGGCGGCAAGTGGGTCTTCATCGGCATGGAGTCGATTGACCCGGCGAACATGGCCGACGTCAACAAGAACTTCAGCAAGCCGGGCGAGTACGGCGCGGTCTTACGCAGGCTCGCCGAGCGCAACATCTACGCCATCACCTCGTTCATCTTCGGCATGGACAATGACACGCCGGGCGTCGCCGAGCGCACGCTCGCGGAGATTCACTCGTGGCCGCCGGGGCTACCCGTTTTCGGTCAACTGACGCCGTTCCCCGCGACGCCGCTCTATGATCGTCTCGCCGCTTCGGGGCGACTCGCGCGCCCGCGCCACTGGATGGACTTTGCGCCCTTCGAGATGGCGCACGCGCCGCTCAAGATGACGATCAAAGAAGCGCGTCAGGAAGTGAATCACGCGTGGACGACTTCCTACAGCCCGGAGCGCAACGCCGAGGCGATGGAGTTCATCAAGGACAAGCCGGTCGAGATCAGGATCGGCCATCTGGTCGCGCGCCTCTTCTTCCGCGGCATCTACTTCCCGCAGATGAGCAAGTGGGCGTGGATGAAACTGGTGGCCGAGAACCGCTCGACGCTCTTCTCGCTCGTGCAGGAAGGCGCGAGCAAGTGGCGCGCGGCGCGCAAGCGCAGACGCCACGGCGTCCAGCAGCCGACCAGTTAACTTCGTCCGTCGCTTAAGTCCGACGACACTTCGAGTCGCGAGAGAAACGTTTGAAAAAGGCCACGCGCCGCAAACGTTTCTCTCGCGGCTTTTCGTTTGCGCGTGGTATAAACCTGCGATTCACACAGAGCGGCGCGAAGGAGCATCGTTGATGAAGATCATCGTGACGGGTTCGAGCGGGCTGATCGGTTCGGCGTTGGTGGCCGCGCTCGTCGCACGCGGCGACGAGGTGACGTGTCTCGTGCGCGGCGCGGCGCACCCGCAACGCGCCGACGGCGCGCGTGAAGTGTTGTGGAATCCGGCTCGCGGCGAGTTGGACGCGGTGGAACTCGAAGGCCACGACGCGGCCATCCATCTGGCGGGCGACCCGATTGCCGAGGGGCGTTGGACGGAGGAGAAGAAGCAGCGCATACGCGACAGCCGCGTGCAAGGCACGTCGCTTATCGCTGCCACGCTTGCGAAGTTGAAGACGCCGCCGCGCGTCCTGCTCTCCGCCTCGGCCGTCGGCTACTACGGCGACCGCGGCGCGGAAACTCTGACGGAGGCGAGCGCGCCGGGCACGGATTTTCTGTCGGGCGTGTGCCGCGAGTGGGAGGCCGCGACCGAAGCGGCGAAGGCCGCCGGGATGCGCGTCGTGCGGCTGCGTTTCGGCGTCGTGTTCAGCGGCGTGGGCGGCGCGCTCGCGAAGATGCTGACGCCTTTCAAACTCGGCGCGGGCGGCAAGCTGGGGAGCGGCAAGCAGTACATGAGTTGGATCGCGCTCGACGACGCATTGGGCGCGATCCTGCACGCGCTCGCGCACGAAGAGTTGGAAGGCGCGGTCAACGTCGTCGCGCCGCAACAGGTGACGAACGGCGAGTTCACGAAGACGCTCGGCGGCGTGCTCAATCGCCCGACCCTCTTTGCCGTGCCCGCCTTCGCCGCCCGCCTCGCCTTCGGCGAGATGGCCGACGCCGCCCTGCTCGCGAGCCAGCGCACCGACCCGTCGCGGCTCAAAGCGACCAACTACGAATTTAAATATCCCGAACTCGAAGGCGCGCTCCGACACGCCGTCGGCGAGTGAGCGGGCGACGAGTTATGAGCACACACAGCGGCAGCAGCGACGAAGCATGAGCGAACGCGACAGCAGCGGTAGCAGTGGCAACGGCGGCAACGGCGGCAGCGACGGCCGTGACGGCGGTTACAACAGTAGCGAGAGAACGCACCCGCGTTGGATGACGTGGACGCTCTATGCGGCGGGCGCGTACAACCTCGCGTGGGGCGCGTTCGTCATTCTATTTCCGCTGGCCTTCTTCCGCTGGGCGGGCGTCGCGCCGCCGAACTACCCGCAAATCTGGCAGTGCCTCGGCATGGTCGTCGGCGTCTACGGCGTCGGCTACGCGATTGCCGCGCGCGACCCTTTCCGACACTGGCCGATCATCTTCGTCGGACTGCTCGGCAAACTCCTCGGCCCCATCGGCTTCCTACAGACCGCCGCGCGCGGCGACTGGCCGTGGGCGCTCGGCTGGCTCAACGTCACCAACGATCTCATCTGGCTCGCCCCCTTCGCGCTGATTCTCCGCGCCGCTTACCGCCACTCGCGCGCCGCACGCTGATCGAGACGCGCGCGGACGCATGACCACGCCCCGCTCATGTCTTATAATCGCAGACATCCGGCAGCAAATTCTTTCGCCCTCTTGGACAGACTAAAGAGAGATCGTTCCCCTTATGAAACTCAATCGCCTCGCCGCTTACGCGTGGCTCGTCGTGGCGGCCAACTTGTTCGTCATCGTGTGGGGCGCATACGTGCGCGCGTCGTTTTCCGGCGACGGCTGCGGCAGCCATTGGCCGCTGTGCAACGGCGAGGTGCTCCCGGCGACGGGACTCGCCAAGACTCTGGTCGAACTGACGCACCGGCTGACGAGCGGCGTGGCCTTGCTCCTCGTCATCGGTCTGGTGTGGCGCACGCGCAAACTGTTTCCGCGCGGGCATCGCGTGCGACGCGGCGCGTTCTGGTCGCTCGTCTTCATTTTGATCGAGGCGCTCATCGGCGCGGTGCTCGTGAAGTTCGAGTTGGTGGCGGGCAACGCTTCAATCGCGCGCGCGTTCGTGATGTCGTTTCATCTGGTGAATACGTTCGTGCTGCTCGCCGTCCTGTCGCTGACGGCGTGGTGGGCGATGGGCGGCGAAGGCGTGCGTCTGCGCGGACAGGGGCGGGTCGGGGCGATCTTCGCCGCCGGACTTGTCGGCACGCTTCTCATCGCCGTGAGCGGCGCGGTGGCCGCGCTCGGCGACACGCTGTTTCCCTCAAGCTCTCTGGCGGCGGGGCTGCGGCAGGACTTGTCACCGGCGGCGCACTTCCTCGTGCGGCTGCGCGGGCTGCACCCTCTGTTCGCCGTCGGCATCGGCATCTACACAATCGCCACCGCGTCGTACGTCAACAACTTCCTGCGCCCCGGCCTCACGCGCGCAAGGCAACTGGCGAGCGTCCTCACGACGATCTTCCTCGTGCAACTCGGCGCGGGCATCTTGAACATCGCGCTGCTCGCGCCCGTCTGGCTGCAACTCACCCACCTCCTGCTCGCAGACCTCTTCTGGATCGCGCTCGTCCTCACCTCGGCCGCCTCCCTCGCTCCCGACGGCGCGACCGTCGAGCAAGGCGAGAAGTTGAACCTACAGGCGGCGTTGGAGACTTGAAGGCCGTTAAACCGTGAGTGCTTTTAGCGACACATTCGTGTCGTTAAAAATAAAACTTTGCGCTTAAATGAAAGCCGCTGCGAAACGAAAAACTTGCAGGGGGATTATCTTTGAGCGATAGCTTTGTGCCACAACTCGGTCTGGTCTGTATCACCACTTCGGACGCGGTGCGTTACCGCGCGCTGACGCGCAAGCGGCTGCTGCAATTCGACGTGCCCGAACAAAAAGCGATGTTGCGCGAGTTGTATGCGGCCAACCTCGCGCGTTTGAACGGCGCGCTCGATTTTTGCGGCGGGCGCGGGTGGAAGTTGTACCGGCTCACTTCCGGTCTCTTCCCGTTCGCGGACGACGAGGCGGGCGCGGACGTGCTCGAAGAGTTTCGAGAGGAAGCGCGCCGCACGGGCGAACGCGCGACTGCGCTCGGCATCCGTCTCGTCATTCACCCGGATCAGTTCGTCGTGCTCAGTTCCGACTCGGAGCAGGTCGTCGCCAACAGCATCAAGATTTTGCAGACGCACGCGCACGTCTTCGACTTGCTGGCGCAGCCGCGCTCGGCGTGGGCGGTGATGGAGATACACGGCGGCAAGGGCGACCGCGCCGCCCGCCTCGTCGAAGTGATTCGCGCGCTGCCCGAAGAGATTCGCACGCGGCTCGCGTTGGAGAACGACGAGTACGCTTACAGCGCGGCGCAGATTCTCGAAGTGTGCCGCGCGGCGGGCGTGCCGA
>JAUZFQ010000185.1 GCA_030838445.1 Pyrinomonadaceae bacterium | reverse complement strand
CGCAGACAGCGCAAAGCCCCGCGTTGGAAACAACACGCGCGGCTTTGCGCTGCCAGTTACCGTTAGCCATGTTGCTTAACGCCAGTCGCCGACGAGGACGAAGGGTGCCCAGTAGAACGGCGCGCTGTTTTTCTTCGCCGTGATCATGGCGATCTGCGACGCGCGCATCGCGGCTGAAGGCGTGGGCGACTGTTTGGTGAGCAGACGCTTGTAGAAGTCGGTCATCAAATCCGCCGTTGACTTGTCCGAGACCGACCACAGGCTGACGCCGACCGTGGGCGCGCCCGCGTACATGAAGGCGCGCGTCAGCCCGATGACGCCTTCGCCGCGTCGCTCTCGCCCTAAGCCCGTCTCGCAGGCCGACAGCATCACGAGCGGCGAGCCGAGTTTGAGGTTGAAGATTTCGTCGGTGCGGAGGAAGCCGTCGCCGCCGCTGCGGTTGCCGACGAGCGAGAGGACGACGCCCGTGAACTGCGGGCGTTCCGTGTTCAGCAGCCCGTGCGTGGCGACGTGCAGGATGCGGTACTTGCTCACGTCCGTCGTCTTCACCTTGCTCTCGCTGGCGTCGAGGTCGAGCCAGACGTCGGGCGCGAGGCCGGACGTGCGCGCGAAGGCGGCGATCTGTTGCGCCTCGGCGCGCGTGCCGTTCAAGCGCGCGAGCCTGACGTTACTGGTACCGGCAGCGGCGGCCGTGTCCGGCGCGCCCGTCAAATCTCCGACCGCACTGTTGACCGCGAGCATCTCGCCCGACTGACCGGCGGACGCGTTCGCGCCGACGCCCTGCAAAATCTTCGCGCGCGGGTCAGAGGCGTCGAAGATCGGATCGGCGACGAGAAGCAGCCCGCGCGAGTTCGCCGCCGCAGCACTGCCTGCCGCGGCCTGTTGCCTGATCGCCGCCACGACCGACGCCGACGGCGCGTAGGTTACTTCGTTGGTGCGGACGAGATAGGGCAAAGTGGAATAGTCGCCCCCGCCGCCCGCAGCCGTGACGAGCGACTCGAACGGGACGTAGTTGAGCGCGCCGTCGGCAACGATGAGCAGACGCTTGTCGGCAATCAACGAGGCGGCGGGCGCGACCGTCGCTTGATAGAGCGCGTTGGAAGTTTCGGCGAAGGCGGCGACGTTGGCCGTCGTCGCGTTGTTGGAGAGGGCGATGCCGCGTTCCTCCAACATGCCGCGCGTCTGGCTGCCCGCGTCGAGCAGCGAGCGGCGCAAACTCTGCGGCACGATCTTGTCGCGCAGAGCCATCGCGAGCGCGTCGAGTTTGTCGCGCGCGGGCAACTGGCGCAGGGTGACGTTCGTCTGCGTCACCGCCCACAGGTACGACTGATCGCGGCCGAGGCTGTATTCGAGCAACACGGTGTCGGCGTCCAAGACCTTCTGCTGCACCTCTGCGAGCGTCAGCGGTTGCGCCGAGGTGAGTGCGCCGTAGCGCGGGCTGGCCGCCCTGATCTGATTTTCCAGACTGTCGTATTCGACCGAGAGCGTCTCCAACTGTTCTTCGAGTTTCTCGATGCCCTCGGCGGGCGGCTCGCCCGTCAGGCTGACGCCCGTGATCTGCTGCGCGATCTCCTGCTGCCGTTCGAGGTTCTCCTGCTTGCGGCGGACGAGTTCGGCGGGGACGCCTTCGGTGATGGTCGTGCCGGTCTCGCTCAGCATGTCTAGGAGCGAGCGGGCGCGTCCCTGTTCGACGATGCGGAACGACTCGGCCGCGAGCGCGAGCGCGTCGCCCGCGAGCGGGGCGTTCTTGTCCGTCGCCGCGTTGAGGGCGGCGGCGGCGAGCGCGCCCGAAGCCTCGTCGAACACGTCGCGGGTGGTGGCGAGAAACGTCGTGCGCGCTTCGTCGGCGCGCAGAGAGCCTTGCCGGATCGTCTCGATGGTCTGCAACGCCGCGCGGTAGGCGACGAAGGCATCCTGTAACGCCTTCGACTTCTTCGCCGCGTCCGTGGCCTGCGCGGCGAGCGTCAGGTTCGCCTTGCCGACGCCGCGCTGCGCCGGCCACTGGAGGTCGAGCCGCTTGTCGGCCTGCGCGCCCTTGGCCGCGTCGGTGTAAAACTTGAGCGCGTCTTTGATGTTGCCCTGCCTGAGCGCGACGTCGCCGAGGCTCGTGTTGGCCGCGACGCGGAAGCGGCGCATCTGCCCGATCTTGCCGATGAGCGGGACGCTGCCGCTCGTTGAGTCGAGCGCGTTCGCGAAGTGCTTGCGCGCGTCGGCAAACTCGTCGTTGAAGTAGTTGACGCGGCCGAGTCCGAGTTCGTAGGTCGCGTAGAGGATGCTCTGGCGATAGAGTTCAAAAGTCTGCTGCACCTGACTGATCGTGCCGACTGCGCTGACGCCCGTCGAGATGGAGGCGTCGCCGCGCGCGATGCCGCGCCCCAGGCCGCCGATGCTGCCGAAGAGGCCGCCGCCCTTCTTCGCCACGCCGAGCGTGCTCGTGTCCGGCTTCGTCACGCGCATCCGCGTGTAGGCCGCGCCCGACTGCTCGACGTTGCCCGCGCGATAATGCGCCTCGCCGATCTTGGCGAGCATCAGGTTGGCGTTGAAGTCTTCGTCGCCGATGCCGACGACGCGCTTGGCGATGATTGACCCCGGCTTGTTGCCCGCCTGTTGAAACAACTCGTAAGCCTTCTGATAGTTCACGAGCGCGGTGCGGTGCTGCCCCTGCCGCGAATAGAGATCGCCGAGCGCGTCGTGCGTCGCGGCCTGACCGCGCACCGAACCCGACGCGTTGAAACTTCTCAGCGCGGACTCCAACAGAGGGAGTGCCTGATCCGCACGCCCCTGCTTCAACAACTTGCGCCCCTGCCGCAGAGACTCCATTCCGCCGCCGGGTTGCTCGCCCTGCGACGCCGCTAGTTCAACAACTGCGACGGCGGCGGGCGCGGCGGCGACGACCGCGTTGAGCGGCGCGGCGACGACGGCGCAGGCGAGGAAGAACGTCAAACAAATACTTCGAGGTTTCATAATGTCTCCGTGCTGACTGATGACTACGTGCTAATTAATGACTATGTGCTAACTCTGATGATCTGCGTGCTTACTTGTGAATCAAATCAATCGCCGTGACGAGCATCTTCGCGTTGGGCGAGGCGGTCAGACGGATGACGGAGGGCGTCGGCGCGCCCGCCCCCAAACCGAGGCCGCGCGAGGTCGCTTCGCGCTCGTCCGCCGTTCGCGCCCGACCCTGATCGTTAACTTTACTGACGGCCACCTGCTCGCGCTCCTGCGCCGCCTTGAGTTCCGTCCAAGCCGCCGCGGCCGGTTGCCACGGGCACGTGTGTTGCGCGTCGAAGCAATAGTTGGCGAGGGCTTCGCCCGTCGGCACGCCCGCGAGCGGCTGGCGCGCGAGCACGATGTAGAGGCGTTCGGCGGCGGGCGGGTCTTTGAAGACGAACCAGCGCATCTCTTCCGTGGCCTCTTCGCTCGAAGGAATTTCGTAGGGGACGTGCGCGCGGACGAAATTGCCGCCGCCGTTCAGGCGCGTGTCGGGGAAGATCATCGAGGGCGCGCCGTCGTTCTCCGTGTGGAAGATGTAGAGGTAGCCGTCGGTGTTGGTTTCGAGCGCGACGCGGATGGCCTCGCCCGTGCGAAACTGGCGCGAGGAATCGGTGCGGACGGCGAGACCGTTGTCGCCGAGCGTGAAGAAGGTGTAGCCCAAACCAAGCGGGCGCAGCTTCGACTCGACCTCGCCGGGAGTTCTGCCGCCGCCGGGAGGCTTCACTTCGGCGACGACTTTACCGTCTTTCGCGTCGCCCTCGTTTCTGGCGTTCGGCTTCTTCGCGCGCGTGTTGCCGGACGACTTCGCGACGATCTTCTTCGAGTTCTTCGGCGGGTTGTTCGCGGCGACTGCCGGGGCGTTTGCCGTCTCCGGCGTCGTCACGGCCGCGCCCGCGCCGCCGCTCGCTTTCGCCGCCTCTTTGTTCCCCGTCTTCGTGCGCGTCGTGAGAAACGCGCCGCGCGTCATGATCTCTTCGTCCTGCTGCGGCGTTGTCGTCGGTTGCGGCTGCTGCGCGACGACCGGGAGGACGAAGACGAGCGCGGTCAGGAGAAGCTGTGAGAAAAGTTTGCAACGCATGTTCCGAATCACTCCTTCCGTCGTCAAAGCAACAAGGCGTGTGGCGTCCATTCGAGGGCGCGGCCACTTGCCACACAGGCCGCGCAACTCATGCGCGATCAGCTCGCGCGACCAACTTCGCGATCAACTCGCGCGACTAACACGCGCGACTAACGGTGTTCGATCCGTATGTCGAAGATGACCGGCTCGGACGGCGCGCCCGCCGAACCCACTGCGACGGCCACCGCCGCCCCGCCCTTCGCATCCGAATCTTTTACGTCGGCAAAGGGCAGCGCGGTTTTAGAGCGCGCGCGCAAATCCTCCAACTCTTTCAACTCGGCGGGCGTCAGTTCGTGCCCCGCTTCCGTGGCTAGGAAGGCGGGCGCGAGCAAAGGCGTCCGCGAAAAAATAACGACGTACTCTTCCGTGCCGGGATTCTTGTCGAGTTCGAGCACCTGCCCGTCGCCGTAGGGGAAGGTGAAATCCGCGCCCGCCGGGGCGAGGTTCGTCTTCATGATGCCCGCCGGGCGCGCGGTCAGAAAAGTCGTCGGCGCGTTGCCCTTGCCGGGGCCGACGATGTAGAGATAGCCGCGCTCGCGCGCCACGAAATGAAACTTGAACTGCTGCCCCGACGGCAACGTTAACTCCTTCGCCGCGACGCGTCGCCCCTCGCCCTGCTCCGCGTCGTCGAATGCTTCGACCCAGTAGTTCATCAACTCGAAACGCGCGGGCGGCGCGTCAACCGTACCCGTCGCAACTGTTCGGCCCTCGCCATTCCCCGGCGCGCGCCGCGCCTGCCAACTGTTCCACGCGAGCCAGCCGCCCGCAACGACCCCGCCCGCCACTAACAACGCGAGCGCGATGACGACTGTCAACTTGGCGAGCGAACGTCGCGCCACAGGCTGCGCGTCAAGATGCGCGTGGAGTGTGGGCTGCGTCGGCGGCGGCGTTGTCGGCAACGGCGTCGCAACCGGCGTTCGCGTGCGCGCCTGTTCCGCAGCGGTGGCCGCCGTAAGTTGTGTCGCCAATGCTTGCGGGGTGGTTTCGCCGCCCGCACGTGGCGCGGGCGTCACCGCCGCCGCCATTGTTGCGTCGTCGTCCTCGCGGATGAGCGTCTGCGAAGATTCAAAGTCGGGCAGCACCGCGATCATGCGGTCGTGCCGGTTCGCGCCCGACGCGAGGCCGAGCGCGGCGCGCACCTCCGACGCGAACACGCCCGCAGTCGCCGGGCGATCCGCTCGATCCTTCGCCATCGCGCGCTCGACCGCCCGCGCGAACTCTTCCGGCACGCCCGCGACGACCGTGTGCAACTGCGGCACATGATGGCTGACGTGCCCCTGCCGCAACTCGCCGAGCGTGTGGCCGACGAAAGGCTTCGCACCCGTGACCAACTCGTAGAGGATGACGCCGAGGCTGTAGATGTCCGCGCGCCCGTCAATCTCCACGGTGCCGTCGCGCGACGGCTCGCCCCACTGTTCGGGCGACATGTAATAGGGCGTGCCGAGAATCTGCCCGGCCAACGTGAGCGCGCCGCCGTCGCCGACGTGCGTCTCCGCCACATCGCGCAACTTGGCGATGCCGAGGTCGAGCAGTTTCACCTGCAACTCGCCACCGGCCGCGCGGTTCAACATCACGTTCTCCGGTTTGAGGTCGCGATGAACGACGCCCTGCGCGTGCGCCGCTTCGAGCGCGCCGACGATGGGTTCGAGAATCTGCCACGCCTCGACGGGCGACAGACGAACGCGCTGCTTCAACTCTTGATCGAGCGAGTGGCCTTCGACGTATTCCATCACCATGTAGGTGAGGCCGTCCGCGCCCGTGCGCAGATCGTAGACGGTGACGGCGTTCGGGTGGCGGAAGCGACGCGCCGCCCGCCCTTCGCGCTGGAAACGTCGCAGCCACTCGGCGTTGTGGCGCATCTCCGGCTTGAGCGTCTTGATCGCCACGCGGTCGCCCAAGAGGATGTGACGCGCGCGGTAGAGCGTGCCCATGCCGCCGCGCGCGATGAACGATTCGATCTCGTACTGCCCGTCGAGTATGCGCCCGACCATCTCCTCGCCCGCCTCCGTCTCTTCCAGCACGTCGCCGTCGCGCGGGCAAAACGTCGCCGCGCTCTCGTAACTCGTTCCGCATTGTGGGCAGGTTTTCATTACAGGAATTCGGACGAACGATACAGGGAAACACTCGCGCCGGTTGACGCGCTGGCGCTGGCTGACGAGACTCAAAAGTCTAACACGCGCGCGCGGGCGCGTGAATCAATTCGGGCGACGGCGCGCGACCGTGAACGACGCGTAAACTTTTCGACAACCCAAAAACATGGTGCGCACATCGAAGCAAAAGGTTAAACTCTGGCGCGTTATACGAACGTGCTCTCAGCGTTTACCCCCAGACCGCTCGGAGAATTGTTTTTTATGACGATCCTGGAACGGCTCGGCCAGCGTTCAAAACTATTCCTCATCATCCTCGGTCTTCTCCTCGTCGTCCTGCAATGCGTCATCAACTACCTGACGGGGACTGACACCGCGCTCTACATCTTTTACCTGCTGCCCATCTCGCTCGTGGCGTGGCTCGTCGGGCGGCGCGCCGCCGTCTTCATCTCACTCGCCAGCGCGGCCGGTTATTTCATCACCGAACAATCCACCGGTCACTACGACGCGCGGCCGCTCCTCCCCTATCTCAACGTGCTCGCGCAACTCGCCGCCTTCCTCTTCGTCGCCTACTTCGTCTCCGCGCTGCGCCGCTCGCACGATCAGGAGCGCGAACTCGCGCGCACAGACGATCTCACGGGCGTCATCAACCGCCGCTCGTTCTTCGAGGCGTCGCAGCAGGAGATCAACCGTGCGCGCCGCCACCGCCACCCCTTCACCGTCGCCTACATGGACGTGGACGACTTCAAACTCGTCAACGACAACTACGGCCACAGCATCGGCGACACGGTGCTCAAGTGTGTGACGCAGACGATCAAAAACAACATCCGCGAGATTGACGTGGTGGCGCGTCTCGGCGGCGACGAGTTCGTCATCCTGATGCCGGAGACGGGCGAGGCGGCGGCGCAGGTGGTCGTCGCGCGCGTCCACCAACACCTGACGAGCACGATGCGCGAGTACGGCTGGCCGATCACGTTCAGCATCGGTGTGGTGACGTGGACGACGCCGCCGCGCACCGTTGACCTCATGCTCAAGCAGGCCGACGAGGCGATGTACGAGGTGAAGAACGGCGGCAAGAACCGCGTCACGCACCTCAAGCTCTCGGGCGAACCCGTGGCGGCTACTTAACTTTACCTTGCGGCGGCGACTTAAACTCATCTTAAGTTCTCCGCCCTTGCGAACGTCTCCCGCGCCTCGAATCTTCCGACTTGCAAACGACTGCCCCTATCTCTAACGTCTCCCCGATGAACCCGACCGACATCGCCATCCTCGCCCTGCTCATCCTCGCCGCCGCCGCGCTCTACTCGTCGGTCGGCCACGGCGGGGCGTCCGGCTATCTGGCCGCGATGGCTCTCTTCGGCCTCGCGCCCGCCACGATGAAACCGACCGCGCTCTGCCTGAACGTCCTCGTCGCCTCCATCGCCACCTTTCGCTTCCGGCGCGCGGGATGTTTCTCCTGGTCGCTCTTCTGGCCTTTCGCCGTCGCCTCGATCCCGCTCGCCTTCGTCGGCGGCGCGATCAGCCTGCCGACCACCGTCTACAAACAGATCGTCGGCGTCACGCTGCTCTACGCGGCCTTCCGGCTCTTTCTCTTCACGCGTGCGAAGGCCGAAGCCGGGGCGGCGACGCGCGACGCGCCGCTCGCGCTGGCGATGCTGTTGGGTGGCTTGATCGGATTGTTGTCGGGTCTGACCGGGGTGGGCGGTGGAATCTTTTTGAGTCCGCTTCTGCTGTTGATGAACTGGGCTGACACGCGGCGCACGGCGGGCGTTTCCGCCGCCTTCATCCTCGTCAACTCAATCGCCGGGCTGACGGGAAACTTGACCAACCTGCACGCGCTCCCGCACGCGCTTCCCTACTTCGCCATCGCGGCCGTCGTCGGCGGCATCACCGGCTCGGAGTTCGGCAGCCGCCGACTGGCGAGTGTGACGATCCGCCGCCTCCTCGCCGTCGTCCTCGTCGTCGCAGGGATCAAGATGATCTTCGTGTGATTACACGCGAAAGCTGTTTGCTCTGCGCCTTCGGCGGTGAGTTTTTTCTTACTCTCGCTCCCCGGAGATTTTGATGTCGGCAAGCGTGTCAACGCCGACTGGTCGCGTGTCGGGCGCGCCGCCGATCACCTCTGCGGCGGTCGTCTCCCCGGCAGTCTCTAAGTCGCCGACATCGCCGCCGTTGTTATCGGTCTGTGTCGTCGCCGCGTCGTTAGTGCCGTCCGTTTCCTTCATCCGCTTGACCTCACTCTGCATGCGCCTCACGCGCCGACCGGGACGTGCAGCGCCTCCGTGGCTTCGCTGGCCGTCGCGCCGGTGTAAATCTTCTGTGCGTACTCTTGCACCATGCGGTCGCTATTGAACTGGGGCACGAGCGTCTCGATGGCGCGCTTCATCATCCCCACCCAGCGGCGCGGGACGCCGCTCGCGTCGCGCTCGTAGTAGGCGGGCACGAGTTGTTTTTCCAAGAGCGCGTAGAGCGATTCGGCATCGCGCATGTCCTCCTCGTGGCTCTCGCCTTCGGCGTGCATGTCGGCAATCGCCCAGCCGTTCGTGCCGTCGTAGCCTTCCGGCCACCAGCCGTCGAGGATGGAGAAATTCAAGCCCCCATTCATCGCCACCTTCTCGCCGCTCGTGCCCGACGCTTCGAGCGGGCGGCGCGGCACGTTCAACCACACGTCAACGCCCTGCACCAGCTTGCGCGCGATCTCTTGATCGTAATCTTGCAGGAAGACCGTGCGGTTGACGACCTGCGGGTCGAGTTTCCAGAGCGCGAGTTGCTGCAAGATTTGCTTCGCGCCCTGATCCTGCGGGTGCGCCTTGCCCGCGAAGACGAACTGCACGGGTCGCTCCGCATCGTTGATCAACTTCAACAGGCGGTCTGGGTCAGACAGGATTAGACTCCAACGTTTGTAGGCGGCGACTCGACGCGCGAACCCGATGGTCAACGCGTCGGGGTCGAACGTCGTGCGCGCCGCTTCGACGAACTCCATACCCTCGCCGCGCTGCAAGCGCGCGAAGTATTGCCGCTCGCGGATGAAGGCGATGAGCTTCTGCTTCATCAGGCCGTGGACGCGCCACAACTCTTCGTCGGGGATGTTCGCCACGCCGCGCCGCCAGACTTCGGCCTCGCACTCGTGCTCCTCCCAATCGGGCGCAACGTGGTCTTCATACAAACGGCGCAAGAGCGGCGAGACCCACGTCGGCGCGTGGACGCCGTTCGTCACGTGCGTGATCGGCACTTCGTCCACGCCGAGCGTGGGGAACATCTTCTGCCACAACTCGCGCGACACTTCGCCGTGCTTGCGGCTCACGCCGTTCGTCGTGCGGCACATCTTCAGAGCGAGCGGCGTCAGGCCGAACAACTCATCCTCGTCGCCCGTCTGCACGCGGCCGAGATCGAGAAACTGTTCGTGCGTGAGCGTCAGCGATTCGGTGTAGCCGCGCCCGAAACAGTGTTCGACGAGCGACGGCAGAAATTCGTCGTGACCCGCAGCCACCGGCGTGTGCGTCGTGAACACGCAACGCGCGCGCACCTCTTTCGCGGCCTCGTCGAACGTCTTCCCCTGCGCCACGAGTTCGCGCGTGAGTTCGAGCGTGAGAAAAGCGGAGTGGCCTTCGTTAAGATGAAAGACGTGCGGCTCGATGCCGAGTTTGCGCAACAGCCTGACGCCCGCGATCCCTAAGACCATCTCCTGCACGCAGCGCGTCTCGCGGTCGCCGCCGTAGAGGTGACCCGTGATGAGGCGATCAATGTGGTCGTTCTCTTCGAGGTTCGAGTCGAGCAGGTACAACTTCACGCGACCGACCAACACCTGCCACGCCTGAAAGCGCACGAGCCGTCCGCGTATTTCGAGTTCGACGCGCAGCGGTTCGCCCGTCGCCGGGTCGTTCAGCAGTTGAATGGGGAGCTTGGCCGGGTTGATCGTGCCGTAGTGCTCTTCCTGCCAGCCGTCGCGGCGGAGGCGTTGGCGGAAGTAGCCGTGATGATAGAGCAGGCCGACGGCGACGAGCGGGAGGCCGAGGTCGCTGGCGGATTTGAGATGATCGCCCGCGAGCATGCCGAGGCCGCCGGAGTAGAGCGGCAGCGAAGTGTGGATGCCGAACTCGGCGCAAAAATAGGCGACCGGATTGTCGTGCGTGAGTCCGGGCGCACCCTCGCGCGCCCACGTCTTCGTCTGCGGATTCATGTAGCGCGTGAACCGCTCGCCAAGCGAGCGCACGCGCTCGATGTAAACGGGGTCGGTCGCCATCTGCATCAGGCGATACTCAGACACGTCGAGCAGCAGGCAGCGCGGGTTCAACTCGCACTCTTCCCACACCTGCGGATCGAGATCGCGGAAGACCGCCGCGCCGTCAGCCGCCCAACTCCACCAGTAATTCCACGACAGACGCCCCAACGCGCTCAACGTTTCGGGCAGCGCGTGCCCCAACTTGTTTTCCACTTGTTCGATCCTCATAACACTCTATTCAAATTTATGATTGCGTAAAAAAATCTCCGCGCTCGGCGGCGTAAAAAATACCAGTCGCACTTCTTCGAGTTTCGGACCCGCCTCAGCGTTAGCGTTCGCCGCGCTGTCCTCTTCCCGCGTCAAGAATTCTCGAATCGCCCGCGACGACACTTGCGCCGCCTCTTCCGCCGGGTAGCCGTAGACGCCCGTCGAGATAGCGGGAAAGGCTATCGAGGCGAGTCCGTGTTCGACGGCCAGCGCGAGCGAGTTGCGATAGCAGGCGGCGAGCAGTTCGGCTTCGCGTCCCGCGTGCTGTCCCCAGATGGGGCCGACCGTGTGGATCACGTGGCGCGCCGCGAGTCGCCCGCCCGTCGTGATGACGGCCTCGCCCGTCGGTAGCCCTTCCGGGTAAAGCGTGTTGCGAATGACGCGACACGCTTCGAGAATTTCTGCGCCGCCCGCGCGATGAATCGCGCCGTCCACGCCGCCGCCGCCGAGCAGAGACGAATTCGCGGCGTTCACCAAAGCGTCCATCGCCTGCCGTGTGATGTCGCCGACGACGACGCTCACGCGCCCGTGCAAGAAACTATTCATTGTTTGATCAGACAACGAAGTGTAACACCGTTCGGCCTGAAAATCAGTTCGCGGGGGAAGGTTATTCGAAGGGTCGCCGGGTAGATTGAACCAGAGGCGCGGAGGCTCGTTTTCCGCTCACGCTCGCGTTGATGAGAGCGTGAACGGAAAGTAGTCTTCAACACTTAGGCTTCCCCGCTGACAACTGCGCGCGCAACTTTCTTTTCACGCGAGGCCGTGCGCCGCCCGCGCGAGTCTCCAGGTCTAACCTTCGCCGCCGCCGTCGCCTTCCTCGCCTTCCTCGCGCGGCTCGACGCTCACTTCGTCGAACATGCCGTGGCGCGTGATGGCCTCGGCGACGCCCTTCGACTTGTGCTCCGTGAGCGGATGTTCGGGGTCTGTGCTCGCAATCTCGAACAACTCTTCGTCCAGCAGGCGCACGCCGAGCATGCCGAGAGAGACGCCGGGCACAACTTCGATCTCTTTCAGATTGTGTATGCGAAATCTGCCCGTCTGCTCGACCCAATCTTCGAGGAACGGATCGCGCAGCGCGTGCTCGGCCTCGACTTCCGTCAGGTACGGGCCTTCCACGATCAGGCAGTATTCGCGGCCGCTGTTAGTCTTCATGTTCCGCCACTGTTGAGGTGCGCCGCCCGTCGCGGGGTGCGCTAAGGTGGGGCTAACTTTAACACCTGTCGGCGGCACGCGGCAAAACTTTTTCGTGGGCGCATCGGACGGTAAAACGGCGAGACGCCGCCGGGAGTTATTAACTCCCGGCGGCGTCTGGAAAGTTCTTCATCGAGAACGCGCGTGTGCGCGTAGACGAAAAGTTCAGTAAGCGCCGTCCGCCCCGTTGAGCGTCCGGCTCAGACGCTCGAAGTAGGCGTTGAAGGTGACGTAGCTCGTGCCTTGAAAGTAGGCGCGGCCGCCCGTCTCGTTCGAGATGCGGTTGAGCGCGCTCTGGCCGAAGCTGATCGCCTGCCGGTTGTAACTCGTGAGTCCGGCCGACGGCGCGTAGAACGAGTAGACGGCGACCTGCCGACGTTTCGCTTCGCGCACGGCACGTTCCATGTCAATGCTGTTGATGGTGCTGAACGAGTCGAAACCGCGCGACGTGTCGAGACCATCGGAGATGAGCAGCACTGCCTTGCGGTTCTTACCGCCCTCATCGAAGTAGCGCAGGGCTTCGATGACTTCCACGTAAGGGTTGTACGGCGCGGCCGTCTCGCTCCCGGCAGGGATGCGCAGCGCGCGCCCGGCCTGCTCCAAGTCTTCCGTGAACGCCTGCCGCACCTGCAACGTGCCGGTCGTCAAATAGCCGACCATCACGCGCGAACCCGCGGGCAGCGTGCGGATGAACTCGCGCGTCGCGTCAATCTCATTGCCCACGCGCGACACGAGGTCGTCCTGTACGAGGATGGCGAGGTCGAGCGGCGCACCGCTGATGACGCGCGCACGCTTCGCCTTATTCTCCGCGCCGCCGTCAGTGGCGGCAAACGCCGGAACAGCGGCGACAATCAACACGAGAGCCGCAAACGCCGAAAAGATTTTTCTCTTATTAAACATTTCAATTTCCCTCAACCCCGAAGTTCTCTACCAAAACGTCGGGCACAAACCTGTCAAATTACACCCCTCGGCTCGCAAGAAAACGCGCCGACCGGAGACCGCCCGCCGCGCGCTGGTGTGTACCTTTCGCGCCAATCGCGCGCGAATATGTTGGCGGAACTAAGATGCGCGGCGACGCGCCGGGGATGGCTTTAAATGTAGGGATGAAGGCGGAGGGATGAGGGATGAGTGAAAGCGGTCAATAGTGAATGGTCAATGGTGAATAGCGAAAACCTGTTTCCTCCATTCACCATTGACCATTCACCATTGACCGCTTTCACTCATCCCTTCTTCGTGTGTAGCTGGCAGACGCCCGTGGCGTCGCAGGGCGGGGGGATGCCGAAGAGTTGGTAGCGGCGACGCGCGAGTTGGCGGTAGAAGACGGGGCCGAGCGCGGTAAACGGCCAGCGCGAGAAGACCCACGCCAGCCAGCGGAAGCGCGGCAGCACGCGCAACACTTCGATCCACGCGAAGAAGCCTTTCGCCCACACGCCGTCCGGCTTGCGACGCGTGTACATCTCCTCGGCCAACTGCGCGTGCGTGTGCGGCGCGGCGCGGCGGAGGGCGTCGGGTGAGTTCAAGTCGAGCCATTCGATTTGCCCGTCGCGGTCGAAGGGTTCGACGCGCGCGCGCATCCAACGGCAGAGCGGGCACTGCCCGTCCGTGTAAACCTCCAACTGCTGCGCCGTGGCTTCTCTCAATTGCTTTCCTCCGTAATCGAGCGCGGCGGGTGCTCGGCGAAATACTGCCCCTCTTCGAGACGCCGCTGCAACTTGCGCTGGTTGACGAGCAAGACGCCGATGACGAAGAGTTGCAACACCTCGACGCCCGCCCACAACATGACCAGAAATCTCATCCCCTTGTTACCTCCCCGCAGGCACTTGCAACTGCACGCCCTGCCCGCCGCCGTACATGATCGTCAGCGCGCCCTGATGGTTCTTGATGCCTTCGGCGCGCGCTCGCTCGATCTCAAGTTGGAGTTCGAGCCGCTTGATGTCGAGCAGTGCGGGGTTGGCGTAAGTCTGCGCCTCGATCTGCTTGGTCTGGGCGGAGATTTTGGCGGCTTCGAGTTTGGCCTCCTCGGCCTGCTTCTGTTTCTCGTTGGCGACCACCTCGGAAGCGGCGGCCTCGATGCGGTCGTCGGCGAAGTCCGGGTTTCCGAGTTGCACGCTCTCCATCACGAGTTGGAGTTGGCTTAAGAGTTGCGGTTTGAGCGCGTCAACGATGCGCTTCTGAATCCCCTCCTGGTTCGCGTAAATCTCGTAGGCGTTAAACTCTGAGAAGGCGTTGCGCGCCTCGGTCTGCAACAACCCTTTGAGAATCTCGTTGCGCCGCTTGTGCCGTTCCGCCTCGTCGAAACTGTACTTGCGCACGTACTCTTCGACCTTCGAGGCGTCGGTATAAGCGGTCACGTCGATGTTGACGTTCAAGGCCGCGTTGTCTTTGCTCGTCACGCGCACGGGCGCGCTCTCGGTGAAAGACCTGATGTTGACTTCATGACTCTCACGCCCCGGCGCGAGCGTCGTGAACCACCCGTCCGAAGGGGTGTAGACGCGCTCGATGCGGCCGAAGTAAGTGACCACCTTCACCGTCCCCTCCTGCGCGTAATCTATGTTGGCGTAGGCGGTCGTCGTCCCGACCAAAACCACAATTATCAGTAGCACAATCCCCGCGATGAGGTATTTGCTGCTCGTCATTGAATCTCCTTTGTTGATGTCCACTATTTCCGGCCAAATGTTCTTGCCTTTTTTCATCTCTATACTCAATACGAATTTGACAGGCGAAAGTTGTTACCACGATGTTACGTTCAACGTCCGCGAAAGGGATCGAACCGTGTCGGTCGCAGGGCAAAAGGGATTTTTAGGCGGAGATTTTTCCGCATACTGCGTTCGCACTGGATAGTCCGTTCGCACTATCAACTAAATTAGAACTTAACACAACTTATCCCCGCCCCAGACAGCGTTCGCATACTTTGTTCGCACTCACAGCCATTTTGTACAAACTTCTGATTTCTCACAAAACCGGCCAAAAGTCTTGATTCCCATTATTTTGTGCTGGCGCGCGTGTTGGCATGGTCGTTGCACTAAGCAAGTCAAACTATCGCGGTTTTTTGAGTCGCCCCACGCCTTACCGAAACGCGCACGGTAGTTCTTAACTGTCATTGAGTCAGCCGCCTTCAGGCAGGAGTTTAGAGTATGCGCAACAATGTGAAATTCGTCGTCCTCGTGGCGGCCGTCTGCGTCGGCCTCGTGTGGATCATATCCCACGCCGGGGCGGCCAGCGCCAGCCAATCGAATTTAACGCTCTCCGCCCCATTCGAGCGTAGGATTCTCGCGCCGACCGAAGAAGCGCCCTTCGACCTGCGTTTCTTCATCACCGCCGTCAAGACCGACTCGCGCGGCCGCATCATCACCGGCCCGACGAGCGACCCCGTTAAAAACATCGTCGGCGCGGAACGGGCGGGCGTGCGCGCCGGGCATGAACGCTACACCAAGATCATGTACGGCGCAGGCTACATTGACGGGCGACCCGATCCGGGCACGCGCATTGACCCGAACAACCCGGTCGTTAAGAGCGGCAACCAGTTCTGGCCGTTCCGCGAGCAACCCTTCCGTAGCCAGCCGCGCGCCCTCACGCTCGGCCCCGACGGGCGCAAACTCTACGTCACGCTCCCCGGCCGCGAGGGCTACCCCGACTGGCGCGTCGCCGTGGTTGACACGGCGAGCCAGTCCGTCTCGAAGTGGATTGACCTGCGCCCCTTCGGGCAGACGCGCGGCACGCGCCCCATCGGCTTGAAGGTCGCGCCGCCGAACCCCGCGATCTACGCGAGCCGCTATCTTGTCGTGCTCAACCAGTACGGCAACTTCGCGTCGGTCGTCAACACGACGACGGACGAAGTGATCGGCGAGTTCGAGACGGGCTTTCACGGCGAGAAATTGATCTTCAACGCGACCGGCACGCGGCTCTACGTCACCGACCGCTTCAAAGACATCGTGCGCGCCTTCCGCGTCGAACCCGGCCCATTCTTCGTGCCCATCGCGGAGATTCCGACCGGCACGACCGATCTCGAACGCGCCAACCCGCGCGACCTCGACCTCAGCGCCGACGGCAAGACTCTCTACGTCGCCAACACGCTCGGCCACACCATCGCTGCCATCAACGTCGAAGGGGACGCAAACACGCTCGCCAAGAATTTGCTCGTCGGCGGTCTGGCGACCGACGTGAAGATCGCCGGTCGCTGGGGCATCGTCTCCGGGCAGGAGACGAACACGAAGTTGAACGAGCGCGAGTCGGGGCACGGCCTGCCGACGAAGAACGCGCAGGGGACGGTCATCCGCAACAACGGGCAGCCGCTCGGCTACACGCCCGTTATGACCGACGCGACGAAGGCCACGACCTTCGACGACATCGGCAGCGAGTTTAATATCTTCGACACTGCGACCAATCTCTTCGTCTACCGCTACGTGGATCGCGACCGGGACATCTCGCAACTCGTGACGCCCGGCAAGTACGTTGACCTCGGCGACCACACCGCCGGGCAGAAGATCATTCGCGGTAGCGGCCCCGAACAGATGGTCGTCAAAGGCGACATGCTCTTTGTCACGCACGCGCACTCGGAGAAGGTCGAGGCGTTCCGCATCAACCAGAACCCGGCCGACCCTTCGCAAATTTTGAGCGAGACGGGCATCGAGTTGACGGGCGGCATCACGCCGCAGGGCGTCGAAGTATCCGCCGATGGTTCGCGCGTCTACGTTGCCAACTTGCAGACCGAAGACGTGTCTTTCCTCTCGGTTGACGCGCAGGGACGCCTGCGGCGGCAGGGCTATCTGGCCGTAGGCGTCACGCCCTCGACGCCCGACCCGACTAAGAACGGCTCGC
This sequence comes from Pyrinomonadaceae bacterium, assembly GCA_030838445.1. GTDB lineage: Bacteria > Acidobacteriota > Blastocatellia > Pyrinomonadales > Pyrinomonadaceae > JAIVJZ01. The sequence continues at coordinate 2,610 of JAUZFQ010000185.1, read as the reverse complement.
ACGGGCAAGGGTTGTTCGCCACGGACGAGGAGGCGGGCTTGCGCTGGTTCTTCTCCGACGCCTACTCGGACGACAATCAAAAGTCGTGCGGCTTCTGCCACTGGGACGGCCGACAGGACGGCTGCCAGTGGAACGTCGCGGCGAACGCCGTCGGCGGCGTCAAAGTCTGCCCGCAGAACAAGGACATCTCCGACAACTGGCCGGAGTGGTACGAGGGCTTGAACAACGATCTGATGGCCTACGCCTCGGCCTGCAACGGCGAGGTGCTCTTAGGCGAGCGCGACCCGACGCCGCTCTTCCCGCAGACGAACGCCGAAGATCGTTTCCGCGCGCGCGAGGATTACGTGCTGCGAAAGACCGAAGAGAACTCGGCGGCCATCGGCCGACCCGACCTCAACGGCAAGGCGCGCAAGGTGGGCTATTACGATCTGGCTTACCTGCAAATCCTCTGGTCGCAGAACGAGACGCGCCAACTGCCCAACCCGCTCAACCAGTTCCCCGACGCCGACACGGCCGCCGGGGTCGCGCGCGGCAAGCAGATTTTCACTAACTCGGTCGCGCAGGGCGGCGCGGGCTGCGCCGAGTGCCACCACAACGGCAACAAGTTTACGAACGGCGTGCTCGACGACACCTTCCAGGATTTCAACATCCACGAACCCGGCGTCATCGCCGAAACGACGGTGGACGGCGACGGGCCGTTCTTCCGTCCCGAAAACGACTACTTCTTCACGCGTTTCGGCCCGCCGCAGGACGTAGGGACGCCGCAGAATTTTTCGAGCCGCAACACTAAACATTTGCGGACGTGGTGGGACAGCGTGCCCAAGTGGCTGCACCACGGCTTCGCGCACACGGCGCGCGAGATACTGCTCGCGCCCGATTCACCGCTGCTCTTGCCCGGCGAGCGCGGCTTCAACTTCCGCACCGTCCGCGCAGACCACCGGCGCGGCGCGAACAATTTGCCGACGGAAGTGCCGGTCACCTTCGGCGACAGACGCGGCGGGCTGGCGGGCGACGGCAACGGGCAGATTTTAGTCAGCCTCGACAGCCCGGTCGTCCTGCAAAACGGCAAGCCGCAGATCGACCGCCTCGGCACGAGCAACGTCCTGCCGCTCGTCGTGGGCGGGCAGATCAATCCCGCGCTCGCCGCCAACAACGTGCAGGTCATCAAGGACACGCACGGCAAGACCTCGCACCTCTCCGCGAGCGACTTCGACGCCCTCGTGACGTATCTGAAATCGCTCTCGTCGCAGACGAAATCGTCGTCCGACAACCCCACCCCGTCGCCGACCGCGACACCAACACCTTCGGCCACTGCCACACCCACGCCGACACCAACGCCCACGGCGACGCCAACGCCGGCAGCAACGCCAACGCCGTCGCCGACAGCAACACCGTCCGCGACTCCCACGCCTTCGCCCTCCGCGACGCCTTCACCGTCGCCGACGCCTTCTTCGCGCCGCAACACGTTGCGTTTCAGCGTGTCGAATTTCAACGCGAGCGAGGGCGCGGGGAGCGCGCAGGTGACCGTCACGCGTACGGGCGACACCGCGGACGCCGCGACGGTCGAGTTCTCGACCGTTGACCAGAGCAGCGTGCTCGTGCGTTGCGACAACAACACCGGCCTCGCCTCTTCACGCTGCGACTTCGCCACCACGATTGAGACGCTCTCGTTCGCCCCCGGCGAAACCACGAAGAGCGTCTCGCTCCCCGTCTTCGACGACGCGCATCAGGAGAGCGCCGAGACGCTCACCGTCAGGCTGAGCGCGCCGAGCGGCGCGTCGCTCGACACGCAGACGGACGCGTCCGTCACCATCAACGACAACGACGCCGCGCGCACGCCTGCGAACCCGCTGGACGACGACGCGTTCTTCGTCGGCATGCACTACATAGACTTCCTCTCGCGCGAACCCGAACCCGCGGGCTTCGAGGCGTGGACGGGCGTGCTCCGACGCTGCACCGATAACTCGCCCGCCTGCGACCGCATCACCGTCTCGTCGGCCTTCTTCCGCTCGCTGGAGTTTCAAACCAAAGGCTTCTTCGTCTACCGCTTCTACAAAGTCGCGTTCGGCCGCCTGCCGCTCTACTCCGAGATCATCCCGGACATGCGGCGCGTGACCGGCGCGACCGCCGAAGAAGTGGCCACCAAGAAAGATGCCTTCACCAACGACTTCACGGGGCGCGCGGAGTTTCGCGCCCGCTTCGACGGCACGACCGACGAACTCTTCGTTGACCGCCTCGCGGAGACGGCAGGCGGCTCGCTCCCGAACCGCAACGAACTCGTCGCAGCCCTCACCGTCGGCGCGAAGACCCGCGCGCAAGTGCTCCGCGAGATCGTGGAGAGCGCGGAGGTGAGCCGTCGCGAATATAACTCCGCGTTCGTCGCCATGCAGTATTTCGGCTATCTCCGCCGCGACCCCGACATGAACGGCTTCAACGCGTGGCTGCGCGTCCTCGACGCCAACCCCGACGACTACCGCACGATGGTGCGCGGCTTCGCGTCGTCCGTCGAATACCGCCTGCGCTTCGGCCAACCGTAAACGCAAGTAGAAAGTAGAAAGGCGAAGGGCGAAAGTGAGGCGGCAAACCCGCTTCACTTTCGCCCATCGCCTT
>JAUZFQ010000176.1 GCA_030838445.1 Pyrinomonadaceae bacterium | reverse complement strand
AACGTTGGCTTTCTCATTTTCAATTCGACTCTCAAGCGACTCCTCGAAGCAACGGGCGCGACGTGCGACACAGGCACGCGCGCCGCGTCTTAGATTTGGTGAATCAACAAACCGTCGCGCAACTTCGGCTCGAACCACGTGGACTTGGGCGGCATGATGCCGTTGGCGTCTGAGACTGTGAGCAAGTCTTCGATGGTCGTCGGCGAGAGCGAGAAGGCGACGGCCGCGCGCCCCTCGTTGACGAGTTTTTCTAATTCCGACGCGCCGCGGATGCCGCCGACGAAATCAATGCGCTTGTCCGTGCGTACGTCCTTAATGCCGAGAATGGGGTCGAGCAAGTAGTCTTGCAAGATGCTCACGTCGAGCGAGGTCGTCGGATCGTCCGTCTGCGCCTGCGATGCATCGAGCGGCGTCAGGTTGTACCAACGCTGCCTGAGATACATGCCGAACTGCCCGCGCGCGGGCGTGGCCGACGTGCCCTCTTCCACGCGAAACTTAGCTTCGACTGCCGCGAGAAACTCTTCGGGCGACATGCCGTGCAAATCTTTGACGACGCGGTTGTAGGGGAGTATCTGCATCTGGTCGGACGGGAAGATGACGGTGAGAAAACGGTTGTATTCCTCTTCGCCCGTGTGCCCCGGATTCTGTTCGCGGAGAGCAGCGCGGGCGCGGCTCGCGCTGGCCGCGCGGTGATGCCCGTCGGCGATGTAGAGCAGAGGCACTTCGCCGAAGGCGCGCACGAGCGCATCGGGCGCGGGCGCGCGCCAGACGGTGTGACGGATGCGATCCGGCGCGGTGAAATCGTAGAGCGGCTCACCCGCCGAGACGACGGCGGCGACGAGCGCGTCAATGCGTCGGTCGGCGCGGTAAGTTAAAAAGACGACGCCCGTCTGCGCGCGCAAGGACAGCATGTGACGCGTGCGGTCGTCCTCTTTGTCTGGACGCGTGCGCTCGTGCTTGCGGATCAAGTCTTGGTCGTACTCGTCAACCGCGCAGCACGCGGCGACTCCGATCTGCACGTGCTCGCCCATCACGAGGCGATACAGGTAGAGGCTCGGCTCGCCTTCCGTCTCCAAAGGGCACGTCTCGATGAGTTGGCGAAGATTCTCGGCGGCGCGCGCGTAGACTTCCTCGCTGTAAATGTTCGTGCCCGCGGGCAGATCAATTTCGGGGCGGGTGACGTGCAAGAGACTCAAAGGATTATCGGCGGCGAGCGCGCGCGCCTCCTCCGTGTTCACCACGTCATACGGCACACTCGCCACCTGCTCGACCTGCTCAACGGGCGGGCGCAACGCGCGGAAAGGATAAATGACAGCCACGGGCGTTCGTTCTCCTCACAACGGAAGATGTAAATGCGGGATTTCTAACCCCAAAGACTATCCGCACCCACACCCCTTTGCCAAGCCGCCAACGCACTTCGACGCAACAACGCGCCGAGATTATTTTTCGCGCACTAGATTAATTCCAGAGGTGTATATTTACCGGTAGGAGGATAGCGGCACTATGGCGAACGAGGAACATCTTGAGATTCTTAAACAAGGATGGCCGACTTGGAATGAATGGAGAGAAAAACATCCTCAGATAACACCCGACCTTAGCAGGATCAACCTTAGTAAGATTCGGATGAGAACAGCGAATCTTCGTGGAGTCAACTTCTCCAAAGCATTTATTACCGGTAATAATTTAAGCGGCGGTCGCTTCGAGGGCGCAGACTTTAGTGGGGCAAAGCTCAACAAAGTTAATTTTAAAGTTGCTAATTTAAGAGGCGCAAATTTTACTCAAGCTGAATTAGTAGGTACTGATTTAACCTATGCTGATCTTAAACAAGCCATTTTCAGACAAGCTGTTATTGGCTTTGCAAAGTTTGACGGAACAAAACTTGATAACGTTGACTTCAATCAAGCATTAGCTGGATTTACACTTTTTAAAGATATAGACCTTAGCAGGGCAAAGGGACTTGAAACTATGACCCATCAAAACCCTTCGACTATTACCATTGATACTATCTATCTCTCGAAGGGGAATATCTCAGAAACATTTTTGCGTGGCTGTGGTGTTCAGGAGAGTTTGATTACTTACATGCGTTCGCTAGTCGAAGCTGAACAACCTGTGAAGTTCTACTCCTGCTTCATCAGTTACAGCCACGAGGACATATCGTTTGCGCGGCGATTGCATGATGCGTTGCAGGGGCGGGGGATTCGGTGTTGGTTGGACGCGCATCAGGTGTTACCGGGCGATGATATTTATGTGTCGGTGGATAGTGGCATCAGGCTGTGGGATAAGGTGCTGCTGTGTTGCTCGAAGGATTCGCTGTCGAGTTGGTGGGTGGATAACGAGATCGAGACGGCGTTCACGAAAGAGCAAGGTTTGATGAAAGAGCGCGGCGAGAAGACGCTGGCGTTGATTCCTTTGAATCTGGACGGCCACCTGTTGAGCGAAGAGTTCAAGAGCGGGAAGGCGACGCAGATCAGGGCGCGGCTGGCGGCGGATTTTACGGGGTGGGAGACGGACAACAGCAAGTTCGAGACGGAGTTTGAACGGCTCATACGCGCCTTGCGCGCGGACGCGGGCGGGCGCGAACGGCCGCCGGAGTCGAGGTTGTGAGTTTTAAAGTTAGTGGAGGCGCGGCACAGTTAAACTTCACACAAGGCGCGTGGGGCTTGGGCGTCGTGGTTTCCCCGTCAGGCGGGCGCGTTTGAAGTGTCGGCCGCCTTTCTTAAAGTTTCAGCACGCGCGCCGGTAATTCAAACTCGTCTCCTTAATATTTCAACCAGCCTCCTGAACATTTCAACCCGTTTCCTTAACATTTAAACTCGCCTCCTGAATCTTTCAACCGGCTTCCTGAATATTTAAACTCGCCTCCTTAAATCTTCAACCCGCTTCCTTAAACTTTCAACCCTCTTCCTTAAAGTTCAAACTGACTTCCTTAAACTTTAAACTCGTTCCCTGAAATTCAAACTTGTCTCCTTAAAGTTCAAACTCGCCTCCTGAAAGTTCAAACTCGCTTACTTAAACTTTCAGGAGGCGAGTTTGAAATGTGGCGGTTTTTTGAGCCGCCCTTTCGTTCTTGCGGCTGCGCCCTTTTAGTGTCAAAATCCTTCTCGCCACTTATCCCATCAAAGATTAGTCAAAAGAGGTTTCCGGTGCGCCCTTCGCAGTTCAGGGCACAGACCACAGCAGCACACGTCGCGCGCATCGTCGCGGCGTTGACGCTCGTCTGCGCGCTGTTGGCGGGCGTCGCGCCGCCCGGTTCGCTCGCCTCCTTTGCGCCCGCGTCCGGTTGCTCGATGTCGTGCTGCGTCGGCAAGCCGCCACACGCGGCGGGCGATTGCGCCAGCGTCTCCTGCCACGTCAAGCTGCCGGGTCGCGCCGCCTCGCACGACGGCGACGGCACGCACGCAGGCGATCATCACGCCGCCGCGTCTGCTCATCAAACTGCCGACGACCACACGCACGATGGTCATGTGTCGCACGCCCCGCCGCAGGCGTCGCACAATTCGCACTCCGTCCAAAAAGAAACGCATCACGCGGAGACGCATCAGGCGGAAACTCTCTTCGCGGCGCACGCTACGGAAACGCATCACGCGTCGCATACGCCACAGACGCACGCGGCCGAAACCACGGAAACGAATCACGCGTCGCACGCGGCCGAGGCCACGGAGACAGATGCGACGGCCGAGGGCACGAAGACGCACGCGTCCGACGCGCACGGGACGAGAGCCGAGCAGCCGCGTGGTGATAGACGTAGCCGGCGGGGCATAGCCGAGGCGCACGCTTCGGTGGCGAACCCGTGCCCTTCGGATTGCGGGATGGCGGCGGGCGGTTTCGGCAACAACGTGCGCCCGCGCGATGCCGCCGCGCTCGCACAAGCGCGTAGGCCGCGACCGCCCACGCGCTTCGCCGCGCTCAGACACTTCTCCAACCTCCCGCGCATCTCGTCCGACGGACGCAGGCTCGCGCCGCCCCGCGCGCCGCCCGCCGCGCCTTAGCCACACACAGCCACCAACTTAAATTTAAAACTCACACGCGCTTTCTCGCGCCGGAGGCTGCCCCGTTCGTGCGGCTTCGGCGGCCACGTCTTTTCGACGCGCGCCGCGCTCCGGCGTTCGTGGCCGGGTGAGACGAACGGCGTGTCCCGCGGCCTGCCCCGCCCTGAAACTTTTCGGGGCGGCGACGTGGTTCGTTCGCACGCCGCGCGGCGCGCAAACGGCGTCGGCCGCTTCGACCGTACCCTGTCGGGCGTCGAGCGCAAACGGCTCAAAGGAAGTTCTTATGTTATCCGGCAAAATTAGTTTGCGGGCGGTCGCCCCCCGGCGTCCACGCGGCCGAGGTGTCGGCCGCCGCCGCCGCTACTGTCGTCGTCGCACATTCTCCACATTCTTCTTTCTCGTCCTCCTACTCTGTCTCTCAAACGTGCCGGGCGCGTGGGCGCAGCAAGCGTTGACTTCGGCGACGCTCGGCGGGCGCGTGGAAGACGAACGCGGCGCGGCGTTGAGCGACGCGCGCGTGCTCGTCGTCAATCTCGACACCGGGCGGCAGCAGACGACGGCGAGCGACGAAGCGGGTCGCTATCGTTTCCCCTACCTCCCCGTCGGCAACTATCAACTGACGGTCGAGCACGCGGGCTTCACGACGGCGCGTCGCCGCCTGACGCTCACGGTCGGTCAGGCGCTCGACGCGCCGTTGCGTCTGACGGTGGCGGAAGTCGCAGAGAGCGTCAGCGTGTCTGAATCGGACGTGCCCGTCGTCGAAACGGTGCGCACGCAGATCGCCGACACGATCCTTTCGCGCGACACAGACACGCTGCCTTTGAACGGCCGCAACTATCTCGACCTCGCGCTCCTAGTCCCCGGCGTCTCGCGCACGAACACCGGCGCGAACCAACGCTTCGCCGAAACTTCCGCCGTCCCCGGCACGGGACTCTCCGTCGCCGGGCAGCGCAACCTCAACAACACTTTCATTCTCGACGGCCTGTCCGCCAACGACGACGCGGCCGATCTCGCCGGGACGTTCTACAGTCAGGAAGTGGTGCGCGAGTTTCAGGTCGTCACGTCGGGCGGGATGACGGAGTTCGGGCGCGCGTCGGGCGGCGTCGTCAACATCATCACGCGTTCGGGCACGAACGATTTCAACGGCCGCCTCTACGGCTTCGCGCGCAACCAACGCTTCGACGCGCGCAACCCGCTCGCGCGCACGCGCGACCCGCTCACGCAGGCGCAGTACGGCGCGTCGTTCGGCGGCCCGCTCAAACATAACCGCACCTTCTTCTTCGCCAACTTCGAGCAGACACGGCGCAACGACGCCGGAGTCATCACCATCACGCCCACGAACGCCGCAGCCGTCAACGCGCGTCTCGATCAAGCGAACTATCGGGGCGCGCGCATTCAGACCGGAATCTTTCCCGGCGGTCTCGACTCGACGAACATCTTCGGCCGACTCGACCACGAGTTGACGAACACGCAGCGACTCACGGCGCGCTACAGTCTCTATCAAGTCAAGAGCACGAACGCGCGCAACGTCGGCGGCTTGAACGACACGAGCCGCGGGAGCGCGCTCGACAACCGCGACTGGAACGTCGCCGTCGGCCACGTCGCCACGCTCTCGGCGGGCGCGCTCAACGAGGCGCGCTTCCAGTTCACGCGCAGCCGTCTCGACGCGCCCACCAACGATCAGACGGACGCCCCGGCCGTCAACATCGCGGGCGTCGCCAGTTTCGGCACGGCCACCTTCTCGCCGCTCGCACGCGCGCTCGACGTGTTCGAGGCGACCGACGCCTTCACCACGCAACGCGGCGCGCACACCTTCAAAGCGGGCGGGCAGTTTTTGCTCAACCGCGTGGACGTGCTCTTTCCCGGCGCGCTCGCAGGCGTCTACACCTTCTCCTCGCTCGCGAATTTTCAGGCGGGGCGATACATCACTTACCAGCAGGCGTTCGGCGCGCCCTCGCAGTTTCAGTCGAACCCGAACCTCGGCCTCTTCGTGCAGGACGAGTGGCGCGCGAGCGAATCGTTGACCGTCAACGCCGGACTCCGCTACGACGCGCAGTTTCTCCCCGCGCCCATCGAGACGGACGCCAACAACTTTGCGCCGCGCTTAGGCGTCGCCTACGCGCCCGGCGACAGCCGCCGCACCGTCTTGCGCGCGAGCATCGGCCTCTACTTCGACCGCCTCCCCTTGCGCGCCACCTCGAACGCGCTGCAACGCGACGGCGCAAAGTATCGCGTCGCCGTGCTCTCGTTCGGGCAGGCGGGCGCGCCCGCGTTCCCCTCGACGCTCGACGCGTTCCCGGCCGGACTCCTCACCGCCGTTACCACGATTGATCCGCAGATCGAGAACAGCTACAGCGGGCAGGCCAGCCTCCAACTCGAACGCGAGTTGACGCACGACGCGTCGCTCGCCGTCGGCTACCTGCACCTGCGCGGACGTCACTTGATCCTCTCGCGCAACGTCAACGTGCCGACGCTCACGGCCGCCGAAGCACTCGCGCGCGGCGACGCGAACCTCGGCCGCCCCGATGCGCGCTTCGCCAACGTCTCGCGCTTCGAGAGTTCCGGCGAGTCCGTCTACGATGCGCTGACCGTCTCGCTCAACCGTCGCGCCCCGCGCCGCGGCCTCTCCTTCCGCCTCTCCTACACGCTCTCGAAAGCGATTGACACGGCGGGCAACTTCTTCTTCTCCACGCCGCAGGACAACTTCAACCTGCGCGACGAGCGCGCGCTCTCCGACAACGACCAAAGACATCGCCTGACTCTCAGCGGCTCGCTCGAAGCGCCGCCGCTATCATCCACGGCGACGGGCGGCGAGTCTCTCTGGCGGCGTGCGGCCGAAGGGTTTCAGTTGAGTTATATTTTCACCTACGCGTCGGCCTTGCCCTTCAACATTCAGACGGGCACGGATCGCAACAACGACACGAACGCCAACGACCGCCCCGCAGGCGTCGGTCGCAACACCGGGCGCGGCTTCGATTTCGCGTCGCTCGACTTGCGCCTGAGCCGCCGGTTCACGCTCACCGAGCGCGTGCGCCTCGAAGCTCTGGCCGAGGGCTTCAACGTCCTCAACCGCGCCAACCTGCAACTGCCGAACAACACGTTCGGCACGGGGCTGACGCCGCGCGCAGGGTTCGGCGCACCGAACGCCGCCGCCGACCCGCGCCAGTTACAGTTCGGCCTGCGGCTCAACTTTTAAAAGCCGTCGCTCACCGGACGCAAGGAACTTTAGAGGTATTTATGAAACGCTTATTTCTCACCACCATCTTGTTGCTCAACGCAACGCTCGCCGCCACTGATGCACAAGTCATCGGCGCGAACGCTGCGACGCACCGCGACCGCGCGACGCAAGAAGTGCGACACGCACCGACGGCTCAGTCAGCAGCGGTAACGACGGCGCAGGACGCGAACATGGCGCAAGTCGTGCGCGTCTCGCCGGAAGGAACAGACGCGGCGGAGCCGTCCGTCGCCGCGTCTGCGAAAGACGGGAGCGTCTACGTCGTCTGGGTCGAGCACGGCGCGAACGGCGCGGCCGACGTGTGGCTCGCACGCTTCAACGCGGACGGGCGGCGTCTCAATGCTACGCCCACGCGCGTCAACCCGCGTGCGGGCGGCGCGACCGCCTGGCGCGGCGACCCGCCGACCGTCGCCGTCTCGCCCGACGGCCGCAGCATCTACGTCGGTTGGATGGCGCGCGACAAGTCAATCGCCTCGGCTTCCCTGGCCGATGCCGCCTCTCTGCAACTCTCCGCCTCGCGCGACGGCGGGCGCACCTTCGCGCCGCCCGTCAAAGTCAACGACGAACTGAAGCCACACGCGCACGGGCTGCACTCGCTCGCGGTCGCCGCGGATGGACGCGTCCACGTCGCGTGGCTCGACGAGCGCGGCGTCGTGCCGCCGCCCGCCGCCACGCACGCGGACGCGAAAGGGAAACACACAGGCCACCACGAAGAACCCAACCGCCAAGTCTTCACCGCCTACTCGGCGGACGGCGGGCGCACGTTTTCGCCGAACCGTCTCGTCGCGCGCGACGCCTGCCCGTGCTGCAAGACCTCGCTCGCGGCCGCACCGGGCGGGCGCGTCTACGTCAGTTGGCGACAGGTGCTCGCGGGCGACTTCCGTCACATCGCCGTCGCCGCGTCTGCGGACGGCGGGCAGAAGTTTGCCGCGCCCGTCGTCGTCAGCGACGACCGCTGGATGTTGAACGGCTGCCCCGTGTCGGGCGCGTCGCTCGCCGTCGGCGGGGATGGCGTGCTCGGCGTCGCGTGGTACACGGCGGGCGAGGCGGGCGCGCCGGGCATCTATCGCACGGAGTCGCGCGACGGCGGGCAGACCTTCGCCGCGCGCCGCGCCGTGGCGACGGGCAAGGCGCAAGGCACGCCGTCCTTGCTTGCGGCGGGCGACGCCGAGTTCATCGTCTGGGAGTCGAGAGCGGGCGGCGCGACGCGCCCGGCGAGTGCGCGCATCGAACGCGGCGGCGGCAGCGTGTCGGGCGCGCGCGACCTCGCGCAAGGCGGCGAACTCCCTTCCGCGACGATGTCGAGCGACGGGCGTCTGTTCGTCGCCTACGTCTCGAAGCACGGCGACCGACGAGCGATCAGTCTCATGCGCGCGGGCGGAAGCGATGCCCCCGCCGCAACTACCGCGACGCCCGACGCGTCGCCGGCGGGACGCCCGAAGAAGCCCGTCCGCACGATGAACTGACGTGCTCTCTGTGTCTGTGCCGCCGAACGCCTTAACATGGGGCTTGACCTTGTAGTCGAATACAGGGCTTACAATGACGCTCAAGGAGGAAGAATTTTATGCGTCAAACAATTTGCCTGTTGGTGTTGTCGCTCGCGTTGTCCGCAGTCGCCGTCGCGCAGGGCGCGAAGCCGGTCGTGTATGCGGGAGATGAGCGGCGCGAGTTGAAGTCCCTGTCGGCGGAAGAGGTGGAAGCGTTGTTGAGCGGCCGGGGCATGGGGCTGGCGAAGGCCGCGGAGTTGAACCACTACCCCGGCCCGCTCCACGTCATCGAGTTGGCGGCCGAACTCGGACTCACGCCCGAACAGCGCGCGGCGACGCAGGCGGCGTTCGACAAGATGCGTGACGCGGCCGTGCGCCTCGGCCGCGAGATCGTGCGGCGCGAGCAAATGCTCGACGCGATGTTCGCGAAGGGGGACATTGACGAGGGCGTCCTGCACACGGAGACTTCGGAGATCGCGCAACTGCAAGGGTCTCTGCGCGCCACGCACCTCGCCGCGCATCTGGAAGTGCGCCGCCTGCTCTCCCCGCCGCAAATTAAAAAGTATGATGAACTGCGCGGCTACGCGGCCGGGCAGAAGACGACGACGGGCGCGCCGCACGGCGGCCATCACGACAAACACTGACGACTGAGAAGGTATTCAAAGAGATGAGCGAAGATTCACAGACGTGCGATCTGGCGAACCGGAAATGCGTGCCCTGCCACGGCGGCGTGCCGCCCCTCGGCGCGGACGAGATCGGGCAATTCCTCGGCGAGTTGCGTGACTGGGAAGTGGTCGAAGGGCATCACCTGAAAAAGAGTTACGCCTTCCCGAACTTCCAACAGTCGCTCGCGCTCGTCAACCGCATCGGCGAGGTGGCCGAAGCCGAGGGTCATCACCCGGACATCTGCTTCGGCTGGGGGCGCGTCGAAGTGACCATCTACACACACGCCATCAACGGCCTCAGCGAAAGCGACTTCATCCTCGCCGCCAAGATTGATGCTTTGTAAGAGCGTCCGTTGTCAGTAGTCAGTTGTCCGTTGCCGTGCTCGATAAGCCGAGTGCCGAAAGACAAGATTCAAGGTCGATTAGCACTGAACAACGGACAACGGACAACGGACGACTGACACGTCACCTGACGCGGCTCTTTTTCCGTTTCAGAAAGTCAATGAGGACGAACTGGGAGAGGTTGCCGGGGGTGGCGAAGTAGGCTTTGCCGTTCGTCATCTGCGACATCTGTTTGACGAACTCGACGAGGTAATAGTCCGAGGCGAGCATGAACGTGTTGATCATGATCCCGGCCTTGCGGCACGCCTGCACCTCCCGGAACGTCGCGTCCATCACGACGGGATCGAGTCCCATCGAATTTTTATAGAGGCGTCGCGCCGCCGGTGTTGATGTCGCCGCCGCGCGTCGCCCGCCGCCGCCTCTCGACGCCGACGCTGTGGACGCGCCCACGCCGTCGAGGAAACAGGCGGTGGGCTTGCCGTCCGTCACCATCACGATCTGCTTCATCTCCTTGCGCTGCGCCTGCAAGAGACGGCGCGCGAGTTTTAAGCCCTCGGCGGTGTTCGTGTGGTAAGGGCCGACCTGCGTCGTCGCCAGTTTCGCGAGCGGCAACTCTTCCGCGTCGTCGTGGAAGAGCACGATCTTGAGCGAGTCGCCCGCGTACTGCGTGCGGATCAGATGCGCCAGCGCGAGCGCGACCTTCTTAGCAGGCGTGAACCGATCCTCGCCGTAGAGGATCATCGAGTGCGAGCAGTCGAGCATGACGACCGTGGCGCACGACGATTGATAGTCGCACTGGTGGACGTAGAGGTCTCTGTATTCGAGGTTGAGCGGCACGCCCAGACCCTCGCGCCGGATCGCCGACAGCAGCGTCGCGTTCACGTCGAGGTTCACGGTGTCGCCGAACTCGTACAGCTTCGACGCCTGCGCCGCCTCCACGCCCGTCGCGAGGTGCGGCGTGTCGTGCCGCCCGACGGAACTCTTGCCCATGCTGCCGAGCAAATTCCTGAGCGTCTTGTAGCCGAGAAAATCCAAGCCCTTCTCCGTCACCTCAAACTTCACGTTGCGCGGCTGCGGCTGTTCGTCAATGCGCCCCGCCCCCGCCTGCCCGCGCCGCCGCTGCTCCTGCGGCGTCGGCTCTTCGCGCAGATTCAAAAAGCCCTCTTCCACCAGACGCTCGATCAACTGATTCAACAACTCTTCGAGTTGCGACCCCTTGAATTGCCCCTCGTTCTCCGCCAGCATCTCCGCCACCTGCTGCTCGTCCACCTCGCCCGTCTCCAAGAGCGCGCGCAACAACGCCGCCCTCAGCGCGTCGAGCGAGGTGTCCTGCGGCCGCCGCTGCCGCGTCCAGTAGTAATCATCGTCGAAGCCCGACTGCAACAGGCTGTCCTGCAACGCCCCCATCAGGTCGCCCAGATTCACGCCGGACACGTCGAAGCCTTTGAATTTTGAATAACGAATGAACTTCATGTAATTACTTCTCAGAAATAACCGTCAACCCCGGCACGTTTTTAAAGTCGTTCAGATCATGTGTTACTAAAGGGGCATCGTATGCTAAAGCAGTGGCGGCAATCCATGAGTCGCCGACAGAGATGGGGCGACCCACTCGCCTAGCGTGCGCCTGAACTTTAGCCCAAAGCAGTGAAATCTCTTTGTTCGCTTCAACGAAGACAAACTTTTTAACGTATGTGTGAAGTTCTCTATACCGGTTGTTTCCCCAGTTATTATTCAGCGGCATGAGTTCTAATTCCGCGAAGGTCTGCGCGGCAATCATCGTCAACTTACCTTCGATGTGCGGCTTATACAAATCGCCTCGCGAGTCTCTCTTGAATATGTACGAGACTACGTTCGTATCAATCACCACCACATTGTTGAGTGGCACACTACTCATTTTCCGTTTTGACTCTATCCTGCTGACGGATGCCACGCACCAAAGATAAAAACTCGTCAACGCTTTCTTCTTCCGGCCAAAAATCTCCCTGTAACTCTTTAATGTCGCGAATCGGCTCAACTCCCTGCTGCTTTGCGAGTTCCCATGCGCGCGCATGTGCGTGTTTTCGCGCCTCCTCTCGCGCCAATTCAGCCTCGCGTTCAAGTCGTTCAAGGAGAGAAGAATACTCTTCCGACGTAAGCGATGAACTAGAGACATAAGGTGTTTGCCTCTCGATTTTTTCATAATCAAGTAAGGTGCTCATCGTTATATTCAACTCCCTTCCATGTCTGCATCAAACATGCGTGGTAAGCCCGTTCTCGGCAGCAGCGATAATTCTCTTTTTCAATTCAGCGTTCGTTTTATTATCTTCTAATAGATTTTCCGCATCCGCTTTGATTCGTTCGAGAGCCTCTTTAGCATGCTTTAGCCACCATGCGTCTCTCGTATAGGCGTGAAGGAAGTATTTACCCCATTGTTTACCGTCGGTTTCGCTAGGCATCCAATTAAAAGCGAGCTTTCCTGTTACCGTATAGAGGAGATTTAAATCTTTGTTATGCAACGCCTCATCTGCTGCTTTGTAGCAATCTTCAAGCAAGTCCCGATAAACAGCAGCTTCAGCTTGGCTTTCTGCGGCTATCTGTTCAGCTTTCCGCAAGCGGTTCAGCAGCGTCTCTCGCTCTTTCTCCCATTCAGCTTCACTCACGGATTATCACCTCTCTTCATCGGAGCTACGGAATACTTTTGACTTCGCACATCATACGACTTCATAAGTCGTGAATCGTGAATAGATGAAAACGGTTTTCTCTATTCACGAATTGTTACTAAGAGCGGTTCGCGGATGACCTCTTCGCCGTCAGTGCCGATCAGGGTCAAGGCTTGATTGGCTTCGAGCACGGTCTCGACGGCATCGTGCAGGTTGCGGCGCGCCTCGTCCAAGTTTTCGCCCTGCGTGCTGACGCCGGGGAGTTCTTCGACGAAGCCGACGTAGCCTTCCGGCACTTTGAGATAGACGGCGTTGAATGTCCTGTCCATTTGCTCGACTCCTTAGCTGAAACGTCCCGTCTCGGTCAGGTCATCATAGATCATGCCGCGGCGATCCTTCTTGGCCTTGGTGGCGGCGGTGTAGCCGCCTTCCTCGTTGCGGCTGATCTTGTTTTGCGCGTAGAGACCTTCGAGGGCGAACTCGCAGGCCGCGATGAGTTGGGCTTCGTCGTCGCGTTTGAAGTCGAAGGGGATGACCACGGTGTCAATCAATTCGGGCACGGCTTCGAGGAGCGTGACGCACTCGGCGGCCGAGGCCGTGTCGGCGAGGCGCAGGTTGTTGCCCTCGTCAAACCAGCGCACGGCGGCGGTAAAGTCTATGCCGACGAAGTAGCCCTCGTGGATTTCCCCTGCGGCGCGTTTGATCAAATCTTTGGCAATGCGCGCCGCGCCCACCTGCTCGCCTTCATATTCGAGTTCCATCTTGCCGGTCATGGAGGGGACGGCGGCGTAGATGTCGGAGATGCGCGGGACGATCTCGTCTTCGCCCGTCAGGAGCGCGCGGCGTTCGGCGTTCGAGACGACCGACTCCATGACGGTGATCGGCAGACGTTGCGAGACGCCGGAGCGTTTGTCTATGCGCTGGTCGTCGCGCGCCTCGAAAGCGATCTGCTCGACGAGTTCGCGGATGAAGTCAGGCACGCGCACAGTAGAACCATCGAAGCCCTCGCGCTTCGTCCAAGCCTCCTGTCGTGTGATCTCGACGCCGAGTTGGAGGTCGGCCGGGTAGTGCGTGGAGACTTCCGCGCCGATGCGATCCTTCAAGGGCGTGATGATCTTGCCGCGCGCCGTGTAGTCTTCGGGGTTGGCGGAGAAGACGAGCATCACATCGAGCGCGAGGCGCACGGGGTAGCCTTTAATCTGCACGTCGCCCTCCTGCATGATGTTGAAGAGGCCGACCTGAATCTTCCCGGCGAGGTCCGGCAATTCGTTGATGGCGAAGATGCCGCGGTTGGCGCGCGGCAGCAGGCCGTAGTGGATGGTCAGTTCGTCGCTCAGAAGGTGACCGCCCTTCGCCGCCTTGATCGGGTCAACGTCGCCGATGATGTCGGCGATGGTCACGTCGGGCGTAGCGAGTTTTTCGACGAAGCGCGCGTCGCGGCCGACCCATGCGACGGGCGTCTCGTCGCCCAACTCTTCGATCAACTGACGACTGTAGGCGCTGATCGGGCGGAACGGATCGTCGTTGACTTCCGACCCGGCGATGACGGGAATCTGTTCGTCGAGCAGGTTCGTCAACTGGCGGATGATGCGGCTCTTGGCCTGACCGCGCAGGCCGAGCAAAATCAGGTTGTGGCGCGCGAGGATGGCGTTCGTGATCTGCGGCACGACCGTCTCGTCGTAGCCGACGATGCCGGGGAACAGACGCTCGCCCGCGCGCAGTTTCGTGATGAGGTTCGCGCGCAGTTCGTCTTTGACCGTGCGCCCTTGATAGTTCTGCCGCTTCAACTCGCCTAAAGTTTTTGCCTGTGACATTACTTTAAAATTACTTCCCCTGTGGTTTGAATGTTCGATGAAGTTTGAGCCGCCGACGACAAACGAGACTTGCGCTTCAAGCGCGCGTCAAATTGTCGCGGCGTTCGCGTCCGTCACGACGTAATCGCCCTCAATCGTGCGCGCGACGAGTTCGTCAGCGACGAGTTTTTCCAGATGCGCCTCAACCGCGCGTGCGGCCAGTGCGTGAGCCTTCGGCGACACGTCCGTGTAGACGCGCGCGACGATCTCTTGGGGCGTCCGCGCGCCCGCGCGCACGGCCGAGAGGATGTTCTGCTCGCGTTCGAGCCGGTGCGCGATGTACTCCTCGATCTTGGCGCGCGGCGCTGCGACCGCCGCGCCGTGGCCGCCGAAGAGTACGCGCACGTCGGGCAGCAACGCGCGGTAGCGTTCGAGCGACGCGAGGTAATCGCGCACGTTGCCTTCGGGCGGATCAATGAGCACCGAGCCGAGGCCGACGATGTTGTCGCCCGTGATGAGCGCGTGCGTGCGCGCCTCGTAAAAACTGAGGTGGCCGCGCGTGTGTCCCGGCGTGTGCATTGCGCGGAGCGCAAGCGTCGGCTCGCCCGCGAGTTCGATCACGTCTCCGTCTTCGATGAAGCGATCAACTTGCACTTGACCGCGCAAGCTCTCCGCCGTCAATTGGTGCGCGGCCACAGGGACACGGCCGCCGAGATGCCGGACGAGCGCGTCTGTGCCCGCGACGTGATCGGGGTGATGGTGCGTCAGGATAATCTCACGCACGCGGCGGCCTTCACGCGCGAGTTCGTCCACGCAGGCGGCGAGCGCGGCTTGTTCGTCTTCGTAGGGCGAGCCGGGGTCGAGCAGGACGAGTTCGCCGTGGCCGACGAGGTAAGCGTTCGTGTGCGTGGCGGGCGGCTTCGTCGGCGTGCGCAGGGGGAAGCAGATGAAGCCGGGCATGAACTCGATGCGGCGCACGGGTTCGCGTCGCGCTTGCGGCACGCCGAGGAAACGTTCGGTGGCGTCGTCCGTCAAGCCGCCGCTCAGAACTCTCAAGGCGTGCAGGACGGGCGGCGCGACGAGCGCGTCGCAGCGTTCCCAACGCCCGACCGCTTCGGTCGCACGCGTCCATTCGCCGTCCTCAAACTCTGCGGTGCGGACGCGCGGCTCTTGCTTGCGCGGGCAGCGGGCGAGGAAGAACCACGTGTCGAAGCGGCGCGGGCTGAAAGGGGGCGTCACCCAACGCCCTGCGAAAGTGAAATCGCGCGCGTCGAGGTGGAGACCGTAGTGCACGAGCAGTTGCGGGAAGGTCATACGCCCGGAGGCGAGGTCGTCGAGGACGGAGGCGAGTTGCCCCTTTGTCAACGCGTCCGCGCCGCGCGCGACGAGCACGCCGAGTTCTTCAAACAACTCGCGCGCGGCGCACGCGATCATCGCCGCCTCTTCCGCGTCCGCGGAGTTTGCGACGGGCGTCTCGGCGTCTTCCGCGTCGCGCTGCCCGCCGGGGAAGGCGTGGAAGCCGCCGAGGAAGGCGAGGCGTTCGCTGCGCCGCGCCCAGAAGACTTGCGGCACCGCGCCGTCGTCGCCATCGGTTTCGCGCACGAGGATGACGGCAGCGGCGTCCTTCGGCACGGCGTCGGCACGGCCGCGCGGCGCGGGCGTCGGCGGAGTTTCGGGCGATTCGTTGAGAGACATCTTCGGGTGAAAACTCGTCTACGCGGGAGGCGTCTAACGCACTCCGAAATTTACGCTCGGTCAGTTACGGGAGTGTGCGAAGTATAGCACCCGGAGGAAGGCAAAAGTAAAAAGGCGAAAGTTGAAAACCAAATCGAGTTGGTGATGAGCGACTTGGCCGACAGTTAACCGTGACGGCGAAAGTAGAAACCAACACTCAGACGCGGCGTTGAAAGTAGAAAGCGGAGAGGGGGAGCGCGTGTCGCCCCGTCCTCTCCGCTATCGCTGTTGCGGTTCGCGCGTCGAACTTTTAAGCGCGCGGCCTGACGGTGAGAAAGATCGTGTTGCCGCGCCGGTTGACGAGCAGGAGCGCGGGGCGCGTGCCCGTGCGCCCGACGGCCGCGTTCAAATCCACGCCCGAACGGACGGGCTGGCGGTTGGCCTGCACGATCACGTCGCCGCGCTGGATGCCTGCGTCGGCGGCCGGGCCGTTCGGGTCAACCTCGGCCACGACCACGCCCTGCGCGCCCGGTTGCAACTCGAACTCGCGCGCGAGTTCGGGCGTCAGCGGTTGGACGCGGACGCCGAGTTTCCCGGTCGCCTCGCCCGTCACTGCCGCGCCCGGCTCAGAGCCGCCCTGCTCGCCGTCGCGCTGCGCGGTCTGCGTAAACTCGCCGAGCGTCGCCTTCAACTGTTGCTCGCGCCCGTCGCGCACCACCGTCAGCGACACGTCCGTGCCCGGCGCGGTGCTGGCGATGCGGTTGCGCAGCGAGTTGACGTCGTTGACGGACGCGCCGCCGACGGCCGTGATCACGTCGCCCTGTTTCAGACCGGCGCGTTCGGCCGCGCTGCCCGACGTGACCGCGCCCACGATGACGCCGCGCACCTCTTTCAAATCGAGGCTCGCCGCGATGTCCGACGTGACTTCCTGAATCTGCACGCCGAGTTGGCCGCGACGCACCTTGCCGCTCTTGACCAACTGCTCCATCACGCCCTTCGCCATGTTGGAGGGGATGGCGAAGCCGATGCCGATGCTGCCGCCGGTGGGCGACAGGATTTGCGAATTGATGCCGATCAGTTCGCCGTTCGTGTTGATGAGCGCGCCGCCGGAGTTGCCGCGGTTGATCGGCGCGTCGGTCTGGATGAAGTTGGCGAAGCTGCCGTCGCCGACGCCCGAAGTGGTGCGCTCCTTGGCGGAGATGATCCCGGCGGTGACGGTCTGGCCGATGCCGAGCGGGTTGCCGATGGCGAGCGCCATGTCGCCGACGCGCACCTTGTCCGAGTCGCCGAGCGGCAAGACCGGCAAATTCGACGCGTCGATCTTCAACACGGCGAGATCGGACGGCGGGTCGGAGCCGACGACTTTCGCGGTCAGCACGCGGCGGTCGCCCAGTTCGACCCTGATCTCGTCCGCGCCGTCAACAACGTGATGGTTCGTCAGCAGGTAACCGTCGGCCGTGACGATGACGCCTGAACCTAAGCCCTCTTCACGGCGCGGCGTCTGCGGCGCGTTCGGGACGCGCTGCCCGAAAAACTCGCGGAACGCCGGGTCGTCCAGAAACGGGTGCTGCTGCCCCGCGCGACCGCGCCGCTCGGAGCGCACCGTGACGACCGCCGGGGCGACGCGCGCCACCACGTCGGCGTAAGAATTCTGTTGCGCGGCGGCCGCGCCCGTCGTCGCCGACGCGCCGGGCGCGAAATTAACCTGCGGGTTGGTGATCTCCGTCGCCTTCGAGCCGACCGAGTTGCACCCGACGAGGACGAAGGAGAGCAGCAGCGCGCAGGCCAGCCGCGCCAACCCGCGCGGCGTCCGCTGTGTGGTAGGAATGTCGTTTTTCATAAGTTGTACCTCTGTTGATAAAAATGCCCGTATTGTTCACTCAACCGAATGCGGGTCAACTTCCCGATGTTCGTTATTTAGATACGTTCGAGAGGGCGCGCGGTTGCGTTAAGAATGTAAAATTACTGTGGCGGCGGGGGCTGCCAGTATTCTTCCGTCTCGGCGTCTGCGGGCGACGCGGCGCGGGCGGCAGCGGGGCGAATTGTGGCAGGGCGGGCATCGCTCCCGTTGGCTTCCGGGTCTGGCTGGCGCGCGTGCGTGTTGTTGACGACGACTTCGGTGATCAGTTTCGTGTTCGGGATGACGATGAGCCGCCCGTCCACGGCGCGGACGAGCGTGTCGCGCATGCGGATGGTCTCGATGACGCCCTCGTACTCGCCCATCCTGATCTGGTCGCCGATGTTGAACGGGCGATAGAGCAGCAGCATGATGCCGGAGAGCAGGTTCGAGAGCACGTCTTTGAGGGCGAAGCCGAGCGCGAAACCCGTCAGGCCGAGTCCGGTGACGAGCGCGCTCACGTTCATGCCCGACGCGCCGAGCGCAGTGACCGTGCCGAAGATGAGGATGCCGTAGTAATAGACTCTCGACAGCAGCAAGACGACGCCCGTGTCCGCGCGCACGCGCGGCGCGGCCAGCGCGATGACACGCCGCCCCGCCCCCGCCACCACCCAGAAAATGAGAAACACCAGCACGCCCCGGAACATCCCCGGCAGGGCGCGCATCAGGTCGGCATGCAACTGCGCGAAGACTTCGGTGAGCGTGGCCGGGGGCGCAGGAGGTGTGGGCGCGGCTGTGGGCGCAGGTGTGGGCAATTGGAGAAACATAATCGGAATGCGGATTTCGGATTGCGGAATGCGGATTGAAAAGCAGATGCTCAGTTAGTCGCAACTTGTTTTTTAATCCGCATTCCGCAATCCGAAATCCGCAATTGAGTTATTCGTCGT
>JAUZFQ010000168.1 GCA_030838445.1 Pyrinomonadaceae bacterium | reverse complement strand
AGGCACGCCAGAGTTGCAAGTAATCTTTTCATGTCGAAATGTCTCCTGATAATTAACTCTTCCCGAAAAATGGTTATGGGAGAGACGCATCACGCCCTCTTTGTGGTGCAAATCCTATTCCGCGAGGCGACGCCCGGCAAGACGTGTGAAAACGCAAATTTCCCGTCACTTTAACACACACGCGCGACCACGCGCCGGGAGAGTTTTACTACAGCCGCGCATGGTAGCCGTACAGATAGGGATGAGGGATGAGGGATGAATGAAAACTCGTTCTTTGTCCGTTGTCCGTTGTCCGTTGTTCAAAACCCGTCTTTAGCAATTTGTGTGGTCGCCACAAGCAAGGGACAACGGACTACTGACAACGGACTGTCTTCCCTTCATCCCTCATCCATCATCCTTCATCCCTTGCTTCCGATTGTGCGCTCTCGCATAATCCGCGTCTATGAAGACGGCCATCATTCACCACCCCGTGTTCGAGCAGCACGACACGGGCGACAACCACCCGGAAAGCCCCGCGCGTTACGTGGCCGTGATGGATGCGCTGCGCGATGACGCGGAGTTGTGGGCGTCGTTGCTGGAACTCGAAGCCCCGCCCGCGCCGCGCGGCGACGTGCAGGCCGCGCACACGCCGCAACACTTCAAACGCGTCGAACGCGCCGTCAGCGAAGGGCGCGGTTATCTCGACGCCGACACCATCGTCTCGATGCGTTCGCTCGACGCGGCCTTGCGCGCGGCGGGCGGGGCATGCCGCGCCGTGGATGCGATCATGTCGGGCGAGGCGCGCAACGCCTTCCTGCCCGCGCGCCCGCCCGGCCACCACGCGACGAGCGAAAACGCGATGGGCTTCTGCCTCTTCAACACGGTCGCCGTCGCCGCGCGTTACGCGCAGTCGCGCTACCCGTCGGAGATCGAACGCGTCGCCGTCGTTGACTGGGATGTGCATCACGGCAACGGCACGCAGGGGATTTTCTACGACGACCCGAAAGTCTTCTTCTTCTCCGCGCACCAGTACCCTTGGTATCCGGGCACGGGTTCGCGCGGCGAGAACGGGCAGGGGCGCGGGCGCGGCTACACCTTGAACGTCCCTTTGAAAGCAGGGACTTCGGCGCGCGTTCATCGCAGCACCTTCGACGCCGCCCTCGAAGAGATCGCGGACAAGTTCACGCCCGACCTCATCATCATCTCGGCGGGCTTCGACGCGCACGCGGGCGACCCGCTCGGCCAGTTGCTCCTCGAAGACGAAGACTTCGTGCAGATGACACGCACGGTGAAGGAGTGGGCGGCGAGCACGTGCAAAGGGCGCGTCATCTCCTGCCTCGAAGGCGGTTACAATCTGGCGACGCTCGGCGCGACGGCGCGCGCCCACGTCCGCGCGCTCAGCGAAGCGTAACAGGGGCGCGGAAGGAACGTTGAAGTAAGAACGATGAACGCGGAAGGAAAGCCTGTTCCTTGTCCGTGGTCAGTTGTCCGTTGCACGTGGCGGCCACGCGAGTTACTAAAGACTGTCTTGAACAACTACTGACCACGGACAACTGACGCTCCCCACTTCATCGTTCCGCGTTCGGCGAAACGTTTGACTCGCCGCGCCCGTCTTAACTGGCTGAAACACCCCCGGCGGTGAGGACGTACAAGTTGGGAACTTGAGACGGCGCGAATTGCAGCATCAGATGGAGAGCCTGAAACAAACAATCGAAGGGACGCGCGCGTGGCTGCGGCGCGTGATGCCGCACGCAGCCGTCTTGTCGGCGGCGTTGTTCGTCGTCTGGTTGCTGATTCACAACAGTCGCTTCTACCGCGAAGGCCTGGTCGGACGCGTGTTCCCGGTCGCGCTCCTGCTCATCTATTTCACGGCGGCGTATTACGCGCTCGTCGGCCTGCGCTGGTTGAAGCGGCGCGTGATGTGGCGCGTCAGAAGGCGTCTGGTCATCACCTATCTGTTCGTCGGGCTGACGCCCATCGTGCTGCTCATCACGCTGGCCGCGATGGTTTACTTCGTGGGCTTGAGTCAGGTGATGAACCGCATCGTCCGCGTGCAACTCGTGGACAAAGAGACGCAGGCGCACGCCAACGCGCGCACGCTCGCCGAAGCCTTCCTGCGCCTGCCGCAAAACAACGGTGACAGCAGCAACCGCGCCGCGCAACAGGCCTGGCTCGACGAACGCGTCACGCTGCTTCAACCGTCTTTGCCGGGCGCGCGCGTGGCCGTGTGGAGCGCGGGCGCGGGCGGCCGTGTGGACGAAACGAAGCCCGCGCAGTTTACGAGCGAGCCGCGCGACGTGCGCGTGCGCGGTGTGGGCGGCGACGAGACGCCGGTCGGTGCACCGCTGCCCGCGTGGCTGCGCGCGCGCGACGAGTGGCGCGGCTTCGCCTACGTGCCGCCCGCGTCGCCTACGGAAGCGTTCGGCACGCCCTCGATGCGCGCGTTCGTGCGCGCACGCGACGGCGACCGCGAGGTGTCGCTGTTGTTCGTCATGCCGGTCAGCCGCGTCTTCGTCGAGCAACTGCGTTTGAACACAGACCTCCAAGTCCACCCGTTCTTCCTCGGCGCGGACATCGCCGCCATCAACTTCAACCGGGGCTGGTGGGGCAGTTCGATCTCCATCGGCGCGCGGGGCGTGCGGCAAACCAACCGCGACGAGGAGCGGCAGATCGAACTCGCAGAGGGCGCGCGCCGCATCGTCATAGACTTCCGCCGGGATCAGTTGGGCGACGAGGTGAACACGAGTTCGATGATCGTGCTCCCGGCGACGAGTTGGCCGGACGGCGCGGTGTCGCAGCGCGGCGCGTTCCTCTGTAAGTTCTCCGCGTTCGCGATGGCGAACCAACTCTTCGAGGAGAACGAACTCGGCAAGTTCTTCCAGGGGACGTTCCTGCTTGTCGCCGTCGTCTTCCTCATCCTCGAACTGCTCGCGCTGCTGTCGGCCGCGTGGCTGACGCGCGCCGTCACGGGCACGGTGCACAAACTCTACCGCGCGACCGAGTTCATCAAGCGCGGCGACTTCTCGCACCGCGTCCGCGTCCGCTCGCGCGACCAACTCGGCGAACTCGCCGAAGCCTTCAACGACATGTCGGCCAACATCGAGTCGCTGTTGCAGGAGCGCGTCAAACACGAGAGGTTGGAGCGCGAAGTGGAGATCGCGGCCGAGGTGCAGGCGCAACTCTTCCCGCGCAAAGTGCCGCGCCTGTTGGGGGCGGAGATCGTCGGCGAGTGTCGCGCGGCGCGCGGCGTGGCGGGCGACTATTACGACTACGTCGAGATCGCGCCCGGCCTCGTCGCCTTCGCGCTCGGCGACGTGGCGGGCAAAGGCATCTCCGCCGCGCTCGTCATGTCGAACCTGCAAGCCTCTCTGCGCGCGCAGGCGACCATCCTCGCCGAACGCATGCGCGCGGCCACGCGCGCCGCCACCGCAGCCACGACGCTCGGCGGCGGGCAAAGCAGCAGCGTCGGCGTCGAGATGCCCTGCGGCGTGACGGGTGTTGACGTGTCGTGCGCCGTCGAGCAGATGGCCGCGAGCATCAACGAGCAACTCTGCCACAGCACCGACTCGAACCGCTTCGCCACACTCTTCATCGCGCTCTACGACGACGACTCGCGCCAACTCCGCTACACCAACGCTGGACACAACGACGCGCTGCTCGTCCGCGCTAGCGGGACAATCGAACATCTCACCGAAGGCGGGACGGTGCTCGGCGCGTTCGAGTGGGCGCGCTACACCGAAGCGAGCGCCACGCTCGAACGCGGCGACGTGCTCGTCATCTACTCCGACGGCATCAGCGAGGCCGACAACCCGCGCGGCGCAGAGTACACCGAACACCGCCTCGCACACCTCGTCCGCCAGAACCGCGACAAGACGGCCGACGAAATACGCCGCCTGATCTTCACCGAAGTAGACAACTGGACAAGCGGCCAAGAGCGCGACGACGATCAGACGGTCGTCATCATCAAGAGCTATTGAGAGCAGTGACGAGTGACAAGTGACAAGTTGGAAAAGCCGTGAATCGTGAATCGTC